>JAHEBN010000009.1 GCA_024645245.1 Jiulongibacter sp. | reverse complement strand
TGCTCTGTGCTTGGAAATTGAGCAAAAGAAGGAAAGTTAAATATGCTGAAAATTGTTAAAATTAGTAATTGTTTCATAATGAAGGGTTGTTTTGAAAAACTAAGTTAAGCTTTTCAAAAGAAAAAAACATAAAAAATGCCACAACATCTTTTGTGGCACTTCAAAATTATTCTTTTTATGCTAAATATACCATTAAGGAATTTCCCAAAAGATCAACGACTCATATACATATTCCTTTCGTTGTAAATATTCAGGAAAAATTCATCTTTAAGATCATCAATGAAATAAATACCTTCACCTGTCGATTTCATCTCAGGCCCAAGTTCCTTATTTACATTCGGGAATTTATGGAAAGAGAATACCGGAATCTTAATTGCATACCCCTTTTTCACAGGTTGGAAATTGAAGTCTTTCACCTTGTTATGACCCAGCATAACTTTGGTAGCGTAATTTACATAAGGTTCCTGATAGGCCTTACAAATGAATGGGACAGTACGCGATGCACGCGGATTGGCTTCAATTACGTAAACAATTTCATTTTTAATGGCAAACTGTATATTGATCAAGCCTCTGGTATCCAGTGCGATAGCGATTCTTTTAGTGTAATCTTCGATTTGTTTTAGCACGTTTTCGGACAGATCAAATGCTGGCAATAAAGCGTAAGAATCGCCCGAGTGTATACCTGCAGGTTCTATATGTTCCATTATACCAATAATGTAGGCGTCTTCTCCGTCACAAATGGCATCAGCTTCTGCTTCGATTGCCCCTTCCAGAAAATGATCCAGTAATATATTATTATCCGGTATATCATTTAGGATTTTTACCACATGTTGCTCCAGTTCAGTTTCGTTGATCACGATTTTCATACTTTGACCACCCAATACATAACTCGGGCGTACCAAAAGCGGGAATCCTAAATCTTTCGAAACTTCCACTGCCTTATCTGCCGTGCGAACCGTGGTAAACGGAGGATATGGAATATTAAGTTCAACAAGTTTTTCAGAAAAACGTCCCCTGTCTTCAGCTAAATCAAGAGCTTCCCAGGAAGTGCCAATGATTTTTATGCCGTAATTTGTGAGTTTCTCGGCCATTTTAAGTGCTGTCTGCCCACCAAGCTGAACAATTACCCCTTCCGGTTTTTCCAGTCTAATGATATCATAAACATGCTCCCAGAAAACCGGCTCAAAATAAAGTTTATCTGAAATGTCGGGATCAGTAGAAACCGTTTCAGGATTACAATTGATCATGATGGTTTCATAACCGCATTCTTTTGCGGCCATTACACCGTGCACGCAACTGTAATCAAATTCAATACCCTGTCCGATCCTGTTTGGTCCCGAACCCAGCACCACAATTTTTTTCTTATCCGATGGTACCGACTCATTTTCAGGGTCACCTTGAGTTATATTGAATGTGCTGTAATAGTACGGTGTTTCAGCAGAAAATTCAGCTGCACAAGTATCAACACATTTATATACCCGATTGATATTCAGTTCCTGGCGTCGATTAAATACTTCACTTTCTTTACATCTTAACAAATGAGCCACTTGCCTGTCGGCGTATCCTTTTTGTTTTGCACTAAGCAGAAGATCAGCCGGAAGATTATTCAGGTTAAAGGCTTCGATTTCTTTTTCCAGATGAATCATTTCCTCAATCTGATGCAAAAACCACTTATCTATATTGGTAAGTTTCTGAATCGTATTGAATGAAAGCCCTGCTTTAAAAGCATCGTAAATATGGAAAAGTCTGTTCCAGGATGGATGTTTCAAGCTTTCCTTAAGAGCTTCCTGATCACGCAACTCTTTTCCATCTGCTCCCAAGCCATTTCTTCTTATTTCTAAAGACTGACAAGCCTTTTGTAGGGCTTCCTGGAAATTGCGACCAATACCCATAGTTTCACCCACGGATTTCATTTGCAATCCCAAATGGCGATCTGCTCCTGGAAATTTATCGAAATTCCAACGAGGCACTTTCACAATTACGTAATCTATGGCAGGCTCAAAAAATGCCGAAGTACTACCCGTAATCGGGTTCATGAGTTCGTCCAGATTATAGCCAATGGCCATTTTAGCAGCAATTTTAGCAATCGGATAACCGGTTGCTTTAGAAGCAAGTGCTGACGAACGGCTAACTCTTGGATTGATTTCGATCGCTATAATCTCATCGTTGTCAGGATTAAGGGAGAATTGTACATTACATCCACCGGCAAACTGACCGATTCCATTCATCATCCGAATTGCCAAATCACGCATTCTTTGATAAACCGTATCAGGTAAAGTCATAGCAGGTGCCACAGTGATAGAGTCACCGGTGTGCACACCCATAGGATCGAAATTTTCAATCGTACAGATGATTACTATATTTCCAATGTTATCGCGAAGTAATTCCAGCTCATATTCCTTCCAGCCCAAAATGGATTGCTCCACCAAAACCTCATGAATAGGCGAGGCATGCATGCCATTATTCAACGCTTTGTCAAATTCTTCAGGCGTATTTACAAATCCTCCTCCATAGCCACCAAGTGTATAAGATGGACGTATTACCAATGGAAAACCAATTTCCTGAGCGATTTCTTTTCCTTCCAGAAATGATTTGGCTGTTCTGCCTTTGCAAACATTAATGCCCAGCTCATTCATTTTCAGACGGAAAAGCTCACGGTCTTCAGTAGTTTCAATAGCATCAATATCCACTCCAATAATCTGTACATTGTATTTTTCCCAGATTCCGGCTTTATCACAATCAATGGCCAGATTAAGGGCAGTTTGACCGCCCATGGTAGGAAGTACAGCATCAATGGGCTTGCCCATGGCCTGGTGCTTCTCCAGAATTTGAATAATGTACTTTTTCTCTAATGGCAACAGGTATACATGATCGGCATTAAGCGGGTCAGTCATAATCGTTGCAGGATTTGAATTAATCAAAGCAACTTCAATGCCTTCTTCGCGAAGTGAGCGTGATGCTTGGGAACCGGAATAGTCAAATTCACAAGCTTGGCCGATGATGATAGGTCCCGAGCCAATAATCAGGACTGATTTAAGATTGGAATTTTTTGGCATTTTAAACAGACGGGGTTTTCGATTTTATTATCGAAGCACAAAGTTAGCACAGATTTTTTGAATACGAATAAATATCTCAGTTTTTGGCTTTTTTCATGGAAATATGAAAAAATAACTTTCTTTTTTTGCACAAAACTAATTTGTTTTCGTACTTTGGTCTACGTGCATTTCTATAACCCAATAAAGTCTTCCTGATGTTTACAAAAATTGTATTTTTCCTCTTTTTGTTAGTTCCTTTTAAAATTTTGGCTCAAGGCGAAATTGCCATTTTACCTGTTTATAATCCATCTCATGTTCAATTAAAAGTTATTTCGGGCGAAAGAATTTTATCACAACAGGATAAGCTTTTTAAGGGGGAAAATAAGATTAAAATTGAGGCATTTGCGATTGACGGACTAAATGATAAAAGCCTGAATATTCCTCAAATTGAGATTAATTTAATTCGTAAAGGACAAAAAATTGCCGGAATTACGAGTAATCAGGAAGTTAATTTAGAAGCTTTAATGGAAATTGCCCAAACGGGTGATGTTTTCCATTTTCAAGCTCACCGCTTATTTTTTAAAAATAAAGAAGGGAAATGGAATTTATATACCAATGGAAGAATCAATTTGATTTATACTTATGCCGGAAACGAAGAAGCGGTGAAACTTTCTAAGAATCGCTGATATCCTCTGGTTTTACCATCACTACTGTTTCTTTTTCAACCAGCATTTGCCCTTCTGCACTTCCCTTAATTTTTCTCACAAATTTTTTCGGGGTTACAATCACTGGCGTAAGCGAATCATTTTTTCTTTTTGAATTCCAAGCTGCCATAGCCGCTGCTTTTTCAATTACATAGTCAGGGACTTTCTGACCTGCTTGTGCTTTTATTACCACATGAGAACCCGAGACATCGCGTGCATGTAACCAGATATCGTCTTTTTTAGCAAATTTTAGTGTCAATAAGTCGTTATTTTTTGCATTTTTGCCAATCCAGATTTCAAAACCTCCGATTTTTCGTACTTTGAAATAATCAGCAGCTTTTTTGTTTTTTTCCAGTGGTTTTAGCGTAGCGAACTCACTTATCTCCTTTCTAAGTTCCTTAATGTTTTCAATTTCAGAAATAAAATGGCCTTTCTTTATTAAGTATTCTTTTCTCGAAAGTTTACTTTTTAGATTTTGCTCCAGATTTTCGATTTCTTTTTTCTCATTTCTTGCCTTTCTATAATAGTTCTCTGCGTTTTTTTGAGGAGTGAGGTCTTTTTTTAGTTTTATCCAGATTTTTTTGTTGTGGTAATAATCATCCAACTCCACTTTTTCAGTATTAGAAGCAATCTGATGTAAATTACTCATTAAAAGATGCCCTATTTCCTCATTTCTGGAGCCATTCTGAAGTTCTTCTAATCTAACCGAATTCTGGGCAATCCAGACATCAATGTGCTTAATTTCCCGGCTTATGATTCTAAGATTCTCCGATTTTATTTTATCAGCCTGCTTTTCTTTTATTCCATAAATGAAGGTCGCATTGCTGGCTTCTATTACATCCTCAAATTCTTTATGTATTTCGCCGATAGGTAAAAGGATAAGATTCAAAGAGCCGTCGATCTTACTAAGGAAATACTTTGGACTTTCAAGTGCTTTAATGACCTCAGAAATCTCTGCCCATTTTTGATTTGCCGTTAGGTCTTTAGAAAACTTTTGATCCAGGTAATGATTAACTATTTTCCCGAAAGTGGGAAATAACTTTTTGTAGTTTTCATTTTCATCTTTAAACGCAGAGAAAGATTGGTTAATAGGGCGGTTTAAAGCAGAAAACTTCAACCCGAAATCTAATTTCAAACTTTGATTAAATACCCATTTAATATCCTCTTTTTCAAAAACCAGAATATTGGATCGATTACCAAAAAGCTTAATTACAATGTTTATATTTTCCTCTAATTCAATATTAATTGCACGTTCGTTCTCAAAAACCGATACTGACTTAACTTCCAAATCGTATATATCGCTCCATAAATCCACTGTGTTTTTATTGGCTCTTCGATATTCTTTTGTCAGATAAAGGCAAGGAAATTCTGGCTTTACGCTGATTCTGATAAAGAATTGCTTGTAATTACTTTTAATGCCACGGGCAGCAGCAAAACCTATAACCATTTCTTCTTTTTCCTGACTAAAACACTCCATTAGTTTTAGACCAACGAGTTTTTGGGCTAATACAGGTGCCAGCTGTCTTAAAAAGTAATAATTGGTTTGCATTTATAAAGTACTTAATACGCCTTCCTTCAAAGCAAAATTGGAAATTTTCAATTCTTTAATTCCAATTGTTTGAATTAAATATCTAATCAGACAGGATGCCACCACTATCATTTCAACCCGCAATTCTACCATCCCTGGTATTGCCATTCTTTCTTCCCTATTGCTGAATATCAATTTTTCGTAGAAAAAATAAAATTCACGTATTTCCATTTTGAAGCTAACCACTTCTTTTGGAGGTAATTCTCCGATGTTTTTATACCAGCTCATATCATTTAGTGTGTCGAACGAACCGCTTGAACCTATCATTACAGTGGGCTGATATTGGTGGCAGGCATTCATTAAGTCCAAAAGTTTTTCGCGAAAATAATCGTCCATTTTGCCGATTGCTGAGTTAGAAATCGGATCCGATTTCATGAAAATTTCCATCAATCGCTGACCGCCTATCTCTATGCTTTGTTTCCAAAGTGCCTTTTCTTCATTACATAAAATAAATTCTACACTGCCACCACCAATATCTACTATTAGCGAGGTTTCCTTGATTTCTACGGCTTGTTTAACTCCCAAATAAATAAGCTCTGCCTCTTTTTCGCCACTAATAATTTCGATTTCAATACTGGTTTCCTGTTTAACTCTTTCGGTAAAATCATGGGCATTGTTGGCATTTCGAAGTGCCGATGTGCCAAAAGCAAAGACATTTTCTGGTTTAATGTTATCCCTTACTATTTTTTCCGACCATCTCCGAAGCACACCTATAGCTCTATCCATTGCTTCCGGCAAGATGACTTGTTGATTTATGCCACCTTTCCCAATTTTGGCTGCATTAGATTCCCGGTAGATGGTTTTTTTATTTTCATCAATGATTAATAAATGAAAAGTATTAGTGCCTAAATCTATTATCGCCTTTTGCATTTGTTGATTTGTTTACCCTGCAAATTTGGCTTTTATTTTTCCAAATCGAAAAGATTGTATGGAATACAAAAATCTTATTTATATCTTTGCAGCCCGAATTACAAAATGAAAGGAGGTGTAAAAGATGATACATATACAAGTTAAAGAAAATGAGTCAGTTGAGAAAGCATTAAAGCGTTTCAAGAAGAAGTTTGAGAAAACCGGTATTTTGAGACAGTTGCGTTCACGCCAGGCTTTTGAGAAAAAATCTGTATCACGCCGCTTTGAAGTTTTAAATGCAGCTTACAAACAGAGAACTTACGGACAGCATACGGAGGATTAATTCCTATTGTCTCTCTATATTTCGACCATTTTTGATTCTATAGCTTTATTCCTCGTATATTTGAGGAAGACTTGAAATCAGAAATGGTCGATTTTTTTATAAATTTCCTTACATACGAAAAACGAAGCAGCAAGCATACCATCACAGCTTATCGCACAGATTTGTTGCAATTTCAGGGTTTTCTTGAAGGGGAGTTCGACACAGAAACACCTCAAACTGCAACTTTTAACGAGATACGTGCATGGATAGTTAGCCTAAGTGAGAAGGGGAATGATCCCCGAAGTATTAATCGGAAAATTGCATCTTTAAGATCCTTCTATGCCTATTTGCTGAAACTCAGTAAGATTGAAGTTGATCCTACCATAAAAGTAAAATCTTTAAAAACCGGGAAAAAACTACCGTCTTTTGTTGAAGAAAAATCTATTAATAATCTCCTGAATGATTCTTTTTTTACGCATGATTTTTCCGGGATAAGAGATTTAATGGTCTTGGAATTGTTCTATGGAGCAGGTATCCGATTGTCGGAACTGATCGGTCTGGAAATTAAAGATATAGATTCTAATGCCAATAAAATCACGGTTTTAGGCAAAAGAAATAAGTACCGGCAAATTCCTTTGACCAGGGGATTGGTTGCGAAAATGGATTCCTATCTGGATTTAAGAAATGAGCAATTTGGAAAATCAGGCTTTTTATTTTTAACCGATACCGGGAAAAAATTATACCCGGTTTTTGTTCAAAGATTGGTAAAGAAATATTTGGGAAGAGTTACCTCACTTAAACAAAAAAGCCCACATATTCTACGGCATACTTATGCCACACATTTGTTGAACAAAGGTGCGGATTTAAATGCTATAAAAGAATTGCTTGGCCACTCAAGTCTGGCAGCCACGCAGGTTTATACACATAATAGTATTGATAAATTAAAAGAAATTCATAAAAAAGCACATCCAAAAGCTGAATAGCATAATTTGCAACGTTATACTTTTTATCATGTCTTTAATACCAACAAACCAGAAACGAAATAATGAGAATTACTTTTTTAACGATGCTGGCATTTGTAAGTCAGCTTACACTTCAGGCTCAAACAAAATCTAACTACGATAATCGCGAAGCCTTTAATCCTCTCTTTAATTACCATCCGGGAAATGCCTATCGAAGCGGAACCGGTGCCCCAGGGCCTCAATACTGGCAAAATAGGGCAGATTATACGATAAATGTAAATTTAGATCCGGGAGCAAATGAAATAAATGGCGAAGTAAGTATTTTGTATACCAATAACAGCCCGGATTTATTGCCATTTGTTTGGTTACAATTGGATCAGAATCAGTTTAAAACTGATTCAAGAGGAAGTAAAACCACGCCTATTGAAGGTGGCAGGCATGGTAATATGGGATTTGAAGGTGGATATGACCTGACAGATATAAAAGCGATAAAAGAAATCAAACAGGGGAAAAAGAAAAGTTTTACAACCTCAGTTTATCAAACACATATTATTGAGGACACCCGAATGCAAATTCGACTAAATGAACCTTTAAGGCAAGGAGAGCAGATTTCAATAAGTATGAAATTTTCTTTTAAAATTCCACGATACGGTTCCGATAGGTTGGGGAAATTTGATACTGCTGACGGAACAATTTATGAAATTGCACAATGGTATCCCAGAATGTGTGTTTACGATGATGTAGAAGGTTGGAATATTTTGCCTTACATTGGACAGGGTGAATTTTATCTGGAATACGGCGATATAAATTACAACATAACAGTTCCCAAAAATCAAATTGTGGTGGGCTCCGGCGAACTTTTAAATCCGGAGGAAGTATTAACTAAAACTCAGGTAAATAGATTGGTAACAGCTGCCTCGAGCGACTCCACTATTTTTATTATAAAGCCGGAAGAAGTAGGTAAGCCTGAAAGTAGACCAGTTTCAAGTGATAAACTTACCTGGAAATTCAGGTGCAATCAAACGCGGGATGTTGCCTGGGCAGCTTCCGAAAGTTTTATTTGGGACGCGGCCAAAATTAATCTTCCAAGTGGTAAAACGGCATTGGCTCAGTCAGTCTATCCTTTTAAAAGTGCAGGTATCAACAATTGGGGCAGATCGACTGAATACGTCAAAGCTGCCATTGAATATTATTCGGAATATTTGTATGAATAC
This sequence comes from Jiulongibacter sp., assembly GCA_024645245.1. Lineage (GTDB taxonomy): Bacteria > Bacteroidota > Bacteroidia > Cytophagales > Spirosomataceae > JAHEBN01. The sequence continues at coordinate 37,508 of JAHEBN010000009.1, read as the reverse complement.
ACTTATCCGGTAGCAACTAATGTAGCGGGAGTGGTATCAGGTATGGAGTATCCGGGGATTGTTTTTTGCGGAGCTGGTGATGGAAATGAAGATTTATGGGGTGTAACTGACCACGAATTCGGGCACAATTGGTTTCCAATGATTGTAGGTACCAATGAAAGAAAATATGCCTGGATGGACGAAGGGTTTAATACTTTTATTAATGACCTGTCTTCACGCAATTTTCATGATGCCGAGTTTTATTCTCCTATGAATGTGCGTCAGTATGCTCCTTATTTTTACGATAAAGACCCGATAATGAACATACCCGATGTAATTCAGTCACGTAATTTTGGTTTAGCCGGGTATTTTAAGCCTGGACTGGGACTGACCTTATTACGTGATGAAATTCTTGGGCCGGAGCGTTTTGATTATGCTTTAAAAGAATATGTAAACAGATGGGCTTTTAAACATCCAACCCCTTTTGATTTCTTCCATACGATTGAAGATGCAGCTGGTGAAGATCTGGGTTGGTTTTGGAAAGGGTGGTTTTTTGAAGATTGGAAAATAGATCAGGCCGTGGATGGATTGTACTATATTAATCAGGATCCGGCTCAGGGAGCAATTATAACAATTCAAAATATGGAAAAATTGCCGATGCCGGTTACCTTAAAAATTCAAGAATCAAATGGAACTGTCAATTTTGTGAAATTGCCAGTTGAAATATGGCAAAGAGGCCCGGTGTGGAAGTTTTTGTACAATTGTACATCGCCAATTATTTCTGTTATAATTGATCCGGATAGGCACTTGCCTGATGTGAATGAGAAAAATAACAGCTGGTCGCCAACTATTTATAAGGCACCACCAGCAAATTAAAATTTAAATAAAAGAGCAAGGTTGATTAATCTTGCTCTTCTAATTTATCAGAAAATGATAGTTCTTTATAAAATTGGAACTAGCTATTCAGCGTGTCATATATTTTATTCAATTCGATAACTTTCTCATTTTCTCCATTTTTTTGAAACGAAACAATTAGGTTTAATAGTGATCTTCTAACTATTTCAATATTTGTACACGGTTTATAAAACATTTCCTTAGGCTCCAGATTCATTTGCTTAAGATATTGGTCAATATCTTTCTTTGAAAATAAAAGGCCTTTATTAAATGGATTAATATAAAATTGAACGTGTTCAGAATCATAAGTCAAAATGAATAAACTTGGCAAATTGACGCCATATACAGGTAAACCAAGCTTTTGAGCTACCAAAATATAAACCACACAAAGTGAAATCGGATTTCCTTTTCGGGTTTCCAGTACCTGATTAAGCATGGAATTAGCAGGTGAATGAAAGTTTTTAGTATTTCCTGAGAATTTGTATTCATCAAAAAATACTGCATTTAAAATCCTTATGGAATCATTCGGGTGTAATTCGTCCCGCATTTTAAGCCAGGCAGAAAAATATATTTGATTGATGTCGGTTTTAAGTTTCTGTATATCCACTTCCGGATAAATATACCGGCATAGCAGCCACATTCCCTCAAGTAAGTCCAGGCCTCCGCCCTGATACCATTTAATAAAACCTGTACTGAAGTTGTCGTATTGCAATTCATGAATTAATTCTTCCAGTTTCTTTTGAATATTGTTGTTTAGGCCGCTTTCTTCCCAATGCTGTTCCAGATGGGGAATAACATCATAGCCCAATTCTCTTATTTGTTTTTCAACAAGATAAGAAACTTCAAAGTCGTCGTCGTCAAGTAAAGTTACAAGTGCTTTAATTTCGTTGCTTGAAAGCATGTCTGTTGCGAATTAATGCTTAAAAATCAAACACACAACGCAAAACTCCAAACATATCTTTCAAAACAATTTTAGAACCCTTATTTTTGGCAAAATTTTAATGAATGAAAATTCTCATAACGGGAGGTGCGGGGTTTATAGGGTCGCATACCGCTGTAGCTTTAAATGAAGCAGGTATGATTCCTGTTTTGATTGATAATTTTAGTAACTCGGAAAAATCCGCACTGGAAGGCATCAAGAAAATAACCGGCAAAGTCTTTGACTTTTATGAAGGGGATTGTAATGATATTGAATTCTTAAGAAAGGTTTTCTCTGATCATCATATTGATGGAATCATACATTTTGCTGCATCTAAGGCAGTCGGGGAATCGGTTGAAAACCCATTGAAATATTATGAAAACAATGTAGGTTCTATTTTTACTATGATTCATGTTATGCGAGAGTTTAATGTGAAAAAACTGGTATTTTCATCTTCCTGTACAGTTTATGGCGAACCAGACTACATTCCGGTAGATGAAAATGCTGCTCGAAAACCTGCCAATTCACCTTATGGAAATACAAAAGCTATTGCCGAAGATATATTAAGTGACCTTGTAAAATCTGGAGAGGATTTACAAATTATTTCGCTGCGTTACTTTAATCCGATAGGTGCTCATGAATCGGGTGAAATAGGAGAGTTGCCTTCGGGTGTGCCTAGTAATCTGGTTCCTTTTATTACACAAACCGCAATCGGTAAGAGAAGTAAGCTTACCATCTTTGGTAATGACTATAATACGCAGGATGGTTCCAATATTCGCGACTTTATACACGTGGTAGACCTCGCAAATGCACACATTGCAGCACTCAAATATACTCAGAAAAAAAATGGCCCTTTTTATGATGTATTTAATATAGGTACCGGTCGGGGAAATAGCGTACTGGAATTGATAAAAACCTTTGAAAAAGTAAATCAACTGAAGCTCAATTATGAAATAGGACCAAGGAGACCCGGAGATACCGTTAAAATATATGGTGACGTTTCAAAAGCAAATAAATTATTAAATTGGAAAACAGAAAAAAGCCTGGAAGATGCACTTAAAGATGCATGGAACTGGGAATTAAAACTAGCTGGTTCAAAATGAATAAAAAGATATTAATTACCGGAGGTGCGGGTTTTATTGGGAGTCATGTAGTGCGTTTATTTGTTAATAAATACAAGGATTATCAGATTGTTAATCTGGATGCACTCACTTACGCAGGTAATCTCGAAAACCTAAAGGATATAAATCAGGCAAAGAATTACATTTTTGAGAAAGGGGATATTACCGATGCAGGATTTTTAGAAACCTTATTTAAAAAATACGATTTCGTTGGAGTGATTCATTTGGCTGCAGAGTCACATGTTGATCGATCTATTAGCGATCCAATGGCATTTGTGATGACCAACGTAATTGGTACTGTAAACCTTTTAAATGTGGCAAAAAAAGCATGGAATGGCAATTATGAAGGTAAACGTTTTTATCATGTTTCCACAGATGAGGTTTATGGCGAACTCTTCGATCCGAAAGAATTTTTTACAGAAACCACTAAATACGATCCCCACTCCCCGTATTCTGCATCAAAAGCCAGTTCAGATCATTTTGTAAGGGCTTATCACGATACTTATGGTATGCCAACAGTGATTTCTAATTGTTCCAATAATTATGGCCCTAACCATTTTCCTGAAAAACTTATTCCCTTGATGATCAATAACATCAAGAATAATTTGCCATTACCAGTTTATGGAAAAGGGGAAAATGTGAGAGACTGGCTTTATGTAATAGATCACGCAAGGGCAATTGATGATATTTATCACGGTGCTGAAAATGGAGAAACTTACAATATAGGTGGCAATAATGAGTGGAAAAATATTGATTTGGTTTACCTCTTATGCAAAATAATGGATGAAAAACTGGGAAGGGCTGCCGGTACATCAGCTGGCTTAATAACCTTTGTTAAAGACCGTGCCGGTCACGACTTACGTTATGCAATAGATGCTTCTAAATTGATGAAAAAATTAGGTTGGGAGCCATCCGTGACCTTTGAACAAGGTCTGGAGGCAACAGTTGAATGGTATCTGAGTAACTGGGATTGGATAGCAAACATTACATCTGGTGAATACCAGAAGTATTACGAAGAAATGTATGGTTGATCTTTACAATTGAAATCAAAAAAGTAAAAAATGAAAGGAATAATATTAGCCGGTGGATCCGGTACCCGATTACATCCACTTACTCTCGCTGTGAGCAAGCAGTTAATGCCTGTTTATGATAAACCAATGATTTATTACCCTTTATCCATTTTGATGCTTTCTGGTATTCATGAGATATTGATCATTTCTACACCACATGATTTACCACATTTTATGAAATTATTGGGAGATGGTTCGCAAATTGGTTGCCAGATATCCTATGCAGAACAACCAAGTCCGGATGGTTTGGCACAGGCTTTCATTATTGGTGAAGAATTTATTGGAAAGGATTCCGTAGCTCTAATATTGGGGGATAATATTTTTTATGGAAGTGGCTTAAGCAAATTATTACAATCTTGTGCTAATCCCGATGGGGGGATGGTATTTGCCTATTCTGTAAATGATCCCGAGCGATATGGTGTTGTGGAATTTGACGCTGATAAAAAGGCTATTTCGATAGAAGAAAAACCGGAAAGGCCTAAAAGTAATTTCGCTGTTCCCGGTCTTTATTTTTACGACAATGAAGTGGTGAATATTGCTAAAAATATAAAACCATCGCCTAGGGGTGAACTGGAAATAACAGATGTAAATCGAGTTTATCTGGAAAGTGGAAAGCTCAAAGTGGGCGTAATGAACAGAGGAACGGCCTGGTTGGATACAGGAACATTTGCCTCATTAATGCAAGCCGGACAATTCGTACAGGTTATAGAAGAAAGACAAGGCTTGAAAATCGGTTGCATTGAAGAAGTGGCGTACAGAATGGGATTTATTGATAAAGATCAGCTAAAAAAAGTCGCCACACCCTTGGTGAAATCAGGATATGGCGAATATTTGCTAAATATTTTAAATTAGAATTACCAACCATCGTCAGCAACCGGTTTCTTTTTAGGTGCCGGTGCAACTTTTGCGGCTGAGCTGCCGGGTTTTGAAGATTTAGCAACAGATGAAACCGGAGACGAGGAGGTAACTTCTTCGTCTGATTCGATTCTGGAATACACACGGGTAACTATTTTCCATTCATTGCCAATTTTTAGCAAATTAAGCATATCGATTATTTTAGAAGTGGGGTATTTTGTCTCTGTAATTGCTGTGGCAGAAATACCTGCATAACTCCATGAAATTATATTAGTTTCACGATCCATTTTTTGACCGGGCTTTATTTTCGAAGCCAGGCTTTCTACTGTCATGCCAATTACGGTACCTTTGCTACCTATTGATCTTTGAACAGCATCAGCTACAAAAGCACTTTTAAACTGATCAGGATCGCCGTTTGTTCCTCCATCAAGATAGTTAATCAATGTTGCTTTTATCATTTCTTCATCTGTTTGAGCAAATAGGAAATTCCCTGTTAAGGAAAAAAGAAGAGTAAATAGAAAAATTAATTTGTTCATTTTTATTTTAATAATGTTGCATCAATAAACGTTTTGTGACCTCTTAATATTTTATGCGTCTAATTTATAGATTTTTGAGGTATAATGCCTCAAAAATGATAAATTTGCATGTAATTTTTACTAAACCTCAAAATTATTTTTACTATGGGATTAATGTCATTTTTAAAGGGAGTAGGCGAAAAAATATTTCCCGGAACTGCAACGAAAGAAGAACCTGAAGTTAAGGCCTCTGCTTTGCTTGCACATGTTCAAAAATTAGGCTTGCCATTTAAGCAACTTAGCATTAAAGTTTCTGATGATGTGGTAACACTAACTGGTGAAGTGGCTGAACAGGTAGACGCAGAAAAAATTGCTTTGGCAGTAGGTAATGTGGAAGGTGTTTCATCTGTTGATAACCAATTACAGGTAGCAGAACCAAAAGAAGAAGCTCGTTATCATACCGTAGTTTCTGGTGACTGGCTTTCTAAAATTGCAAAAACATATTACGGTGATGCAAACAAATACATGGTTATTTTTGAAGCTAACAAGCCTATGCTTTCGGATCCGGATAAGATTTATCCAGGCCAGGTTTTAAGAATTCCAAATTTGGATTAATTCAAATTAATTTAAAAAGGGTGACAAAAATGTTGCCCTTTTATTTTTTCTCAAATTTGATACTGTAATTAAGTGAAGGTCCATTTAATAATTTTATGTAATATCTTCCGGCGGGTAGTTTATCTATTTTAATCGGGATATTTTTCTTTAAAATAGAATCCTTCAAAAAATGTATGCCAAGTGAATTATAAATGGAATATTCTCCACCAATATAATTCTCCAGGCCAATAAGATCTAAATATTCTTCTGTAGGGTTTGGAAATAATTTAATCGAATTTTCAATTTCTACCGCTAATGGATTCAGAACTTTAATTTCTGCAGACCCAGATCCTATGCCTGTTCCACAATTACTTTTAACTTGCTCCACCTCGTAAACAGTAGAATTTAAAGGTTTTACATAATAGTCAAAAATGGGAATATTGCTGCTTAAGATAGTGCCATCGTTTAGTTTTATTTTCCAGGGTCCATCGCCAGTTAATGAAATTCGAATTCTCGTAGAATCACCAGTTATTATTGTATTGTTCCCATCAATTATAGCACTAACAGGTTGAGATACTAAAACTTCAATCTTACTTTTATCGCTTTCACAACCAAACTCATTGGATTGTGATACAAAATATTCGACTTTACCGGGTGATTTTGAATTTGGAATAATTTCGCTCAAGCTTTTTAGGTCATTTTCGTTTAAATACCATTTCAGATTTTGTCCTTCGGCTCTTAATTTTTCGGCCGGGTCATTATAACATAATTTCAAAGGGGAGGCTATTAAAGGTTGGCCAGGACGTTTCCTAACAATTATTTCTCTTTCAGAACTGAAGGCTCCCGGATTATTTCCCCTTATGCTTAAATTATATACTTTATCCGTTTTTATTTCATTGGGTAAATAGAAATTCATTGTTACCGCTGAGAATTGAGGGCGGATGATAAAACTTTGACCGTTTCCTTCTATAATTACAGAATGACTATTTTCAATTACATTGTTTAGTCCATTAACTTTCAGACTTACCAGGGAATTCTCACAGATTATATTATTAAATGAATTATCTATGGTGATTTGCGGTGTATAAACTTTAACATTTAAAGAATCCGAGTTTTTTAATAAGCCACAATATCCAATCGCATTTTTAATTGAATATACTTGATTAGTAGTAGGTTTTCGACTTATAAAGAGGGTATTGTCAACAATGTTTTTGAAAAAAGAACCGTCTGAAAGCTGAAAATACCATGGGCCATTTCCTGAAATGTCGATTCTTAGATTTACTTCATCGCCAGCGTTAATTTCTGTTTTAAAAGAGGAAATTTTAATTTCACCAATTTGGGTTACAGCGAATGGGGAGGATGATATACCAATAACCGAAGGATTTTCACTACTAAGTCTTATTAGATAATTATTTCCTTCGGCTAAGTTCTCAGGAATTTGAAAGGAAACATTTTTTTCTTCAAGATTGAAAGGTAGTCTTTGAAAATTTTTTCCATAATTATCAGATATTTCCAAATAATACGATGATGTTGATAAGTTTGAAATAAATCCAACTTTTACGGAATCAGATTTGCAATAAGCGTTTTTTGAGAAGTTTAGAAAACTTATATTTTCAACCTTTTGCTCCAAAATATCATATTCATTTTCTGATGAAATTCGTAAACCCAAGCCCGCTTTCATTCTTATGTATTGTTGATTGGTAAATACATCACCACATCGGATATGGTATGACATAATATTGTTTAGCGGCGGCTGAAAAGTATTTCCCTGGGCATCAAGTAGCGTGGCCGGAAGTGGATCGTTGCAATAGTATGATGAGAGCAGTGGTTCTCGTTCGAATGGGTCTGCAGGTGTATCACATAAGAGATCTCCCGTAGTAGCACAATTTGAAGAAGCCACCCGGGTTACCAATTCTCTTTTTGAGATATCCGGATTATTACTGTCCTGAAAAGTATGAAGTAAGCCAAAATAATGGCCCAATTCATGTAGGAAGATTTTGTTTTTCAGTGTTTTAAAATCTTCGGTATTTTTATCCAGATAGCTAATTAAAATGCGATTAGAGTTTTGACTTTTTGCCGGGAAATTGGTGTAACCATTCAGGAAAGTTTGATCTGGCAATGAAATGCTTTTCAGGAAATAAATATTTAAAGCATTATTCACATCATAGGTTTGCCTTAGATCAGCCTCATCTTCCAGTTTAAGATTGACAAATTTTTCATTAAAAACATTTTTAGTGCCAGAAGGAATAATAAATAATTCGACATTGATCTCACTTAAATATTCATTTGCATGATTAAGAATCATATTAACATCTGATTCAAAGTATACGGAAGGTTCATTTTCCGGATGTACAATTATCGGGTTTATCCGAATTCTGTATTTCTGGCTTTCCGTTTGCCGGAGTTGTGCTAAATTATTAGAAAGGTATAATTTCGAATCCAATTCGTGAGGTGATGGAGTACCACAAGTAATCTGAGCATTTAATTCTCCGATTAATAGGGTACAAAGAAAAATCATGAAAATGCGAATTTTCCTCATTAGTTATAGATTCTCCTGACATCGTAAATTGAACCTCAAATTTATAAAGAATTGTAATAGCTTATTTCAAAGCTTTTTATATTCTTTTTTAAAGGTGTCAAACTCATTTTGCAATAAGGCAAATTTAGCCTCAAAATTTTCGAGATTTCCGGTTTTGGCTGGTACTTCAATATCCTTAACAATTTCATGGATACGCATAAGGCCAATAGTACCAGAATTACCTTTTAATGTATGTAGTTCTTTTTGTATTGTTTTTACGTCACTGTTTTTAAAAGCATTAAGGGTTGAATCCAGTTGCTCTTTTGCTTCGATTTCGAAATCTTCAAATACAGTATATAAGGTTTCTTTTCCTACCATTTCTGTTAAGCTGTCTATTACTGCCTTATCAAATGCCGGAATTTCACTTCCAATACCATAAATATTATTATCATCTACTGGCTCTTTAACAATTATTTCTTGAGGTACATAATTGATCAACTCTCCTACTTTTTTAATTAATATATGAGCACGAATAGGTTTGGCTACATAATCATCCATTCCATTTTCCAGAAATTTCTCTCTGTCATTTTGCATGGAATAAGCCGTCATTGCCACAATTTTGGGGAGTTTTTCACCAAACTCTTTACGTAGTTTCTGAGTGGTTTCGAGTCCATCCATTTCCGGCATTTGAATATCCATCAGGATTAAACCAAACTTCTGATCTTTGCGGTAAATATCAATAGCTTCGGCACCTGATTCTGCTTGAACTACTTTGCATCCGGATCTATGAAGTATTTCTGATGCCACTTTTCGGTTAATTTTATTATCATCGACAAGCAAAATATAAGGTTTTATTCCTTTGAAATAATGGGCTGTGCTCGTTTCACCCGGTTCAAATTCCGATTTTACTGGTTTAATCTGGGTATGCTCCACAGAAATGGTAAACCAAAAGTTACTACCATTGCCAGGTTTAGAAATTACCCCCATTTCTCCATTCATACTGCGGCATAATTCTTTCGAAATTGCCAAGCCCAACCCGGTACCACCAAAAGATTTTGAGGTGCTGTTATCCAATTGTTGGAAAGAAGTAAATAATTTTTTCTGATCCTCATCGGAAATACCAATACCGGTATCAATTACTTCAAATTTTATTCTGATGTGATCTTCTATACTTTCGACTAAACTTACTTTAATTGTTACGTTTCCGTCTTCTGTAAATTTGAGGGCGTTGGAAGTAAGGTTTGAAAGAATCTGCAGTAATCTGGTTCTGTCGGCAATAATATACGGTGAAACCTTATTATCAATCTGATAATTAATTTCGTTTCCTTTTTCGAAAGCTCTTTGTTTAAAAAGTGCAATAAGGTTATCAAGCACATCCCCAATACTTATGGGGTGGGGGTGTAGCTCCATTTTTCCGGCTTCAATTTTTGACAAATCGAGTATATCGTTCAAAATAGTAAGCAGTGTTTCCGAAGATTTTTTAATTGTTTCTACATAATCTTTCTGTTCTTTTCCTAGTCTGGTTTCATTGAGTACGTCTATCATCCCAATAATTCCATTCATCGGAGTACGTATTTCATGACTCATATTTGCCAGAAATTGTTCTTTGACCTTAAGTGACTTTTCTGCTTCATCTTTGGCCAATTGCAGGTCGCGGGCACTCTGAACCAACTCTGAAATGTCTCTTGCAATACCCTCCACTTCCGTCGGGATGCCTTTCGCATCTTTGATCATCCGGATGTTGAGGTTAAATTGACGTGTAACTCCATCCTTTCTACGCACGTTAACTTCAAAATTGGTTAGGCTGCCATTTTTGAGAAGCGATTTAATGTTTTGAGAGCTGTCTTTGGCGTTTTCAAAAAACTGATCCACTTTATTGCCCATTACTTCCATTACAGAATACCCGGTATGTTTTAAAACGGAAGGCGAAATCATAGTAATATTACCAGCCAGATCGGTGCGGTAATAGATATCTAAGAATGATTCGATAATATTTCGAAATTTCTCTTCGCTTTTTTGAATGGATAATAAGGCATTTTTCTTTTCAGTAATATTACGTGCAATACCTGAAACTTCTTCAATTTCTCCATTATCTGAAGATAAGATGGGATTTAAATAAAATTCGTACCAGTCGCTACCACCATCCGGCTCTCCCCAATGCATTTCAAAATACTGAGGATTCCCGGCAAAAGCCTGATTGTATTTTTCTCTGAGAAGGGGCCTGTCTTCGGGATCAATTAGTCGCCATCCCAGTTTTTCTGTACTAACATTGATTTGAGGCGGAATTTTTAATTGTTCGCTTATGAGTCTGGAATAATTCAAATTAAAAGAACTGAGGTGCCTTTTACGGTTAACTGTCCAGATCAGGTGCGAGCTACTGTCAAAAACTGCATTAAGGCGAGCAGTTTGCAATAACAAATCGGCTTCTGCTTTCTTTCTGACTAAAGCTAAAGCCACTTGACCCGAAACAAATTCAAGTAGTTCCAGGTCACGACTACCAAATTTTGTGGCATCTGAATATGATTTTATTCCGATTACACCGGTAGTCTTATTGTTTACTTTCAAAGGTACTATAACCTGTACTTCCGGAAACATTTTACCATACATATGGATTTTTTCCCGGTCTATAAGTTCTTGAAAATCTTCTTTATATAATAAAATAGGACGGTTTTGAACCATGGCATATTCTATCAAACCATTACCCAGTTTCCGGCGTAAATAACTTTGCTCGGTTTCGTAATATTCATCAACATGATAGGGGAAGTAAATGCTGCCTTCTTCTGGCTCATAAACTGCCACAAAGAAATTATTTGCAAAAATATTCTTCTGTAACTCGTTATGAACCTGATGAAGAAACTCTTCCAGACTTTTAGTACTCAGATTGGTTTGGGCAATTGAATAATACAGATTCTGGGCTTTTTCGGCTCTTCGGCGTTGCGTAATATCTCTGAAAATACAGCGGAAATTAACAGGTTTGCCTTTTTCAAATTTACAATTTATGTCTCCGGCCAGGTAAACCCGTTTTCGTTCGCTATTTCTAACGGTCATCTGGAAATCCTGAATTGAAATACCTGACTCAATTTCGTTAAGTTTATCGAGTACATCGTCTTTGAATTGCTCATGTAAAATGTCATCGAGTCGCATGTTTTTGAGCTGTTCTGATGAATAACCCAGTACTTCTTTAAATGCTGAGTTTACAAATAAGAACCTTCTACCCGGTGATAATATCATGATAATTTCGGAAGTATTATCTACCAGATCTCGTATGAGTTCGTAACCTACATGATCAATGTCAAATTCATCGTACTTACTTATTTCGTTTTCTTCGGAACTCATATAAATTTTTCTAAACCTTTAAATTAATAAATTATGCCTACTTTTGAGCCTTTGAACAAATGAATAATTCAAATATATTATGCAAAAAGTAAGGCCAAAAAAACATTTGGGACAACATTTTCTCAAAGATGAAAGTTTGGCCAAAGATATTACCCTACTAGCAAACAAATCCCGAAATTTTCGTAAAATTCTTGAGATTGGCCCAGGAATGGGTGTACTTACTCAGTTTTTAGTAGAAAGAAGCGACTTGGATTTATATTTGGTGGAATTGGATAGGGAGTCGGTAGAATTTCTAAAAAATAAATATCCGGAGAATTGTCAGAATTTATTCTCAGAAGATTTTCTCAAAATGAATCTGGTTGAAAAGTTGCAATTATCTGAAAATGAGTCTTTTGGTATAATCGGCAATTTCCCCTATAACATTTCCAGCCAGATTTTTTTTAAAGTTCTGGAAATCCGGGATTGTGTAGAAGAGGTGGTATGCATGCTTCAAAAGGAAGTTGCAAAACGTATTGCTTCGAAGCCCAAAAATAAGGATTATGGAATCCTGAGTGTTTTGCTTCAGGCGTTTTACGACATCGAATATAATTTCACCGTTTTGCCAGATGCCTTTAATCCCCCTCCCAAAGTAGATTCCGGGGTGATAAGTTTGAAAAGGAATCGCAGTCGCGAATTGGGCTGCGAATATAAAAAATTTCATTTGGTGGTAAAAACGGCGTTCAATCAGCGTAGAAAAACATTGCGAAACGCATTAAAACCCTTGGGTGTACACTTTGAAAGTCATTTGCTTGATTTACGAGCAGAAGCCTTGGATTACACCCAATTTGTAGAGCTTACCAACTTAATTTTTAAGGGTTCTTAATTTTTCCAGATTCAGGATTCTTATTTTTCCAGAATTTATTTCAATTAGTTTTTCTTCCTTAAAATCAGAAATAGTACGAATAGCTGTTTCTAAAGAAGTACCTGCCATATTCGAAATATCTTCTCTGCTTATTTTCAAACCAACCTGTTTGTCTTTTTCGTCTGTTTGTTCAAAAAACTTAACCAGTGCCTCAGATACTCTTTTTCTAACCGAATTGTAAGCAAGCTTGATTAATTGTTCCTCGTGCTCTTTGATGTTTTGAGATAAAATTGAAATGAATTTTTTTGAAACCTGTCGGTTTTTATGGAGCAGGTCAAAAAAGTCATCTTTCGGAATAAGAGAAATCTCACAATCCTGTAAGGCTGCTGCAGATTCGGAGTATGGCTCTTCGCTCATTAAGTTTACGTAGCCAAAATAATCGCCGGGCCCATACATACCCACTATCAGTTCTTTGCCATCGTCGTTGGTTTTGAAGGTTTTTACTTTTCCGGATTCCACATAAAATAAGTAGAAAGGAAAATTATTTTCCCTGAAAATTTCAGCCTTCTTTTTATACACCCGTTTTTCACGGTTGGAGTTTAGTTTTTTCAGGTCTTCATCGCCACCCACATCTCGCACCAGCTGATCCAGGCCAGTTTGGTTTTGTATGTATTTTTTATTGATAATTTCCTGCTTTCGAAAACGGCTCTCAATTGCATTAAGTAGCTCCACGTCTTCAAAGGGTTTGGTAATATAATCGTCGGCACCCATTTCCATACCTTTACGATAATCACCGCGGTCAGCTTTGGCGGTCAAAAAAATAAATGGAATATTTTCCGTGTCCGGGTTCTTAGATAACAAATGAAGTACGCTGTATCCGTCTAAAACAGGCATCATTATATCGCAGATTATCAAATCCGGTAGTTCTCGAATGGCGATTTCAATTCCGATTTTACCATTTTCGGCAGCTATTACCTGATAGCCGTCTAATTCAAGTATTTCAGAAGTGTTTTCTCTGATCTCCGGATTATCTTCAATTAATAAAATTTTCTTCATGGTTTGTGATGTTATTATAATTTTGAGGAATAATGATTTCGAATGAAGAACCTTTTCCCACTGTGCTTTTAAAATTTACAATTCCTTTCATTAGTTTGGTATAATGGCTTACGATGGATAATCCCAGACCTGTACCTTGTATTTGTCCCGCATTTTCGGATCTGAAAAAACGGGTAAATAATGCACCCTGATCTTTTTCCGGAATGCCAATTCCATCATCACTTACTGTAATATAAATATTTTCGTTTTTAGATTTAGTTTCAATTCTTATCCTTTGGCCCTCATCAGAAAATTTAATGGCATTTGATAGCAAATTAAGCATAATGTGCCTCAAAAGTTTTGGATCTTGTAAGATTACATCTATACCCGAGCCCATTTTAAGTTCCATGGTTTGTCCTTTTTTTGCCAGTAATCTTACTTCTGATAAAATTTCATTCAGAAAGTTAGAAAGATTAAATCTTGTGGGATTGATTATTACTTTTCCTTCTTCTATTCGGTTTACCGATAAAATGTCGTCAAGTATTTCAGTAAGATTTTTTACCGACTTCTTAATCCGGTCAATATGTTTTATTCTTTTTTCGTCTTCTTTTAAAGCAATGTATTTCTCTACAAGCGACAAAGAGGATAGAATTGTTGCCAGCGGTGTCCTGAACTCGTGTGAAGCTATAGATATAAATTTAGATTTGAGCTGGTTTAGTTCACGCTCTTTTTTAAGAGCATTATCAAGTTTTAGCTTGGTTTGCTCCAGATTTTTTATTGCTTCTCTCAGAATGAGTGTTCTTTCTTCAACTTCTTTTTCAAGTTCAATCTGATAATTTTTAGATTGCTCTTCGGCTTTTTTTCTTATGGAAATGTCAATAATGAATGCAACTACATAACGGATTTCCTGTATATTGATCGGGCTCAGGCTTATTTCCACTGGGAACTCAGTACCATCACTTTTTATGGCCCATAGATCCCGACCAGCTCCCATCTTACGGGGATAAGCATTTTTTTGATAATTTTTTATATGTTGGTCATGCGAATGTTGATAGCGATTAGGTATAATATCATTGATTTCCAGCTGAATAAATTGCTCCGATGGGTGTCCAAACAAAGTTTCGGCACTTGGATTAACCTTAATAATTTTGCCAGTATAATCAGCAATGATTATCGCCTCATTGGCAAAATTAAAAATTGCTCTGAATTCATCGTTGCTGAGCATAGTATTTGATACCTCCATATAGATATGATGCAATTAAAGATAGATAAGAGTTTAAATTTATGACAAGCCTCATATAAACCTTAAACCAAAGTAAAAAAGACTTTCTGAGTATGCTCATATTTCTCCATGAAAATTTAAATCAATTTTGAATATTAATTGGAAGGATTATGAGCTCAATGAAGGAAATACTGGTTGATGGTAAAATGAAAATTGGAGAGTTGGTTCATGTATTTCATGAATTGTTTCCATTTTTGGCATTGGAAATTTACCAGAATGGGGAACCGGTCTCCCTGGATTACAGACATTATTCCCTTAATTATGTTTCTGCTATAAAAGAAGGTAAACCTTTAGTAATTACGCCTAAATTAAGTGTTGTTGAATTAGAGGAACTTTTCTGGAACAATCTGGGCATTCAGATTTCAATATTCCGACGCGTAGGTAATTCCCTTTTACAAACTTCATTCACTTCCCAGTGGACCCTGGAACATCAAAATTCCAGAGGAAATTCTATTTTCACTGAGTTTAAATCCTACGATTGAATTTATAGTAAGTCCTGCCGGATTTTTAATTAAAATTACTTTTTTCGAATGTCTTCAAATACTGGTAAATGGTTGATGGCCCTGGGTATAGCTTTGGTATTACTGGGGGTACTTATTTATTTTTTTCATGAAAAACTTAGTTGGTTTGGCCGATTGCCCGGTGATATTCGTATAGAAAAAGAGAATTTCAGATTTTATTTCCCAATCACGAGTATGTTGCTAATTAGTGGACTAATTAATTTAATTCTTTATCTGATAAGAAAATTAAATTAGGGCCTTGTTATTTGTACGTAAGTCTGTTTAGGTAAAATACTTCTCTGGTATACAATCCATCAGGCGGTCGCACGGATTGTACTCCATAAGCAATAAAGTTATGATTATACCAGGCAGCTAATTCGTTGTCATATGTTTCAATGATGTTTTCGTTTTCTACTTTTTTTAGATCCAGGTTTTCGAGTGGTTCACTGTCACTTTCAGGTCCTATTAATACCGTTTTAATTAAACCTTCATCCGGATAAGCAACTGCATAGCGACTTTTTACCTGTGTTAATTGTACTTTCTGGTCTAAAGTACGGCTTTGGAGATCGTGAAGGTTGACACTATTATCCCAAATTAATTTTCCATTGACATCAAAATTGCATATCAAAGCATGGGTATATCTGAAATTATTGTAAGAAGTGTAATTTGAGCCCCCCCAACGGTAATTACGGGCAATCGGGTAGAGGGCCGAATTGTAAGTTTTGTATTCCGGATAAAATATTTCACCGATTAGTATTATTCCATCCCTTCCGGGTACCGGGTCATGAAGCAATAACCTTTGTCTTAGCTTTACGTCTTTTCCTTTATTTTTTTTGCTATCTATTCTTGCTCTCATTCTCACCTGCCTTTTTTCGGGCATGTAATTCAAGTAGTTGCTGAAGTCTGTAAAATCATAAAAATGACTATCCGAATTTCCGTTTATAGGATAAGTATAGAAGCCAATTGAGTAATCAGAACAATTGTCGGCATAATTGCCGGCCAAAATGAATTCACCACCCGGCATTTTGAGAATTTTACCATTCACAGGAAGCTTATTTTTATCTCCAAGTATGTCGGTACGGACTATTTTTCCCTCGTAATTAAATATTTTCATATTCATTTTACAATTACGGGTGTTTTTCAACAGAACATAGATTTGACCCAGTTCATCATTTACCTCAATGTTATTGAGTTTAATGTTGTTAGCATGTATTTCCGGAAGTACCTTGGCACTTTGATCAAACAGATTGATTAGCTCTACCACCGGGCGATCGTTGTATCTGCCGCCGATCAGTATTTTACTTCGTATTACTGAAAACATCTCAATATCCATACGGGTAAGCATTTTAGCCTCACTAATTATAAAATCGCCGGATTGAATGTCTAATCGTAGGATTGAAATATCTTGTTTATCATCTTGCTTGAGAAGACAGAAAAGGTAATCTTCGGTATCGAAATACCTTACCATATGGTAACCATCGGCTGGTGCAAAATGACCATGCCAGAGAAGTTGCAAATCGGAGCTGTATTTAATAAAATGTAAATCCAGATCTCTGCCAAAATTGTTTGTTTTTGAATTTAGTACGAGCAGGCCATTATTACCGTATGGTATAACATTAAATTCATCATTATCCTCATCTCTTAATGGAATTTCCACTCTTTTAATTTCGACCAATTGACCATACGATGTCAGTGAACCAGAAAGGATGCCACTGAAAAGCAGAATGCGAGGTAGAAATAAAAATATTTTTACGAAGACTATTTTTAGCATGAATTATTTACCTTTTTCCCAGATCTATTAATTCTAAATTTACAATTTTTTTGTTTTCCACATGCATTCTCATGATAGTTCTTTGGTGGTGAAAGCCTTGCTTACCCGCGGCCCCTGGATTGATATAAACCACAAGTGGGTCTTTTACTACTTTTACAATATGCGAATGACCACAAATTAAAACCGCAATTTGATTTTCTTTTATGATTTTTTTTACCCTTGCCGATAACTTTGGCGGACTGCCTGCAATATGTGTAATCAAAAATTTCAATCCTTCGATTTCACAAATGACATTCTCAGGATAAAGATATTGCCTTTCATGCGTATCAATATTACCAAAAACTGCTCGAAATGTTTTGAATTCTCTTAATTCTTTAAATTCCGGACACTCACCTATATCTCCGGCATGCCAGATTTCGTCGCAATTTTCAAAATAAGTGTAGATTGCCGGATCTATAAAACCATGGGTATCTGAAATCAATCCTATTATTTTCATTTTTCTGAATTATAAGAACAGTTTCAGCAAATTATTCTGTTTGAAGAATCTTCAGGCAGGTATTGCCCAATGGGGAAAAAAGCCATTAATATTTGATCTTAATTCCATGGTATTTCTCTGCTTCCTGATAGTCTTTTCTGAGCGGATAGCCTTGCCAGTCTGCAGGTAATAGAATTCTGCGTAAATCCGGGTGACCAACGAATTTTATTCCAACTAGATCATAGGCTTCACGCTCATGCCAATCTGCAGTTTGCCAGATAGAGCTTATACTCGGTAGTTCGGGAAGTTTTTCCTGATCTGAGGGCCTGTTTACCTGTACCTTAAGGATAATCGACTGCTCAAGCGGAATGGAACTTATGTGATACCAAATCTCTATAATTCCAACTTCAGGGCCTATGTCACAGGCACTGATACAATTCAGGAAATCGAAATAAAATCCAGGTGTTTTGTAAAGAAATTTGCAAATTTCAGGTAATTTTTCAGAGGCAACCAATAAATAAGGTTGGATAGCCTCCTTTACAATTTCCAAAATTACCGATTCTCCGAATTCTGAATTCAGTTGAGTACTAAGTGTATCAAAGTTTCGAAAATTCATTTTAATTTAGTTTTGAGCAAGTAAATATAAAACGGCCATTCTTACCGCCACTCCATTTTCCACCTGATTGAGAACAATGGAATGATGTGAATCGGCGGCATCGCTGCTCAGCTCCACACCGCGATTAATAGGGCCGGGATGCATCAATACAATTTCTTTATTTAACTCGTCGAGCATTTTTTTGTTTATGCCAAAATAAAGGGTGTATTCGCGAAGGGATGGAAAATACTTGAGTTGTTGCCTTTCGAGCTGTATGCGTAACACGTTGGCCACATCGCACCAGGCAAGGGCCTCACGTACATCATACATTACCTTTATGCCCAATTCCGGGAAATATTTCGGGATTAGGGTTGCCGGGCCACATACCCGAACTTCTGCACCTAATTTTTGCAAGCAAAATATATTGGATAAAGCTACTCTGGAGTGCAATACATCCCCTATAATTGCAATTTTTTTGCCGGTTAAATCGCCCAGTTTCTCTTGCATCGAGAAAGCATCCAGCAAGGCCTGTGTGGGATGCTCATGAGTACCATCGCCGGCATTTATCACATTGGCTTTTATATTTTTAGCTAAAAAATGGGGAGCACCCGGGCTCGAGTGTCGCATAACCACCATATCTACTTTCATCGAAAGTATGTTATTGACTGTATCGAGTAAGGTTTCCCCTTTTTTTACTGAGCTCGATGCCGAAGAGAAGTTGATTACATCTGCAGAAAGCCTTTTTTCGGCTAGTTCAAACGAAAGCCGCGTTCTGGTCGAATTTTCAAAAAATACATTGGCAATGGTAATATCGCGGAGTGATGGAACCTTCTTTATGGGCCTGTTTATCACTTCCTTAAATTCTTTTGCTGTTTCGAGTATAAGCTCGATATCTGAAGTGCTTAAGTCTTTAATACCAAGGAGATGCCTTGTGGTAAGTGAATGCATTTATTCAAGAAAGTTTTACAAAGTTAAGATTTTTAAGTGTAGTCGCAATATACCATTCTAATTATCATGATATTCGGTCATTTTGTTAAATACCATGGTATTGGTGCCGAATACTTTCGCATTTTCTCCTAAAGGGGAAGTTATGATCTCCAGATTCTGCTTGTACTCATTCAGGCAATATTTATTTATGGATTGTTTGAGAGTAGAAATAATCATATCACCGGCGTTAGTTAATATTCCATCGATTATTATCACTTCAGGATTAAACAAATGAACTGCAATTGAAAGTCCTTTCCCTAATTCTCTGCCAATATCAAAAAGTAAATCTATACTAAATTCATCTCCTTTATTGGCCGCATTTATTACAGATTCGAGGCTTATTGGCTTTTTCGACAAGGAAAGTACACTAACTTTTCCCTCCTCTAATCCTTTTTGAGCTCTTTTTATTAATGTGGATGCGGAAGAAACCGTTTCGAGACATCCTATTTTCCCACATTTACAAAGCTCACCAGCCGGATCGATTTGTATATGCCCCAGCTCGCCGGCAAATCCTTGTGAACCTTCAACGATGGTTCCGTTTAGCATAATTCCTAAGCCCACACCCCAATCAATATTGATCAGCAATACATCCTGCTTGTTTTTTGCCAATCCCCACATGTACTCGCCCATTAAAGAAGCCTTGGAATCATGTATGGTAAAGGCAGGAATTTTAAATAAATTTTCGAGGTTTTTCGCTAGAGACAGACTATTCAGGTTTAAGCTCTGATGGGTATGGTCTATTCCTGATTTCTTATCTACCAAGCCGGGCAGACAGAGCCCAATAGCCCAGGTATTATTCAAACCACCAATTAATTCCTTTATACTTCGGATTAGATAAGGAGTAAAGTCAGGGTCGTCAATATCTTTTTCAATGCTAATTAACTCAGTGAGATTGTTTCGCAGGTCAGATAAAAGCAATCTGGTTTTAAAAATATTCACATCGATAACGAGGGTGTTTTTATGACTACTGTTGAGGTTATAAAAGACTGGCCTTCTGCCAGACTTCGTTTTGCCCGCACCTTCTTCAATTACCCAGCCTATAGCGATGAGTTCATTTAAAAAAGTAGTTACGGATGGTACACTTGTATGTAGTTTTTTAGAAAGTTCGGCTATGGATGATGAGCCTGTTTCGTATAAATGATGTAAAATTATTATATAATAATTTCCTTTCTTTCTATCGACCAGAGAATCAGACAATCCGAAAAGGGGAATTTTAACCATTTTTATTAAAAAAATTTAATAAATATAGGCATTTATTCTTTTTTTTGAAGTCTAATGGGTAAGCCTATAGGTCGGAATAAGATAAAAAAAGATATTTTATAAAAGAAAAGCCTAAATGCGAAGTCGAAAAGATATAATTTCTTAAGAATTGGTGTATTCTTTTAGTAAGTATTTATTGACTTTAAGCCATGAATTCCGGTAGGGACATATATTTTACCTCTTTGCACTTCCAGGTGTTTTTTTGCTTTACTATTAAATCTGAAAAATTCAATGCCCCCGAATGAATAACCAAATGTAAGGTATTGAGATATGGCAACAGCAACATTATTTCCGGTTTTATCAAATACAACAGCGGAGGGGAAAACGCCTTCAATTGGCTGGTCTTCTAGTTTTTGAATACTTCCGTCGAAATTAAGTGAAAGCACTGATACTGATGCCTGTGCACTTACATTCGATTTCTCAGGTGGATAAAAGGACCTTTTTATATTATTGACCAATATGAAATTACCTTCCGGATGTATTGCTATACCAATTGGATTTTCGTCTACTTCTGCTTTTGATAAAAGATAATGATTTCCTTCCGGGCTGTCCAGATTCAATTTTACAACATATAATTCTCCCTTTTGACTGTTGCTTTCATCTGAAATTTCTTTTTTAGAGTCCAGAAGTAAAAAATAACGACCATCCGGAGTGAAAATTCCCATCTTGGGGTTTCCTCCGATTTTTAAGGTGTTTCCGAATAAATCTAATCGAAAAATTTGACCTGTTGGGCCATCCTTCATGGCTTTAATTATTCCTAACTCCTGGGTGTCGGAATTTAGATATACCAGAAAATCTCCGCTTGGATGCCACACCAGATCCGTTATTCGTCCTGGCGTCAGATTTGCCGGTTTCTTTATAATCCGGATTGGCTTACCTGTTTTATCCAATTCAAATATCTGAATTTCTTTATTGTAAGCGTCACAGGTAACGGCCAGGTATTCATTGGATGGGTCTAACTGCAAATTGGTGGGGTTAGCTGCTACCGGAAACCGATATAGTGATTTTGGCTTTTTTAAATTGGTAATATCGGCAACAGTAACGTACTGACCATCCGGAAAATCGGCATAAATATCTTCATAATTATTTACCTCTTTTGGTACCTCTCCTTTGCTTTCCAGCAAATAGGCGATTTTTTGATCCGATGTAATACTTACTTCTTTGTTTCCCGAAAATAAAGAATTGGAGGCAAAGTCGGACTGTATTTGATCGCCGGCTCCATAGTGTAAAGGAAAAGTAAAGGTAGAAACCTTATCTTCTGTTCCACTTACTTTCCTCAGATTACCGTCCATAATGGCGAATGGTGACATATCTGAGTCGGTAAGAAAAAGCATTCCTTTTGCATCAAAAGTTATATTTTGAGCCAAGGCAGGAGTTGTAAGCAACAACAGGCAACTTACTTTTATCAAAAGGTATCTCATTTACTAAAGACTAATTGCATCGTAAACCTGAACTTTTTTCCACAAATGTGAGCAGTTATCTATAAAAGTGTAATGATCGGCATTGGTTTGATAAGCTTCCTGATTTTCTGAATTAGCAAAAAGGAAGGTAATGGAGAAATCGTAGGTACTATCTATTACTTCTCTGTTTGTGTCAGCTACTTTTCCTACAAAAGCTTCTTGAATCAGGTCAATTTGGGCTAATTTTAGTAATCCAGCTTGAAGAGCTTCCCTATCTGAAGTGTTTTCGGGATTTTTAAGCCAAAAGAAAACGGTATGGGTAAATCCTGTTTTTTGTACGGGCATTGGGGTTATTTTTATTTTCAGCAAAAGTAAAACTTACAGACTGAAAGAGCAAATTACAAAAATTAAAGGTTTTTACTTACAGTAAACAACTCGAACGTTCCAAAAATATAATCTGAAATACTGCTTCCATGGTCACCACCTTCAATGGCATAAAGGCTTACATTTTCTGATCCTCTTTTTTTCATAGCATCGAATGCGGTTTGGGTATTTAGATATGGCACATAGTTATCTGCAGTGCCATGATATAGCCGTGTTATTGTGGAAGGTTTCCAGTCATATATATCATTATCTTTTATGGCGTTGAGTAGCTGTGTGTCTGTTTTTGAAAGTATTCCATCCTTAAATTCATCTGTAATTATTTCCCCCAGGCTTAAATCAATACTTACATTTTTCCCATTTTGGGTAATCTCGCTTGCCCAAGGCTCCTTAAAATAATATGTCATGGGCCTGTTTAGTCCGTAAATACGATTATAATTCAGGATAACCCAAATATAGGATCGATTGTATGTGGTATTACCGGTGGTACCATTCTTTAGCAAATATTCGAAACTGGCAGATTTATTATAAGCCCCTGCACCGGAAACCGAAGCCACTAATTTAAAGTTTTCGTTATAGTTACTTTCAATGAGTTTTTGGGTGGCCATATTGGCATAGCCGCCTTCACTATAGCCACTCAACATCAGATTTCCGTTCCAGTTCAATGATTTAGAGTTAATAAATTGCTTTACGGCCAATAAAAAATCAACAGTAGGTTGTGAAAGCCCCTGACGGGTTTCATAGGGATGCTCCAGATCTTTGGACTCCCCATATCCGATATAGTCGGGCATTGCTGTAATAATTCCGGTTGAAGCTAAAAACGCACCCAGAATACCTTCACTTTGCTGATTGAAATAAGATGGGGCATCTGCTTCATTATTGATAGTACCATGTTGCAAGCTGGCTAATGCCATTGGTTGGGTGTTATCTAAAGGTACAAATAGTGCTCCTGACGCGTTTATTTTCGTGCCATCGGTATTGGTTGTTTTATATATAATCCGGTATTTCTCGTAGCCAAATTGTATAAATGGCGATATCTGATTGGAATTAGGGCCCAATGCCTGATTAAGGCTTGAACTAAATTCTTGCTTGCTTACACTGCCTTTATCTTCGGCAGATATAAAAAGATTTTCACCCGGATTGGGATCTTTATCTGACTTACAGCTTTGATTAAAGACAAATAGAATGACAATTAACAGGTATAAATGTGGAACGCGAAATTCTTTTTTCATGAAATATTAATTGCTATCTCGAAATTTGTCCAATAAAAAATTTAATTGCTCCAGCTCTTTTTCATTTATTCCGGTAATTTCTTTGTTCATTATTTGCAACTCGGTATTTACCTTTTCGAGAATATTAATGCCTTCGTCGGTGATAATAACGTCGCAAGCCCTTCTGTCGTCTGTCCGGGTAGTCCGGACTGCGAATTTTTTTTGTAAAAGCTTATCGACCAGACGTGACGCATTCGACATTTTATCGAGCATTCTGTCTATAATTCCGTTGATGGTAATGGGAGCTGGATAATGACCGTTCAAAATGCGTAAAACATTATATTGTTGAATAGTCAAGCCATATTTCTTAAATAAGGTGTGCTGCTTATCCACAGCCCAATTGCTGGTAAACATCAGATTGACATACGTTTTTTCAATTTGACTTTTAAATGGCTTTGTCTGTTTAATATCTGTTTCTAAACTCATAACTTTGAACTTTAATTGAAATGATTGTATATACATTATTTACACTTGTATATCAAACTCTATTTTTGTGCCAAAGGTTTCGAATAACTATTTTTTCTTATGTACTTATCAAAAAGATTAATTCTTGCGTCTAATTCTCCACGTAGAAAAGAAATACTACAAAATGCTGGGTTTCCTTTTGTGCAAATGGTGAAGCCCACTTCCGAAGATTTTTCAATAAGTATGCCCGTAAACGAAGTGCCTTTGTTTCTGGCCACCCAAAAATTAGCCGAATTTGAAATAGAGTGTTCGGATTCTTTGGTTTTATGTGCCGACACCGTGGTTGTGGTGAATGGAGAAATTATAAATAAACCTGCCGATGAAGATGAGGCTAGGGTAATGCTGAAAAAAATAAGCGGAAAGAGTCATAAAGTGATTACCGGAGTTGCAATTGGAGGAGGTGATTCAATACTTAAATTTAGCGATACCTCAGAGGTTACTTTTAAAGTATTAACCGATGAAGAATTAAATTTTTACATTAAAAGCTGCAAACCATTTGACAAAGCAGGGGCATACGGGATCCAGGATTTTATCGGTATGGTAGGAATTACCCGTATTCAAGGTTCCTTTTATACAGTGATGGGATTGCCAATTCATAAGGTATATGATGCTTTGTTGCCCTGGATAGAATTTAAGGAGTATTAATTTTGCTTAGTTTGGGATATCTTTCAAGGGGTATTCAAAATAAAGGAAAGCAGGGCTATTTTTGCATGTACTTATTAAAACATTGAAAAAGTAATTACTTGAAACATTTGACATGGGATTTCTTACGAAACAAACAAAGCCTCTCATTGGGAATGGCTTTTTTTGCATTAGGCTTCTTATTCGGAAGCTGGGCTACATTTATTCCCCATGTAAAAGAAAAGTTTAATCTCAATGATGCTGAACTGGGCCTCATGCTCTTGTGTATGCCGGCTGGTAGTATGATTATGAATGCACTCGGAGCTATTTTAGTAACCAGGTTGGGTGCCAGAAAAAGCACTTTATTGGGCATGATCATGATTGGGTTTGCATTCATGATACCACTTAATATGAACCTGGTATTCATGTTACCACTGGCTTTATTTTTTTGTGGATCAAGCATTGCAATTATAAATGTTTCCATGAATTCGGCAGTCACATACATTGAAAAAAGTTTTGCAATCAACATCATGTCCACTTGTCACGGGATGTTTAGCATTGGCCTGATGATCAGTTCGATACTTGCCAGTTTTGCACGAGGGCTGGGTGCAGTACCGGGCCTTTATATGATTGGGGCCGGAACATTTATTTTGATTTTGGCGGCTATAATAAAAAAACAGGTAATGGCTATTGCGGAAGAAGGCACAGATGAAAAAGGCGAAAAAACCAGACTTCAATTACCCAAAGGTCCATTACTAATAATTATCATTATTGCTATGTGCGGTAATATTACGGAAGGCACCATGGCCGATTGGACCTCAGTATATATGCGTGATGTGGTAAATACCAGCCCATATTACGTAGGCTGGGGTCTTGCCGGATATTCCTTTTTTATGGCCTTGGGCCGGTTTTTTGGCGATAGTTTAATACCTAAAATCGGTGCAAATAAAATTTTAATTTACGGAGGAATGGTGACTATATCGGGTTTGCTCATTGCATTGGTATTTCCATACACCTGGACAGCCATTTTGGGTTTTGCTCTGGTGGGAGCAGGTGTAAGCTGCGAAGCACCGATATTGTATGCAAGTGCCTCACGTGTACCAGGTATGGGGAAAGGGAAAGGGCTTGCCCTTATGAATACATTTGCTATGGGTGGCTTCCTTTTTGGTCCGGTGCTAATCGGTTTTGTTTCCGAAGCAAGCAGTTTACAGCTTGCCATGAGCTTGTGCGTTTTGTTAGCAATTATGTGGTCATTTCTGGCCACACGCGTAAAACTTTTTTAATCGGCATGAAAGCTGTTATAACCATGTTCGTATCCATCAATAATTAAATCTTTGATGTTTTTTGAATTGAATTCGGTGAGGTGAATATTCAGAGGATTGTGAGGTCTGATAATTTTTAAACTTAGCTTTTTGTTGATGCTGAATCCTGCCAGGTTTAACCAATTTTCCTGGTGTTTTTCTGCCCATTCAATATCATTATTTTCAAACTGACTGATTGAAATGTCTTTTATTCTATCTATCATAGAGAAAAACGAGCGGTAATTTATTGCGTCCATATCCCTGTGTTTGGGATGAGTAGCTATCGCTATGATCTCAGTAGCCCCGTCTTCAATGGCTTTTTTAATCGGTACTACCTCGCGGAGTCCACCATCGAGGTAGGCTTTGCGATGGTCACCTCCTATTTGTACAACTGGCATAAGTAAAGGAATGGAACTACTAGCTCTTACGAAATCAATAAAATACTGTTCGAGTGGGTCGGCATAATACATTTCGCCGGTATTTATATTTACTGCTCCTACTTTAAGTAATATTGGGCTTCTTCTCAGTGTAGTAAGGTCGATATACTTATTCAGTTTTTCATATAGCGGATTAGTGTCCAACAGGCCATCGAAACGGCTAAGTAAGGTTTCAATTCCCAGCTGCCATTTCGATTTAAGAATTCCGATATCAGTGGGTTTTGTAATGTTTTCGATCCAAAACGAAATGAGTTTTTTATTGACAATGTCCCAGTCTATTTTTTTATTCTTTTCGAATTGATGCCCGGCTTCGTTCACCATAAAGGTAGCATTTAAAGCTCCGGCTGAAATTCCATAAATCATATCAGGTTTAAATCCACTTTCTAATACGGCCTGTATGGCTCCAACTTGCCAGGCCCCCTTCAAAGAGCCGCCTCCTAAAACCAATGCTTTCATTCAGAGTTTTATGTATAAAGTTAAAAGTTGACTTAATTTGAAATATATTTGTACTTCTTAGTGATAAACTTGGCAAAAAAAACTTCATCAAGCAATTTAAAGTTTAAGAATTGTAGAATTGTATTAGAAATCTTTTAAAAACAGCTAGCTAGCCGGATATAACATCCAGATGACACTAAACATTAAAGATATTCAGGCTCCGATTCTGGCGGAGATGACAGCCTTCGAACAGAAGTTTCGCCAGTCGATGAAGACTAACGTAATGCTTTTGGATCAGATAATGAAATACATTATTCATCGAAAAGGAAAGCAAATAAGACCCATGTTTGTGTTTCTCTCGGCTGGATTAAAGGGCGAAATAAACGAAGCCACTTATCGGGGTGCGGCTATGATTGAGCTTTTGCATACTGCCACTCTGGTGCATGATGATGTGGTAGACGATAGCAATTACCGTAGGGGTTTTTTCTCAATTAATGCCTTATGGAAAAATAAAATTGCTGTTTTGGTAGGAGATTATCTCTTATCACGAGGAATGTTACTGGCAGTAGATAATGAAGATTTTCTGGCTCTCAAGCTTATTTCAAAGGCAATACGCGAGATGAGCGAGGGTGAGCTCCTGCAAATCGAGAAAGCCCGTAGACTGGATATTTCGGAGGATATTTATTTTGATGTGATCCGACAAAAGACAGCTTCTTTGATCGCTTCCTGCTGTTCGGTAGGTATTTCTTCGGTTACCGATGAGCCCGAGATAGTGGAAAAGGCAAGACTGTTGGGCGAAAAAATCGGGATGGCATTTCAGATTAAAGACGACCTTTTTGATTATGGCGATGAGGAAATAGGAAAGCCAACAGGTATAGATATTAAGGAAAAGAAAATGACTTTACCACTTATTTATGCCTTGAATAAAACAGACTCCTCTACTAAAAGGCATATCATTAAGCTAATTAAAAATGAATCGGAAAAACCGGCAAAGGTGGCAGAGGTAATCGATTTTGTAAAAAAATCAGGTGGTATTGCCTATACCACACAAGTAATGCACCGGTATGTTGAAGAGGCAAATGAAATTCTGGATACTTTTCCGGAAACTTCCTACCGCAGATCCCTCCGGAATTTAATTCAATTTACTATTGAACGTACGAAATAAATTGTATAATCAGAATATGTTGTAATTATTGAATATACAATACTATTTAAATATACCATAAAGACTGAAAATATAGAATGAATTATAATTTCAATAAATATTGAAATTAACTTGAAATCACTACAACTTTACGATCGAATTCATTTCCTATTGCTGCCTTAAGGGTGAATTCTGCCAGGTTTGAACGGTTTATCGTTAGTTTTGGAATTGATAGGTATGTAAAAACCTGATATTCAGACTTTTCCTTATCATTTGTAAGCCCGACTGGTCTGATTATTACGAAATTTTTTCCCGAATTTTTTAGTAAATTCTCCTGAATTTCATGATCAAGATAAGGGAATTTAATATTACTGTTATAAACCAACCAGCGGAACCAAAATGGCATTTCAGCTTTGGAATCACCTACGCCAAAAGCACTTATCGCTACAATTTTAAGATCTTTAGAATCAGAACATTCAAGGAGGTTGGTAATCGAATGGGATAAAAAGTCTTTGGGACTGCGAAGTGGCGACCAGGGGAAATCATTAGCACGGGAAAGATTGAGTGCGGAAATTACCAAATTAACCCCATTGAGTGCTTTTTGGATATCTGCTTTCAGGTAAGGATTACCTTCTATAACTCTTACTTTTTCCGGTATATCTTTGAATTTGTTTTTGTTGCGAACTAATATTGTCAGCTTTTCATCCCTTTCATTTAATTTTTTAAGAATTATCTTTCCCGTTCGCCCACTGGCACCGAGCAATAAAATTGCCATTTTTGAAGAATAAAGGTCGTTGAATTAATTCTTTTTTCGTATTTCGTACTTTTTAGGGGCAAACAAAAAACCAAAAGCTTCTGCTCCTTCTTTGGTATGTACTTTATGATGTACAAAATGAGCATTCATAATACGTTTCATGTATTCCGTGCGGGCTTTGTATTTAAATTTAATTCGACGATGCACGATCAAATCGTGGAAAACAAAATAGGCTACTCCATAGCATGTAATCCCTACACCCGCCCAGGTAAGCCACCAGAATGCCTCATGTGTATTTCCGTAAATTATACTTGAAGAAGCTAAAAAACTAAATACCAAAGCGTAATAATCATTTTTCTCAAAAAAACCACTGTGGTGATTGTGATGATCTTCGTGCCATTTCCAGCCGAAACCGTGCATGATGTATTTGTGTGCGGCCCAGGCAGCACCTTCCATCAACATAAAAACTCCAATGATAATTGATAATTTTATCAGCATTCTTTTCTGATCGCGATTGATTTATTGATTATATAACGCAAATTTAGTTTTAAATGTTTAGACCTCTATTACTGGTTTTGTACATTTGTAAACACTTTTAAAAAAAACACTTCAGTGGCAAACAGTATATTTAAATTCCTGTTCTTTTTTGTCTTTGCCAGTTCTTGCGTGGCTCAAAAAAACCAAAAGCCAACTCCGGTTGTGGCAAAACCCAAGTTAGTAGTTGGCATCGTGGTAGATCAGATGCGATATGATTACTTATATCGTTTTTACGACAAATACAGCGATGGCGGGCTTAAACGATTAATGAACGAAGGCTTCAATTGCCGTAATAATCAATATCATTATGCATCTACCGTTACCGGTCCCGGACATGCCCATATTTACACAGGTTCAGTACCAGCAATATCCGGTATTGTGGGTAATGATTGGTACGACAAGCAAAGAAAAATAGACAGATATGTAGTTCAGGATGATGACGTGAAATTGGTGGGAGAAGGTAGTGAGTCCGCCGGGAAAATGTCGCCCATGCAGCTAAAAGTGACTACTATTACTGATCAATTGAGAATTGCATCTCAGTTTCAATCAAAAGTAATAGGCGTGGCGATAAAAGACCGCGGTGCTATACTACCTGCAGGCCATACCGGCAGTGCGTATTGGTTCGACAGCCGTGGAGGTAACTGGATCACCAGCAGCTATTATCAAGAAAGTTTACCCGATTGGGCAAGTGAATTTAACAATCAGGGTCTTGCCAAAAAATACAGTGAGAATTTATGGGAAACACTGATGCCGATATCGGATTATACCGAAACAGAAGAAGACGAGCAAGGCTATGAAAGTAACATTTCAGGTGAATCAAAGCCAGTTTTTCCACATAAAATAAGTTTGGGTAGCCTGGCAAGTACTCCATTTGGTAATACACTTACCCTTGATTTTGCATTGGCCGCCATGAAAGGAGAAAAGCTGGGGAAGGGTGAATTTACCGATTTTCTGGCGATCAGTTTCTCGTCTCCCGATTACGCCGGGCATGCTTTCGGCCCCCAATCCAAAGAAATTGAAGATATTTATTTAAAGTTGGATCTGGATTTTCAAAGGTTGCTTACTACTTTGGATTCAGAACTGGGTGCAGGAAATTATTCCGTTTTTTTGAGTGCCGATCATGGAGTTGCGGAAATTCCGGCGTTTTTGAAAAAACACAATGTACCTGCCGGTTTTTTCCTGGGTAATGAGTTCAAGGGAATGGTGGATAAGGCCCTGAATAAAGCTTTAGGTGAAGGGAATTGGATACTTAACACCGACAATTACGAGTTATACCTGAATCAGGAATTAATGAGTAAAAAGAAAGTGACTGAAACAGAAATCCGGGATATTCTGAAGGAAACACTTAATTTGGAAGAGGGTATTTATAATGTGATCAGCCTTAAAGACCTGGAATCAGAAAATATTCCGGAATATTACAAAGAGAAGCTCAGGAATATTTACAACCCTAAACGAAGTGGGGAATTGATGATTTTACCCGAACCGGCCTGGTTTAGCGGGTATAAAACAGGTACTACACATGGTACCATGTATGCCTATGACACACATGTGCCACTTTTATTTTATGGTTGGGGAATAAATAAGGGAGAGACTACCGAACCTACGTATATTAGCGATATTGCTCCCACCATAGCTCAATTACTCAAAATTCTGGAACCGAATGGTTCTGTAGGAAAGCCCGTATCTAAAGCACTGAAATAATGGGGAAAGGCCTTTTTCAAATTGCTTTGGTAGTAAAAAATTACGACGAAGCCCTGGATTTTTATGTAAATAAGTTGGGCTTTTCATTGGTAGAAGATACCAGAATGAGCGAAACTAAACGGTGGGTAGTAGTGAGCCCTGGTGCCGGATCGGGTTGTAACTTATTGCTGGCTAAAGCAGTAGGAGAGGAGCAGGAATCAAGAATAGGCAATCAAACCGGCGGACGGGTGTTTTTATTTATACATACCGATAATCTGGATCTCGATCTGGAAAATTTGCAAAAGCATGGAATTAAGATAGTACGCGGCCCGCTTAAAGAGGAATACGGAAAAGTGTTGGTTTTTGAAGATTTGTATGGAAATCTGTGGGATCTGATTGAAACTTTAACCGAATAGATCGGGTTTTTGTTCGCTCATAATTTTTTGATCACGAATTCTATCTTTATTATCCAAAACAAACGTCGCGAATTCCTCCATTTTTGCCAATAAGGGTTCAAAATCATAGGATTCTATTTCATAAATTTCCTGATATACCTCTTGAAAATCACAAATAATGTATTCCATTTGCCGGAAACCCATGTTTCTCAGGGCATATAAATACAGGTTTTGAAAATTAAAATCATGCCTGCCGGGTTTGTGCAAAGAGGTTGACTTTAAATCAATTACTCTATTATCGCCTACTACATCCGCATAGCCGTAGAAATGTATGTTGCGGTATTGAAAGCTTAATTTCTGCTGAGTTTTGTATTTAGCCGGTAGAAGCTTTTTTACTTGCTCAATAAGCTCTGGATCTATATCACTTGGTTTGTTCTTAAGTACTGCATCTTCAAATGAAATACCTTTTTTAAATTTTTGTAGAATTTCCGGGTCTGTTTCTGGTACCCGGTTTATACGGTTAATTAAGCTTTGGAAAGTCTCCGCTGATTCGTTTGCTTTATACTTGCGGTAAGCATTTAAAAGAGTTGGGTAAAAATGAAAGATAGTACGGCTCATTTGATCCGGAAACCGAGTTTAAATCCCATTGTTCCCAGCTTATCCGACTCTTTTTTGCCCAATGCTGGGAAACTGCCGATGCTGTACTCGGCTTTCAGAAAAAAGCGACTGCCAATATAAGTACCGGCATCAAATCGGGTTTCATGACCAATCACCCTGCCTTCTGTATCTTGTTTGTGCAATTGGTTAAAGAGTAAACTGTATCCAATAAATGGAATGATTTTCTGATCTCGCCGTAATTCATGGGTCACATGTACGCCGTAATAGCCAATTCCCAGATTTTTGGTGTTTTCCTTTATCGGTGGAACAGAAATATACCCCAGGGGAATTGAAATAAAGGCTTTGGGCTTATTCTTAAATCCCGAAACCTGCCACATGTAATCAAATGCAAACACAAACCCAGCTTTACTCAAATCAGGAATATTGGTTTTACGGATATAGCTGTAGCCCGTTTCAAAAGTGATTCTCTTGGGTGATTTTTCCAGTTCCTGGGCAGAAACACAAAATGAACCAAGCAATAAACTAAGTAAAAGTGTTTTTTTCATGCGTTATCTTACCAGCTCAGCAGCACCAAAAACACCTGCACTGTCTCCCAATTTAGGTTTTAAAAATACCGTTTCTATTTTTCTGTGGTTAAAAATATAGTTTTCTAATTCTTTCACCCCGTGCGTATAAATCTCATCAATATTGCTCACGCCGCCACCCAATACCACCACATCGGGGTCTAATACATTAATTATGTAGTGTATTGCCTTGCCGAATGATTTAAACAAGCGTTGCATGGTGGCATCCGCATGTGGGTCTGTGCCGGCACGATATCTTTCCACTACCTCTTTCAGTTTTCGGTTTTCGCCACTTTGTTCAAAATAAAATTTCTCCAAAGCTTTTCCCGAAAATACATTTTCATTGCATCCTCTTTTACCGCAATAGCACATCGGGCCATTTTCTTCTAATACATTATGTCCCCATTCACCGCCAATCCCGTGTTTACCACTAATTACCTTACCATTCACCACCACGCCCCCACCTACGCCTGAACCCATTATTACCCCAAAAACCATTTTGGCATCCGGATATTTTTCGGGTACAATCCCCATAGTGGCTTCCGCTAAAGCAAAACAATTGGCATCGTTAGCCAGCTCAATTCGCACTCCTAAAGCTTTTTCCAGGTCTTTTTTCATGGGTTGCCCGTTCATGCATACTGTATTGCAGTTTTTCATGGTTTGGGTGCCCGGATCCAACGTGCCCGGGGTACTGAAACCTATCGCCGACGGTATAATTCCCGTCTTTTCCGATAATTGAACTATCAGTTTTTTAATCTGCGAAATGATGTGCTCGTAGCCAATTTCGGCCTCAGTTGGTATTCTTTGCCTTATTAGTATTTCACCTGTATCTGCTCCCACCAGCACACCTTCGATTTTTGTGCCGCCCAGATCAATTCCCCAAAGGTATTTTTCAATTGCCATTTTTGATTATTTAAGCTGATTTTACTTGCAAACTTACCAAATGAAAATGAATTTGACTCATTATCTGAAATCCAATTCTGCCGGCAATTTCATTCGGCTTTTAGAGGCTTAATTTCTTATATTTTGTTTTTCTGCACTTTATTTGAATCTTTACAATACAAA
Source organism: Jiulongibacter sp. (assembly GCA_024645245.1). Taxonomy (GTDB): domain Bacteria; phylum Bacteroidota; class Bacteroidia; order Cytophagales; family Spirosomataceae; genus JAHEBN01. The sequence continues at coordinate 3,894 of JAHEBN010000009.1, read as the reverse complement.
ATCACCTCTTTAAATGAAACGCATCGCCTTTTTTCCCGGATCATTCGACCCTTTTACCAAAGGGCATGCAGATATTGTAGAAAGAGGCTTAAATCTTTTTGACGAAATAATAATTGGCATCGGGACCAACACCACTAAGAAAAGGTATTTCCCCTTGGATTTGATGACCAAGCTTATAAAAGGGGCTTTCAAAGACGACGGAAGGGTGCAAGTGGTTCATTATAATGACCTTACAGCCAAGGTAGCTAGGGAGCATGGAGCCAATTTCCTTTTGAGAGGCTTGCGAAATACCACTGATTTCGAATACGAGAATACAATTTCACAGGTAAATCGCCAGATAGTGAATGGCCTCGAAACCATCTTTCTGATTACTTCTCCCGATCTGGCACCTATCAGCTCAACTATCGTACGCGAATTGCACAGTTTTGGGCAGGATGTCAGTCAGTACCTGCCGTTTCAGCTTGATAAGCCTGAAAACTAAATCCTTTCTGAATCACATAAGATATGGAGGCATAAGATTCATTCAATGCCACTTTTATTTCAGCAGCATTCATCCATTTTATAGCCTCAATCCCTTCTTCTTTTTGAGGCTTCATGTTTTTATCCGACTGACATTTCATGGCATACCACTTGGTTTGCTTTAGCATTTTGTGGTTTTTCATGGAGTAGGTATGCCAGGAGGTAACAATTTTTGGACCCACCTTCACCTTTATGTTGCATTCTTCTTCCACTTCGCGTAGGCCGCATTCCGATGCCGTTTCTCCTTTTTCCCGTTTACCTTTCGGCAAGTCCCATTTTCCCAGTCTTTTTATCATCAGCAAATTCCCGTCTTTGTTGACGATGATACCTCCGGATGCTTTCACCACCTCAAAATAATTCTTAATCAAGGCTTTGATTTTGGTTTTATCGTCACACTCAATAACCAAAAGCTCCGGATTTTCTGATGTTGGATCTGTAAGGAAGTCTAATAGCTCGATAAGCCGGTTTTCACCCAGATGCCCCAGCAATACTTTGCCTTTCAATTTGGCAGTGCTATATTCCGGATCACCCGGATTTAGCTGTAAATCAAATTGATAGGTGGAAAAATGAGATTCTGAAAAATGATTGACAAAATCAATGGGTCTGTCTTTAATAAATATCAGCATAATGAATTTTAATACGGTCTGAAAGCCGTGTTTACGAGCGAAAGGGCAAATATTCATAATTTTTTTGCCAATACCATTAAAAGGGAGAGGCAAATTGTTTTATTTTGCAGTCAAAACAATACTGGTCTTTGCCCTGAAGGGCGGATACACCGAATGGAAATATTTATATTATTCTGTTTAATTCTACTTAATGGGGTTTTTTCGATGTCAGAAATTGCCCTGATTTCATCCCGCAAAACAAGATTGGAAATCGCTGCTAAAAATGGCGACAAAAGAGCACATGCTGCCCTGGAGCTTTCTAATTCACCCAATAAGTTTTTATCTACTGTGCAGGTAGGTATTACGCTTATCAGTATTTTAACGGGTATTTATTCCGGCGATAGACTAGGGGCTTATGTAGAACCCTTCTTTATGCAGTTCCCACTCACCGAGCACTATGCCAGTACACTTTCTGTAGTCATTATTACTTTGTTGGTGACTTTCTTCTCCCTGATATTTGGCGAGTTGGTACCCAAAAGAATAGGCATGGCCTCTCCGGAAGGCATCGCAAAAGTAATGGCCGCTCCTATGAATCTACTTTCTAAAATGACTTCCCCGTTTATTTGGTTGCTTACCAAAACCAGTAAGTTCCTATTTTCGCTAACCGGTATACAAGAATCAGAAAACTCGATAACAGAGGAAGAAATCAAGTCCATGACCCGCGAGGGAGCTACCGGCGGAGCTATTGAAGAAATTGAACACGAGATTGTGCAAAACGTGTTTCACTTGGGCGACAGGCGGGCTACTTCGCTTATGACCAACATGAACGACGTGGTCTTTCTGGATATTGACGATACTTCGGAAGAAAATCGTAAAAAAATCATTGACAAGCGTCATTCCATTTACCCGGTTTGTAAAGATGGAATAAATAACATCATCGGGCTGCTGTATATCAAAGATTTACTGGGCAAATCGCTCACCACCGAAATAAAAAACCTGGATAAGCACGTGCGTGAGGCTCTGTTTATTCCGGAAAATAACCATACCTATCAAGTCTTGGAAAAATTCCAGAGCGAGCGTAAGCACTTTGGGGTGATAGTAGATGAATACGGCAATGTGCAGGGAATTGTAACCATGAACGACATCCTGGATGCCCTGGTAGGCGACATTTCGGAAACCAATGAGTTTGAATACGACGTGTTCGAGCGGGAAGACGGCAGTTTCCTGATCGATGCTTCCATGCCTTTTGACGAATTTTTGCAGGAGTTTGAAATAGAACTGAACAACCGGAAAGAATACTCCGGATTCGATACTATGGGAGGCTTTGCCTTAGATATCCTGAAAGAAATACCGGATACCGGAGATAAGTTTACCTGGCAGGAATATGAGTTTGAGATTGTGGATATGGACAAGAACCGGATCGACAAGATGCTGGTTACTAAGGCTGAAGCGGCGGAGTAGGTTTTGAGGTTCAAAGTTCAAGGTTCAAATTTCAGGGTTTTAAGTACGAAGCACGAAGTTTTTAAGTTGTAAGGTTTTAAGGTTGGAAAGTTTTGGGTTGGAAGTATTTTGTTCTGATTTAGGTGTTAACTGCCTGGCATTGAGATTTGAAATCAAAAAAAAAACTATTGCCTGTTCCCTAATGCCTATTCCCTTTGAGACTGATCTTAATGGAAATTATGAAATCAAAAAAAACTATTGCCTGTTCCCTAACTCCTATTCCCTTAAATAAACCCATTCCTTTCTCCCTGTTCCAAAAAAAACTAATCCCTAACCCCTAAAACCCAATCCCTAATAATGACAACACAAAGGAAAATAGCTCAATTCTTATTAAAAACACAGGCTGTAAAGTTAAGTCCTGCCGCACCGTTTAAATGGAGCTCGGGCTGGAATTCGCCGATTTATTGCGACAACCGTATTACACTATCGGATATAGAAGCCCGTACTTTTATCAAAAAAGCCCTGGCCAAAGCCATCAAAAAGCAGTTTCCTACCGCTACGGCTATTGCCGGTGTGGCTACTGCGGGTATTGCACAAGGAGCCTTGGTGGCCGATGAGTTGAAATTGCCATTCGCCTATGTACGCCCGAAACCGAAAGAGCACGGCATGGGCAACCAGATAGAAGGCCGCCTGGAAAAAGGCCAGAAAGTAGTGGTATTGGAAGACCTGATCTCCACCGGCGGCAGCTCACTGAAGGCAGTGGAAGCCCTGCAGGCGGCGGGCATAGAAGTAGTAGGTATGATCGCCATCTTTACCTATGGATTTAAGATAGCCGATGATAATTTCGCCGCAGCCCATATCCCACTGGTCACACTCTCCAATTACAATTTCCTGATAGACGAAGCCCTGAAACAAAACTACGTACAAGCCGCTGAAATAGAGTCGCTTAAAAAGTGGAGAAGGAATCCGGCGAAGTGGGGGTGAGGGGATTTGGGATTTTGGGATTTGGGATTTCGGAATTGGAATTCTGAGATATTATTATTCCGGCATTCAATCATTCAAGCATTGAAGCATTCCAGCATTTCAGCATTCACGCATTTAATCATTCAAGCATTCACGCATTGAACCATTCCAGGTTTCACCCATTCAAGTATTTTCTTAAATTCGAATGCAGAATTAAAAAAGAACCTCCCTAAAAACTAATACCTTTTCCCTGAAAAATTGACCGACGTACACGATAAAGCGACCCGTAGCTATAATTAGGAACCGCATAAAAGGCAAGAATACCAAGCCTGATCCTTGAATTTTCAAATATTCTTAGCTCTTGAAT
>JAHEBN010000140.1 GCA_024645245.1 Jiulongibacter sp. | reverse complement strand
TCTTCTTCTTGAAAACAACATGATCAAGGAGTTGCAGCCCAAATACAATATCCTGCTTAAAGACGATAAAAATTACCCTTACTTATGTGTTACCGATGAGCCTTTTCCACGCGTGGTGAAAACCCGTAGAATTGAGGATAGGAAACTGGGTAAAATGTATGGGCCTTATGTAAACGTAAAAGCCATGCATGCCTTAATGGACATGTTTACCCGATTGTACACCATACGAACCTGTAAATACAATTTATCTGAAGAAAACATAGCCGCACGTAAATTTAAGTTGTGCCTGGAATACCACATAGGCAATTGCAAAGGCCCTTGTGAAGGTAAGCAGGCCGAGTCCGAATACTTGAAAGAGATTGAACAAATTCACCATATTTTAAAAGGAAATCTGGCTCCGGCAAAAGCTTATTTTCAGGAATGTATGCAGCAGGCGGCTACTAAAATGAACTTCGAAGAAGCCCACAAGCATAAGATGAAGCTGGAGTTCCTTCAGAATTACCAGGCCAAGGTGACAGTGGTAAATTCAACCATAATTGATGCCGATGTTTTCTGTATTCAGTCGGATGCAGATGCGGCCTATGTGTGTTATTTGAAAATTTCGAATGGTACAATTACTCAAACCCAAACTCTGGAAGTTAAGAAAAAACTGGAAGAGCCGGATGATGAAATTTTGGAAAAGGTGATGTTTGAAATCAGGCAAACCTACGAAAGTTCGGCCAGAGAAATCATTACTAACCTCGAACTGGAAACAGATCTGAAAGCTGAAATTACGGTTCCGAAAATAGGGGATAAGAAAAAACTGACAGAAATGGCCTTGCGGAATATCATGTATTTCCGCCATGAAAAGGCTGAAAAGGATGCCATCGCCAAAAGTGGTGCCACCAATCGCCGGGACAGGGTTCTAATAAAACTGAAACAGGATTTACAGCTCAAAAATTTACCCCGGCATATTGAATGTTTTGATAATTCGAATATTCAGGGTACCAACCCTGTTTCGGCTATGGTGCTTTTTCGCAATGGGCAACCGAGTACCAAAGAATACCGGCATTTTATTCCAAAAACTGTTGTTGGTCCGGATGATTTTGCAACCATGAAAGAGGTGGTAACCCGCAGATACAGAAGACTTTTGGAAGAAAAAGAAGATTTGCCCGACCTGATAATTATTGACGGTGGCAAAGGTCAACTTTCGGCTTCGGTAGAAGCCTTAAAAGAACTCAATATTTACGGTCAGATTCCCATAATCGGCATTGCCAAACGCCTCGAAGAAATCTATTTCCCCGAAGATACTTTACCGATTTATATAGATAAAAAATCAGAGTCGTTGAAACTTATACAACGCTGCCGCGATGAAGCACACCGTTTTGGTATCACCCATCACCGCAACCGGCGATCCAAGAATTTCCTGAACAGCAGTCTGGAAGATATACCCGGAATAGGCAAACCAACCGCTACCAAAGTACTTAAACATTTCAAAACCCTGCTAAATATCCGAAACGCTAGTGACGAGGAATTGATTGAAGTAGTGGGAAAAGATAAAACCAGGAGGCTGAGGGAGTTTTTTGAGAATGAGAATTGAGTTTTTGAGTTGAGTTTTTAAGTTGTCAAGTTATTAAGTTGTCAAGTTTTTGAGTTGTCAAGTCGTCAAGTTGTAGAGTTGTCGAGTTGTCGAGTTATCAAGTTGTCAGGCTATTAAGTTGTCAAGTTGTCGAGTTGTCAAGTGGGAATACCCCATAATTTTTTAACTTACTTTACAACTTTACAACACAAGAACTAATAAACCTTGAACTTTTGAACAATTGAACCTAGAACTTCGAACTGCATCTTCTTGAACTTTCCACCATTTTTACTAGCTTTATTAAAACATTCAATCAATAAAAAATCAACCCCATGAACAGAAGAGAATTTATACAAAATAGCGGTTTGAGCCTGATGCTTGCTGGTGACCTTTCGTCGGATTTACTGGCGGCTATGAAGAAAAAACCATTAGTAAGTTTGCAATTGTATTCCGTACGGGCAGAAATGAAAAAAGACCCCAAAGGTACGATTGAGGCCTTGGGTAAAATCGGGTTTAAGGATTGCGAACATGCCGGTTACGACGGTGCCAAAAGGCAATTTTATGGCTATACACCTTTGGATTTCAAAAAACTACTTTCGGATAATGGCATGACGATGCAAAGTGGCCACACCCAATTTGGTAAAACACATTGGGATGCCGCCACAAAAAGTTTGACTGATCTTTGGAAAACCACTGTGGAAGATGCCGCAACGGTTGGACAGAAATACATCATTTCTCCCTGGCTCGATGTTTCGCTAAGAAAAAATTTCGATGACTTAAAGGGTTTTATGGATGCTTTCAATGTTTCGGGTGCCTATTGTAAATCCAAAGGTTTGAAATACGGTTACCACAATCACGATTTCGAATTCAGTCTAAAATTAACCTCCAAAAGGGTTTACGACATTATTTTGGAAAATACCGATCCAAATCTGGTTGTGCAGCAATTAGATATTGGAAACATGTACGGAGGCGGAGGTAGGGCCGAGGAGCTTTTGGCTCAATATCCGGGTCGCTTTGAGTTAATGCACGTAAAAAATGAAATAGATAACGGGAAGGGCGGCCACGAAAGCTGTGTACTCGATAAGGGTTTTTTGGATACGCAAGGAATTGTAAAAACTGGTATAAAAAGCGGAGGTACCAAATACCTGATTATTGAACAAGAGTCATATCAAAATTTGACACCGCTCGAAAGTATGGCCGCAGATTTAGCCCTTATGAAGAAATGGGGTTATTAATTTCCCCTATATTTATGAAAAATTTATAAACTATAAACTCAACAAAATGAACTCAATTCGACCTAATTTTTTAACAGTTCTTTGTATTCTGACCTTTATTGGAAGTGCTTATGGTATTTTTCAGGCTATTACCAGTTATACCACTGCAGATGTGACTGTTGGCGTTGCGAAAGATGCCATGGAAGAGGTCACCGATCAAATAGAAGATCAGGCTGATAGTGAAAAAGAAGCCGAAATGGCCAATAAGATAATAGGATCAATTACCGATGGCTTGACTGTCGAAAATGTAAAGCAAATAGGGATCGCATCAGGAATAAGTAATTTACTTACACTTCTTGGAGCCATTTTAATGTGGGGACTGAATAAAAAAGGATTTTGGCTTTACGCGATCGGAACAGCAATAATTATTTTCGCACCTATTTTTATTTATGGTGGTTTTATGGGTGCCGCAGCAGGTGGTGTTTACGCTTTTATCGGTATATTGTTTTGTGTTTTATATGGCATGAATCTCAAACACATGAGTTGATTATTTATGCAAAAAGGAAGAATGGAGGCTTTCAGCGATGGTGTGCTGGCAATCATTATTACAATTATGGTATTGGAATTGAAAGTTCCTCATGGCGATGATTTAGCATCGCTGAAACCCCTTATTCCGGTTTTGCTTTCTTATACCTTAAGTTTTATTTACCTCGGTATTTATTGGAATAATCACCACCATTTGCTGCATACGGTCAAAAAAGTAAGTGGTTCTATTCTTTGGGCCAACCTACATTTACTTTTTTGGCTTTCTTTAATTCCTTTTGTTACGGGTTGGATGGGAGAAAATAATTTTGCCAAAGTACCGATGGCACTTTACGGTTTTAACCTGGTTATGGCTGCTTTTGCTTATAACATTTTGCAAAAAACGATTGTGAATTCACATGGCCAGGATTCCGAACTCGCTAAAGCAATTGGAAACGACAGCAAAGGTTTACTTTCCTTACTGGCTTATCTTATCGGTATTGTATTCGCTTTTTACTATCCGATAATTTCCGGAATCTTATACGTGGGTGTAGCCTTGATCTGGCTCATTCCAGACCCCCGAATTGCGGCTTTGTTTGAAAAAGAGCGTTAGATTTTTGGTGAAATAGAATTTAACTGAATATGCCAAAAACTTCTATTGTTTTTTCAAGATTTCTTCAACTTGTTTTTGTAGATTTTCAATAATTATTTGTTGTTCCTGAATTGCCTGCGTTAAAATAGGAATAAGCTGTAAATAATTTATACTTTTATAATCAATACCCTTTTTTTCAAACTCATCTGTAGGATTATCAGGAGCAGGATGATAGTTGTTTGAAACTAACTCAGGAAATTCTGTTTCAATATTTTGGGCTGTAAATCCAAATTGAGTCTTATCCGGCAAATTCATTAATTTTTTACTAATTGCATTAAATTCGTAATACAATGGTTTTAACTTCATGACTTTGGAAAGAATGCTTCCATTAGATTCCAATGCCCGCATATTTTGCTTTAATTTTTCGTCAGAAGGATTTGAAAAAGTACCTGTAACTGTTACGTTACCAGAAAAATATCCGGCATATCCTCCAAAGAAACCGTCGCCATAAATTGCATATGCTTTATTATTTGCCAAATTACTGGCAAAACATTATATTCCAAAACTATCGTTTGTATTTGAGCGTGCAAGATAAGCACCCGAAAAATTGCCATTTGTCGTATTTTGAGCGGTAGCAAGAATCGCAATGTTGTCTGTAGCATTATTCACTTTTAATATTATTCCATTATTAATCATATTTCTATTTATTGAATTATCAATGAATAAACTCGAGTTTACTTCAGAAAAACCATTGCTATTAGTAGAATTATTAAATTTGTTTACTAAAGAAAAAGCAGGTATAATGGAAGTTGAATTTTGAAATATAGATAATTTTGCCAGAGGGGAATCGGTGCCAATTCCCACATTTCCAGCTGAATAGGAAATAGAAGTACCATTTGTATTCCATTGATTCCCGAAAAATGCATTCTGCCATGCTGTACCATTGTAATAGCGAAAATTATGGCCTGTGGTGTTGTAGTAAAAAAGGCCTTCTACCGGGCTAGCTAGATCTGAACTTGTTCTTGGAAGTAGAACTCCTTTGTTGTTACTTCTTACGTCTAATATGGACGAAGAGTTAGGAATATCTGTACCACCTGAATTGGATATGACAGTACCATTCGGTGAATTCATAATTTTTGCATTTTGTGCAAATGAATATATATTTAAAAGGAATATAGGGAGACAAATAATTAAACTTTTCACGACCATAAATTTATATTTGTAAATTTAAAATTTTACTTAAAAGTCTGTTAGGTAATTTTATTTCACGGTCAGTAGAATGTTAAAATTTTAGAAGGAATTATTTCACATCCATGAAAATACCCATACTTGTTTTCCTCAGTTACATTTGTACAAGTGCCTTGGGACAAAATCCTACTAAGGGCAACTTTCAAAACCCGGTGGAAATGGTAGCCGAGGGGTATATTAAAGAAGTGGACGAAAACGGTGATTCTATTTTGGAATTCGATTTTGGGCAAAATAATTTAGCTCCTTATGAGTCGGCAAAAGTGGTTAAAAAGTACAAAGGAAATCCATATTACGGCAATCAATGGTATTGGGGTACGGTTACATTAAAAGGTTCCGAACCTTCACCGGGTTACATTGGCTTCAATGTGGTAAACGAAGTCATTTATTTCAGCACGGATAAGGATACACGGGCTATTGAACTTACCCCACCGAAATTTGAATTGGATGGTTTGGTTTTCCTACGATTGGATGACAGAATCGAAGGTGCGAAAAACCACTACTATAATATCCTTGTTGAAGGAGAACCAATGCTTTTGAAGCAACATACGGGGAGTTTTTCAAGTACCAAAGACAGAGTTAGCTTTTTATACGGAATAACCGCGAAAAGTGAGTATGAAGGAAAGTTTAAGAAATCAGAAGATTATTGTTTTGTAGTTGGACAAAAAATAGTACCCGTAAAACCAAAAAAGTTTGACTTAAAATCTTTGGGACCTTTTGCCACCAAAGCAAAAACGTTGATTACCCAATACGAACTGGATTTGAAAAATAATAAAGATATAGTCAGGCTTGCAGAACTATTGAATCAATAAGAATTTTGCACGCCTAATTCTGACGATATAGCTATTGTAAAGCGGGCTATCAATAAAAGAAATTTGTTAAACAACAATCTTACTGTTAATTAGTTTTAACAATAAATTTACTGTCAAAAAAAATGACTCTTTTGAGATTCTAATTCAGTACTACTTTCTTCACTTAATCTTAAACAAAACTGTAGCAATGCCCGCGTTCATACCCGTAACACCGCGGTTGTAATAGGCCAGGCGAACTTCAAATGCATTAAAATGCGGAATGCCAAAGACACCGCCCGGAGTAGACCTTCTGAAATTGAGGCCAATCAGGTGGCTGTTGAAGCCGGAAATGTCGTAATCACTGGTGTAATACGTGTCGGTAGCCAAATGCTCACCGTATGGCTTGAAATACTTAACTGCCGTTTGTGTACTAAAACGATAAAACGGACTTATAGAAGCAAAAGGGTTTATTTTTACCGGTACTTCCAAACTGGCTGTGTGGCCTGTCATTCCCCAGGAGTCCATATAATAGCGGTAAAAACCTCGTAAAACGACCTTGTCGCCCGCAAAATAACTGGCTCGCAGCCCAATAGGTAGTTTTACACGCGTTCCGGGTAATTTTTCAACCGTATGATTGCCGTTGGTAAAATAGGCCCGGTGGTAGGGCGTGCTCAATAAACCTTCCTGATAAGATGGCTCTACCATAAGCAGCATGTCGAAATTCTTGTTTACTATATGTGACACAGTAATACCGCCCACATAGGTGTTTCTGGCCTTGTATACGTCGTTGTACTGATAGGGATTGCCATCGTAAGTGGGCCGCAATTCGTAGGGTAAAATCACCAACCATTTATCTATAAAGGCAGCTGCTTTAAAGCTTATTTCGGTGTTTTTATCTTTGGATATTTTGGATAAACCTACATTTATTCCGTTTGAAATATAATCCCATTCGGTAGAGTAGGACACGCCGATTTTTTTGGTAAAACCCGTTTCCGGATTTTTTACGGAGTAAGTAAGTGAAGGATAAATATGCACATCCCGACGAGAAGCTCCCGAAATAGTTACCGGGTCGATATTATCCGAAGATGCTGATGTGTAGGCGTCTACGTTAAAATCTGCATTCAGGTTGTGCACTCGTTTGTGCTTGTCCGTAAGTGAGATCGTAATGTCCAACGAATTGCCGAAATTATAAAGAGCCTCTGTGCCATTTCCTCCGGTTACGGCCGAGTGATTGCCATCCTGATTGTAATAACTGCTTACGAAATTGATTTCCTCCAGTTTCAATTTCGGTTTGCTGTAATTCTGGTTTGCTGAAGCTTTTAGTTCTTGTAAATTTTGAGCCTCAAGTCCCGAATAAATCGAAAAGTAAAGGCCTATGGCAATGATTAATTTCTTCATTTTGAAAAGGTTTCTTTTTAGAAAAAGGATATCTTAATTGCAACCACAGCCACCGCCGCTTTTACCGCCATTGGCACCTGCCGGGCCTTCCCGATAGAGATAAAAATTTTGCTCAAACTTCTCCGTTTTTCTGCTCGATAATTCCATTTCTGCATCGTTCAGTTTTGCTTTTTGATATTCTTTTACCGATACGCAAGAGCTTGTTAATGAAGTGAATAAGAGAATTGCTGCCCCTATTTTTAAATGTATTTTCTTCATTTCTTTATTTTTAAATTATCAGAGAAAAAGATAGTATTAAAATCATCAATAATTATACATTCCATGTCTTTGATTTGGTTTATCAATTCCAGTCCGTTTTTTACTCCTAAAACCGTAACGGGCGTTGCCATGGCATCGGCCAATTCGGCATTTCGGGTTATTATGCTCACACTTTTTATTCCACTCACAGGCAATCCTGTTTTCGGGTCTATAGTATGGGAATAGCGTTTTCCATCTAACACCACAAACTTTTCGTAATTGCCTGAAGTGGCTATGGCCAGATCGCTGATAGTTACGGTGCCGATGTTTTCGCTTTTTTCTTCTGGATTGGTGATGCCAATGGTCCAATCCTTTCCCCCGGCTTGTTTTCCCCAGGTCACCAAATCGCCAGAAGCATTTACATATCCTGCTTTAAAACCCATTTGCTGCATCAACCATTTAGCCTTATCCGCAGCATAACCTTTACCGATTCCACCAAAACCAATCCGCATTCCTTTATCTTTTAAAATAACAGTTTGATTTGCCGGGTCAAGCTTAATTTTTTGATAACCAATATTTTGGATCATGTTTTTCGCTGTTTCGGAATCCGGTAAACTTTTCATTTTTGTGTCAAAATTCCACAAAGTAGTATCGAGTCCACCGTAGGTAATGTCAAAAGCACCGTCTGTTAAATCCGAGATTTTTACAGATCGAAAAATCAAATCGAAAACCTCTTTGTCCACTTTTACAGGCATTATGCCCGCATTTCTATTGATTTCATTTGTTTGCGAATCCTCACGAAAAGTACTCAACAGGGCTTCGATCCTTTTTATTTCAGCTACCGCTGCATCCAGTCCCCGATTCGCATTTTCCTGATTTTCGGCAAGCAGACAAAGCTCAAAACGGTTGCCCATCAGTTTTTCTACCCGTGTAAAATGGGTGTCACTCATTGCATGCTGCTTTCAATTCAGCTAAAATCTCTTCCTTATTGCCGTGATAACCATCCCAGGTTTTTAAAATGCGGCCTTTTTCATCGAGCAGCAGGGTAAAAGGGAATTTCCCTTCAGGATTAAAGATTTCGGCCAGACTTTCGTTTTTCGAAGTGTCTTCCGGCGAAAGCTTGTTTTTCTTCATCCGGGGAAAATCTGCCCGCATAAGCACCAGTTTTTTTGATGCCAGTTCCTCAAAATCCGGTGTAGAGAATACTTCTTTTTTTAAGAGAATACAGGGTCCGCACCAATCCGAACCGGAAAAATTTAGTAGAATGAATTTGTTGTTTGCTACTGCTTCGTTTCGGGCTTTATCCAGATCATTGGTCCAAATACCCGATTCAAAACCTAGCAAAAGGAATACTATTGCGATTAAAATTTTCATTTTTACTGATTAAGAAATGTAGAGGAAATTTCCGTCCACGGTTGTTTTGTAAACCTGCAAGCCCCGAGAAGCTCTGCTGTTTATTCCGCTACCAGTCAGGCTGAAACGGGCACCGTGGTCGGTGCAATACCATTCGTTGTTGTAATAAATTACCCGATCGCGAGGTTGATGCGAGCAGGTTACTGTAGCCGCTGCGTAATTGCCTGAACTTACCTGAGCTACTACTATCCGATTCTGCACGATGTACCCGCCAATTTGAGACAAATTACCTGCTGATGAATTGCTCAGATCAATTTTTAATAAATAACTGGAAGGTGCATTTCCGATAGGGATTTCGCCGATATTTCCACTACCTGAACCCGAATTGGTACCCGTACTATCCGTTGTATTCTTAATTGCATTTATATCTGTATCATAGGCATCTACAGTAAGTGCTTCCACATAGCTGTCGGTATCTTTAGTACAGGCCTGAAGCACAGCTATCAGCGATGCCCCACGAAAACCAAGCGTTTTTAGGAATTCTAGTCGGTTCATTTGATGGAAATTACAGGTAAATGTAATGAAAATCAGGAAATAGTTAGTACATCACCTGACTGCGAAACCGAATATATTTTCAAGCCTCGTGAGGCATCCTTATTCAGGCCAGTTCCTGTGGTTGAAAAGCGGGCTCCATGCTCTGTGCAATAGAATTCACCACTGCGGAAAATCACCTTCCGGATGTTCTCGTGTGAACAAACTTGTGTGGCAGCAACATATTTTCCGCCATTATTGGCGATTACCACGGCACTGTTAATGATATATCCGCCCTCTTTTAGCAGGGCAGCATTGGCACTATCGGCTAAGTTTATGGTGAGTGAGCCTCCTGAAATAGGTGCCACATCAGTCGTAGTACAGGAAATTCCTGTACAATAGACGGCAAAAAGTGCAGTTCCTTTAAATCCCAGAGATTTAAGAAACTCGTTTCTTTTGATTTTTTCTGAATTCACGATCTTTTGAAAATTAAGTTTTAGGAAAAAAGCTGCCTACGAAGGAAATACGGCTTTCCTGTTTCATTCGCAGCTTTACAAGTAGAGTTTTTTCAGATCGGAATAGGGATGCTTGGTTTGGAAATGAATGTTTGGCTTTTAAACGTTAAATGAGAATTTTCTAGTATTTATTAAATGGAAAAACTGCATTTTACTTTTGATTTTAACTTTTTTTAATAAAATGCAAGGTGAACAGGAAAAGCTGTGTAAATAATAGATAATCAATGACTTGTGGCAATTCTGCTAAATAATATTACCCGATTTTTTTCCCGAAATTATTTAATTTGCCATAAGGGAAATATTCAGCAAAATAGAAAACTGACTTCTACTATTGCGAAGGTTTGACACTCAGGTATTGAACTCTGTTTACCGATAATTAGTCACGATGGAGCACTTTAATATCAGAAGTTATTTTAAAAATTTATAGCGGATTCGCAAAATAATTATAACCAAGGTAAAACAATATTTTTGCTCTTCTAATTTTCGGTCTTATCACGGACATAAACCAGCGAAATGGTTGAAACCATTTTTGAAGCATCGGGTTATAATAAAATGGAAAACAGAAACCGTTTTAACGGTTTGTATTTGGGAGTACTAGCGAAAATAAATTTAGAAAACGAATAAGGCCAAATAGAGTAAATCGAATAATCAAATTAGCTCAGGTTTTAAACTGCGGTCTTTTACAATATCATTTGATAAATATATATCGTTTTTTTGCTCAAAAAAAAATACATCTTGAAGGAGTAAAATAAACTAATTAATTTCTTAATAGTCAATAGCTTGAATAAATTTAGTAATCCTCGTTCTTAATTTTTCCCAAAAAAAACAGCTTCAGTAAATGGAAGCTGTTTTTTTAAGTTGGAATATGATTAATATTTATTCTCCGTCTCCACCGCCATTAAGTAAATTGGCACCCGATATAACTACGTCGGTTAATTCTGTAGGTTCCAATACTTCCACTTTTCCATTTTTGATTCCTCCTGTTTTAAGTGCTATTTTCTCGAAAATATATTGCTCGTTAGTTTTGGATTTTAATCGCATCACAAAGTTGCCTTCGGGCTCCCGTAGAATTGCAGATTCGGGAATTACAGGTCTGGTTTGTTCGGAAAGTTGAATTTTACCTGTGAGATACTGCCCAGGAATGAGTTTCGCTTCGACAACTTCATTTTCCAGATGCACATGTACATTTACTGATTTACTGGTTTCGTCAAAAGTCTTAGCAATCAGAAATACTCTTCCCTTCGTATTTTCGGGAATCGAAGGATCATTGAAAATTACTGTCTGACCTTCTTTCAATGCCGAAGCATCTTTCTCAAATACCTTGAGTTCCACATGTAAATGCTCTTTGCTGATAATTTCAAAAAGTTTGTCGGCAGAAGTGAAATTGGTTCCGGTATTCACATTGACGGTTTTTATAAATCCGGAAATAGGTGCATAGATATATAAATTACTGCTTACCTCTCCATTCTTTAGTTTTTCAAGGTTAACATTGGCTAAGCGTAACTTAGCTTCTAAACTTGCGGTTTGAGCCTTATTTAGTTTCCAATTACTTTCTGCTTCCTGTAATTTACGTTTTACTCCGGCATCCTGACTCACCAACAATTTTTGTCTTTCGTATTCCTGCGACAGTAACTCCTGCTTTAAATAAGAAGCCAGGTAATCTTGTTGAATCTGAATCAAGTCCATACTTTGGGCCACTGCCAACAGATTGCCTTTGGTCACATATTTACCTGGCAATACATTGTGTGTGATGGTACGTATCACACCGGGAATAGGTGAGCTCACCATAGCCAGATTCTCGGGTGGAACATCTACCATACCGGTGGCTTCAATTTCGGAGGTAAATGGCTCCATACTCAGGTTGCCAAGTGATAAATCCATATTTTTGAACTGCAAGGCGGTAAGCGTAACCTCATTGCTGGCCGACTCCGTTTCAGGTGCTTCGGCATTCGTTTTTTCTCCCGAATTACATGCAAGCAGCGTTGCTATTCCAAGTAATAAAACGGATATTTTAATTTTCATATTTTTCATTTTTTAGCTGATATTTTATTCTCCGATAAGCCAAAGAGCTTCCGAAATATTGAGATGATAATTGTACCAAATGGTTTCCAGTTCTTCTTGTAAGCGGGCTATTACCAATTGCAT
>JAHEBN010000139.1:10452-12146 GCA_024645245.1 Jiulongibacter sp. | reverse complement strand
AGCACGCACCCTTTCCATGGCCAATTGAATTTCTGCTTCTTTAGTTTGTGCTTCCGCTTTTTGGAGGTCTAGAAAACGAGTATAGGTTTGTTCGAAGACTTTTGTGAAGCGTTGTAGAATTGAAATATGTTTTTCAGGAAAGGATTCTACGTCAATTGCCTGCAGCAAACCAAACTTCATTGGACAGAAGGTGAATTGAACATAACGTTGAGCATATATGCTCTGCTTAACAGATTCAGGAAATTTGCTCATTCCTGTTTTCTCGAAACACCAATCGTCGAAATCCCGTTTTTCATTATCCCGATATTCAATAATGCATTGAGATGATTGTTCTTTATATGCCCGAGTTATTTTTTCTACCAAATGAAATCCCATATCGGTAACTAGGTATGGTTCGGGTAGAACACGATCTGTTGGAGTTGAAAAATAAACTAAATATTGAGATTCTGTGTCATTGATAAGCCATATCCCAAACCCCCATCGAGCCAAACCCAACGGAAACATTTGACTAAATAGCTCAAAGACAACTTCACTTAGTTCTTCACTTTTATGCATAGCCATTGATCGGCTTCGCACTCTTTCTAGAGCCAACTGAATCTCAGATTCTCTGGCTTGTTCTTCTGCCTTCTGGAGGTCAAGGAAGCGGGTGTAGGTTTGTTCGAAAACTTTAGCGAAGCGTTCTAAAATTGATGTTTCAAGATTATTTAATTTCCTATAACCCGCGGTTGTCAGTGCTCCATGTTTAACAAAAGCATAGGTCAGAAAAACCTCTCTATTATTCAAGACGGTTGCTTTAACCTCATCTGGAAGCGTTTTATAGTCAGTATGATTCAGCCAATAGTTGTCAAATTCCCTCTTTACTTCATCTGTGTGATGAAGCGTAAATATTGGAGTCTGCTTTTCCCAGTTTTTCCAGAGTTTCTTATAAACCATATGCCCCTGACCTTCAACATAGTAGCGATTCAGGTCCGAATTTGTAGATTCACCCACCCAGTTTTCAATTCGGTTTGCTTCTTTATCAAATATCATGATTTCACAGCCCCAATCAGCCAATCCTAAAATATCCAGCTGTTTATATAAAACCAATACCACTTCTTTCAATTCCTGGCTGGTTTGCATTGCCATAGTTCTGGCTCGCACTTTTTCTAAGGCAGCTTCGAGTTGAACTTCCTTTTTTAAAAGGCTTAATTCGGCATCTTTTTGAAGTAATAGTTGCTGAAAGGTTTCCTTAGTTTCCATGAGAAAAATATTAATGTCTTGCTGTTAGAGTTTCTGGTAAAGGCCTGTATGTAGTATCCTAAGAAGTACCGAGGTTCATTTTTTGAATTCACTTTCAGGCTATTAATTTTAAATATAACAAAAAGCCGGCAAAAGTAAATTTGCCAGCATATGGAAATCGGATAAAGTTTATAAGCCTAACCCATCCCGGTTAAAAAATTAAAGAATCATTTCTTTTCTTTCCAAAAAGTGTCTTTTCCTTTTGCATTATTTTCAAATACAAATTCATGGGTACATTTTATCTTACCATCAGGCAGGAGTTCAAAAGCTAAAGTATCCGACAAACCTTCCGGCATTCCAGGGCTTTCGAAAGTATTGTGGCCCAAATAGCGGTAAGGCATTCCGAATACCTCATTTTTGAGCCAGAGTTCGCCTTCTTTTTTGATGAAAACAATTTCTTCCTTGTCGTTTCGATA
>JAHEBN010000139.1:0-10442 GCA_024645245.1 Jiulongibacter sp. | reverse complement strand
GTTGTCTAAACCACTTAGCGAGATGCCATAATTTTTTGCCATGCTAACATCAAAAGTTACCTTTTTGCCTTCCCGGGTATCTTTTACATCTAATCTGCGTTGCGATGCAAGGGGTGAATTGGCATAGGGGTCGGTTTTGATATGCTGGTCGCCGTTAAAATACAGCTGAGTGACAAGTGGCTGGTATTCTCCACCGGTAATCATCAGGTGAAAGTGGGCGGGTCTTATGTAATTGTCGCCCACATCATAGGCAACAGGCAAAATGGTTTTGAAAGAATAATTGCCTTCGCCATCGCTGAATGTGGTGCCTCTGTAATCAAAATTTTCTGATTCATTGTCATACACTCCTTCGGCATCACAGTGCCAGATTTCAATTTTGGCGTTTGCATAAGGGCTTATGCAATCATTGTGTCTTATTTTACCGGTAAGCTCCACCAGCTCTCCCTTATCTCCTTTTTTCCTGAGATTACTCCTTTGAGGGCTATTGGGGCGGTAGTAGGGTCCCAAAATATCGGACGTGGTTTCGCAGTCACCTACATATTTTTGGTCTTCAAATTTTACAAATCCAAAAGCTGAAACCGCTATGGCAGTAAGGCTGGTTTTTTCTAAAAATGCTCTTCTTTTCATGGTCAGATATTATTTAAATGTTAAACCCATTTTCTTTTTTGATATCAAAAAGGTGTATTGGGCAAATTCTTCATTTTATTTTACTCTTTGTCTTTCTGTTTCAGAAGCTGTACTTCTGTTTCTTTTGGCCTTTACTTCTTTATTACCAAAGTTTTTGCTGTAAGTAAGTTTGAAAATTCTACGCTGCATGTTCAGGTTCATAAATGCCTCATAGCCCTGTATTTTGGAATTTTGCTCGAAATTGAATTTCATAGTCGAAAAAATATCATCCACACCAAATTTAAGGTTGGCATCAGCTTTAGGAAACTTATAAACGACTCCATAGTTAAGCTGGCCAAAAGCTTTCATCACAGCTATGCCATATAGACCTTTTGATTGGTAGAATCCGCTAAGTTCCATGCTGACTTTCGGGGAAATAGTAAATCCCTGGAAACCGGACAAACTGAAATTCATGATCTTAACAGACACAGCGGGTTGCACAAAATCGGCTACTGCATGATTGGCCGAGGCGTTAAAGTTCAGCTGGCCATTCCACCACTTGCTTATTTTGGTAGGTACCGAAACCGTGACAAATAGCGACTCGGTAAATTTTAAATTTTCGGCCGTGTTGTACTGCCTGTTGGTTTCTGAATTTATTTTTAACTGAAAGCCTCCAATACTGTATTTTTCATGACTGTAATTTAAGCTTACATTGATCATCTTAAGACTCAAACCCGCACTCAGGTTATTGGCTAAGGCTGGCTGCAGTGCTGCATTGCCGGATATGAACGTATTTGGATCTACAAAGATTAAAAAGGGAGCCAGGTCATTAAAAGCCGGACGATTGATACGCTTGTTATAGTTGAAGTTCAACGAATAGTCATCGTTTATTTTATGGCTCCAATAGGCTGTGGGGAATAAGTACCCGTATTTCCTGTCTACAATATTGGCCTGCTTTTCAGAACCCAGATTTGACACTGTGTACTCGTATCGCAAGCCGGCCTTCAAACTGTTTTTGGCATTAAGCGTATAATTTGCCGAGCCATATGCCGCAGCAATATTTTCTTTCAGTTTATAATTGGCGGTAAATTCATCATCCGAAACCCAGTTACCTGCAATTTCATTTTGAACTAAAACATCGTTAGAAAATCGTGAAATTACTGTTTTAAGGCCACTTTCGATCGACAGTTTATCGTTTACTTTTTTGCTAAAGTCTAATGAGACAGGGAGCATATTAATCAATGTTTTTTTGGAGCTGGCCAAATTATCTTCCCGAAGAAACTGACCCATATCCGTATATACATTTGAATAGTCAGTCGGGTTGAAATTGTCATATTTTAAGTAGTCAATGTTGAAATTCAGCTGTGCACCGTTTACAAATTCATGCTGAATGTTGGCATTCAACATACCGTGTTTCCAAAGGTTGGTTTCATTATTAGCGATGTTAATATGGGTGACCTCTGTACCGTTTTTTAAAACAGAGGAGATATTATTGGCTTTCATGTCCCATTCATTTCTATAGCCTGAAATCAACACCCCGATAGATGTTCGCTTGGCTATTTGGTAGTCCATACCCATTCTCAAGCCATTATTGAGTTGAAAAGGGTCTCTTACCGAGTAAATATTCGTTTGCGTTTTTACAGATTCAAATTCCGTACTTCTGTTGTTGGAGATGTACTGCATTTGTGCCCTTCGGCTGAATGAATAGCCTCCGTAAACACTTAATTTATTTTTCCGGAAATTGAGGTCGAAATTAGCCGCCGGTGCCGATCCGTTGAAACCTGCTGCAGTGAGCGAATAGGAGCCATTCAGGCCTTCATCGGGTTTTTGATTCAGCACGATATTGATATAGCCCGCATTGCCGCCGGCATCGTATTTAGCTGGCGGTGTGGTAATTAACTCAATGCGGTCTACGTTATTGGAGCTCATCCCCTCCAGCATATTGATTAGAGCTGAGGCGGGTATATAGCTTATTTTGCCATTAATCATCACCTGAACTCCATCCTTGCCGATCATACTGAGTGTACCGGCTTGTTTGTTTACCTGCACGCCCGGGCTTTTTTGCAAAATATCTAAAACCGTACCTCCCGCATTGGTAATGCTGTTTTTTACATTGATCACCAAGCGGTCAATTTTTTGTTCGATAAAAGGTTTCTTCGCTTTTACTGTCACTTGATTCAGAATGTTTGTAGCTGGTTTCAGGGTGTATTCCACACGATTATCAACGGGTACTACGGGTAGTAGGTCATTTAAATAACCAACATTGGTTAAACTTAACAGGTATTGAGATTCCGACAGCTTCTCAAAGTTAAAGTTACCCTCTACATCGGTAAACGTTGCCGAAATAAGACTGCTGTCTTTGGCATCCAATAATAATGCACTTGTGCCTATCAGGCTTTCGTTTAGCTCGCTCACTACTTTTCCTTTGATTGAAGTTTGGGCATTTGTCTGCAGAATAATCAAGGAGTACAAGATTACAATAAGTTTTAATTTTAAATGGTTAATTGTAGTTTTCATGGCTATAAATTTTTACAGTTTGATAAATTTGGTCATTTCGAAAAAGACCAATTGTCTGGCCTTTTTCGCTGACCATTTTTAAATGATACAAATAATAGTTTTTCGAAAAATCTACTATTTGATTTTGTAATCGCTCATGGCTATAAATGGAGAAAGATTACCTGACAAAGGTATTGGAGCTTAATAAAAATGTCTTGGCCTATTATTTCAAAAACTTGGTGTATTGTCTCATTTTTATTTTTTCTTGAATGAAATTTTAGAGAAAATTAGAGGATATGGAATAAATGTTTTGGAGCGTAAATAGAGCTTATACTAAAAAATTTAGCGGTTTATTATGTAAAGAAGGTAAGATTTTAAAATGAACGCAATAGTAAACTGAGTTAAAAATGAAGCTGACAATTCGATTTTTGCCAGCCTCTTAACTATGGTGTGAGATTTTCAGGTTGAAGCCAAAGGCTTATTTTTAAAATATTTACTTTTTATAAATTGCTACGTATGGAAGAATGATGACTTTGGCTCCTGTATTTTTCAAAAACTTATTTTTGTTTCGGACTTAGCTTCTTTTTAAGCCAGTTTCTCATTGGCACTTCAAAGAATCGGTAAGCCAACCAGGAGACAAAAAGCGAAAAGGCAATAAAACCAAAGAGAACCATCCAAGCTTCTGTTTGACTCCAAACTACGGCGGTTTTGCCAGGTTCAGGACGGTTAATTATTAGCATCACTAAAGTGAATAAGATTAGAAATGGCTGGTGAATCAAGTAGATAGAATAAGACCAGTCGCCCAGTTTTTGAAGCGGTTTACTCTCAAAAAAGGCATTGAAAGAGCTGTTGCCATAAGCAGCAGTAAGCAATACAAATGGGAAGAATAATACAACCGCAAGATCATTGACATTGAAATGCAGGCATAAGAAAATACCAAATACTTCTATTATCAAAACCCAGCCAGTGGCTAAAATAGACTTTGCCCAATTAATGGTGAATACCAAATAAGTAGCCATACCCAAAACGAAACCAGCCATACAACGGAAAAAACCATATTGAAAACTAACATTGAGATTGGGCTGGGGATCAGGAGTCATGCCAACTGATATTTCTAAAGGTATAGTTACTTCGGGCCGTAGTACAAATTCGATCAAAAGGTACAGGCCGATACAAAAAGCAACAATCAATATCCAAGTTTGTTTTGGAAGCTTTAAGATAGGCATGGCTATAAAAGGAAACAACATGTACATCCACCATTCTGTACTTATACTCCATGAGGCATGGGTGAAGGTAAACCAATGATGAAAATTCATAGAGTGTAGCAAAAACAGGTTCGTTACAAAAGAATAAACCGAATTTTCAATTTGCATCAATGGGAATTTTGGAAAGCCAAGACTCCCTGCAATGCCCCAAATACCAGCCGTGAGACATAATGAAAAAAAGTGCATAGGGTAAATTCGGGCAAATCGGGCCGCGAAAAATGTCTTGAATTTCTGTGTATTGAAACCTTCAATAAAGTAATCGGCGTAGACATAACAAAGTATGAATCCACTCAACACAAAGAAGAAATCAACCATGATGTACATACCACTGAGTAGACTTGATTTGCTCGGGTCTATGAGCATACTCCCACCAATAAAACTTAAGAATATTTCGGCATGAAATACCAGAGTGAGCAAGGCCGCTATGCCTCTTAGGGGTGTTAAGTTTTGAAGGTATTGTTTTGATTTCATATTTTAGGTTTTATAAAATTAGTTTAATTAGAGTCTTGTAAGCGTCTTAGTTCGTCATTGAGGCTGTTTGATGATTTGCTTTTGGCCTTCACTTTTTGGTTCCCGAATTTTAAAGCGGCACTTATGCCAAACCTGCGATTGTCAAAAACTCTTAAGCCATCGGTAACGAACCCTCCATAATTGCCTTTATAGAAATAATCGCTGTCGGTTCTAAAAATATCTGACCCTGTGACATTTATTTGCAGTTTTTTCTCAAAAAACTCTTTGCGTAAACCAAAGTTGACTCCCTGATTTCCTTCTATCAAAATAGAACCACGCCATATCAAATCGCTAAATTTGTAATAACTTAAATCCATGTTAAAACCTTTGGGGAGTTTTAAGTTATTTTGAACTCTGATGTAATAATTTCTTACGGAAAGGTCAATAATAGTACCACTTAAGTCTCCATTGAAAGTGTTGAAAGAGCCATTGAAAAATGTCGTCACGTTCCAATATTTATTGACTTGGAAAGGATAGGAAACCGAAACCGCATAGCTAGTGGCCTTCTGCATGTTTTGAGGTATTACTCGGTAGCTATTTTCTCCAATAGATTCGAATATCGTGGCGAAAAAATCTTTGGTCACACTGTAGGCATTGGTAATCGTTAATCGCTGTTTAAGGGTATATGTAAACTGGTAGTTCATGATATAGTTGGGCTTAAGAAATGGATTGCCTTCCCATACCAAAATCTGACTTTGAGGTGTGATAAAAGGATTCAAATCAGTGTAAGATGGTCGAGTAATTCTTTTGCCTAAGCTAAGGTTCCACGCATGCGTTTTTTGGTCATTGTAAGCAAGGCCAATGTTTGGAAATAAATTGTTGTATTGTCGCTTTACATCTTTTTCATTAATCTCCTTTGACGAGAAAAGCTCTCCATGGGAATTGGTGTTTTCCATGCGTAAGCCTACATTCAAATTGTACTTTTTGTTAAACTTTACATTGGCTAAGCCATACAAGGCCAATACTTTTTCCTGATATGAAAACGTATTGCTTCGGCTTTCGTCAAGCAGAGGTCCATTACCTTCAATATTATAAAAATCAAAAGCATTGTCAGTTTTTATAATCCCGTATTTTGCTCCTGTTGAGAGTGTTAGCTTTTTCCACGATTTGTCATAGTCTGCTTTTATGGAGTAAAAATTGATATAAGTTGTGGCGTCAAAACTGGTGTTTTTGATAGAAAGGACCAGTTCTCCGTCAGGTGCATAAAAGGTATTGGGTTGCTCGGTGTGTCGGTCAGTTTGGTAATTGCCATAACTTACTTCGGCAGTGAAATTTTCAGACGAGCTTATGTCCCAGCGGTGCTGCAAATTGAAATTGAAATTATTGGCTCCACCATTCATTAGGGTTTTAGAGTTCAATATTTCTTGTAAATCAGTCTTTTGCTTGTATAGGTTAGTGGTGTTTTGCAGTTGGTTTAGGTTATCGTTGAGTATGGCGACTCCCGAGAAATTGAGCGAATGTTTTTTGCTCAAAATAGCTTCAAGACCCAAGTCGAGATTGCTGCTTTTTTGACTTCTCAATTCATAAGATTTTGAATCAATAAAACTTCCATTTTGATCTTTGGTGTCCAACAAATCATCTTGATTATCAGAGTCAGAATAAGTAAGTCTGGCGGAGGCATTTATTTTAGAGCCGCC
This sequence comes from Jiulongibacter sp., assembly GCA_024645245.1. GTDB lineage: Bacteria > Bacteroidota > Bacteroidia > Cytophagales > Spirosomataceae > JAHEBN01. Next base: position 3,928 of record JAHEBN010000139.1, on the reverse strand, counting down.
GTAGTTTAAAGCGACACCAGCACTGCTGCGGTAGAAGTTTCCTTTTGAGGTGTTGGCATTGGCAGTACCGTTGAATCCTAAGGCCAGGTTTTTCTTGATTTTGATGTTTATGATACCCGCATTGCCCTCGGCGTCGTATTTTGAGGAAGGATTGCTGATAATCTCAATGGTCGCAATATTGTCAGAAGTAAGACTCTGCAAATACATAGAAAGATCGTTTCCGGTTAATCGGGAACGTTTCCCATTGATATAAATCTGGATACCTCCACGGCCTAAAAGCGAAATATTATTGTCCATATCTAAGGTAACTCCCGGCGACTGTTTCAGTAAATCCAGACCGTTGGTGCCAGAGGCACTCGGGCTGGCTTCAACGTTAAATACTATTTTATCTGCCTGAATTTCGAATAAAGGTACCTTTGCCGTGACCACTACTTCCTTTAATCCTAGTGTACCGGCTTGCATGTCAATATCGGGCATGGATTTATACTCGCCTGACTTAAGTGTGAATGTGGAAGTCTGGTAAGTTTTATACTCTAAGTGCCTTACTACCAGTAAATAATTACCCACTTTAATATCTCTGAAAATATACCTTCCCGATGTGTCACTCAGTGATCCAGCAATGATAGTGGAGTCTTCCTGAAGCAAGGAAACAGTAGCAAATTCAATGGGTCTTTTGTCTTTGCTATTCAGTTGACCGGAAATTTGGGCCAATGTATTTTCCAATTTTTGCTGTGCCAAAAGGGTGAAAGAAAAGATGCATAAAAGCAGTAGAAGCGGAAAGGTGATTTTACTAACCGGTTTAAAAATAGTTTTCATAGCTATAAATTTTTACTTATTGACATAACTGGCCAATAGGAAAAGAACCAATTGCTTAGCCCTTTTCATTGACCTTTTTTCTATTATTCAAGGCCAAGGTTTTCAGAAAACCTAGTACTTGATTTTGTAATCGCTCATGGCTATAAATGCAGAAAGATTACCTGACAAAGGTATTGGAGCTTAATAAAAATGTCTTGACCTATTATTTCAAAAACTTGGTGTATTGTCTCATTTTTGAGATATAATGGGAAGCTGAAAGTTTGGGAAGAAAGGCGATCGTCCCCAAATATCCTTTTTTTGATTTATAATCTAATTCATGTAAGCCTTGAGATAGGAGTAGTAATCCCTAAATGCTGTACGCAATCAGGCAGTATCCAATGAAATAAATTTTCTAAGAAAAATTATCAGACCAAAATATTAGTTTCCAGGTAGTACATGTCTATTTTACCTTTATTTTTTGCCTGGATTTTCCCTCTGTGTATACAGTTAAATTGATCCTTAACCATCAGATAAGTACTTTCTGAGAGGTTTATTTTACCAGGATCAGAGTTTTGCTCCATTCGTGCAGCAATATTCACTGCATCTCCCCAGATATCATAGGCAAATTTAGTAATTCCCACCAGGCCGGCTATTACCGATCCGGTATGAATTCCAATTCTGAGATTAAAATTATCTCCATTGCGGGCTATTTCAGTATTAATAAATTCCATAATTTCTATTGAAGCCCGGGCAACATTAATGGCATGCGATTCCACATCTTCCGGAATCCCGCATACTGCCAGATAAGCATCGCCTATGGTCTTGATTTTTTCAATATGGTATTTGGTGTTGATTTCGTCAAATTTTTTGTAATAATAATCGAGGCGTTCAATAAGTTCTGACGGGCTTAGTTTCTCTACATGATTGGTAAATGACACTATATCCATAAATAGTATAGTCACATTTTCGTAAGATCTTGGTTTAACCTTCCCATTTTGGATCAATTCGTCCACCGTACTTTCCGGTAAAGTATTTAAAAGCAGGTTTCGGGTTTGTTCTTTTTCTTTTACTAATTGATCGGCCCTTAATCTCTCAATTTCTTCCTGGTTTTTCAGGTGCTTCATTTCATTAATTCTGTTTCCAATACCCAGAGAGAATAGCGACATCTGAGCCATTAGCCCTACTTGGTAAAAGGTAACACCCGGTATCCCAAAAATTACTGGGGAAATTACTTTGGTTAGTGAAAGTAATAAAACCGTCACTCCAGCAAAAAAGAACAGGTTTGCAATAAAGAAAAATACACTTGGCTTATGCTTTCTGAGTACTAAATTAACGCTTATGAAAATTAGTATTGGATAGATTTGAAAGGCAGTAAGAAAGTTAATGATCGAGGTTAGGAGAACTAATTTTGGGAAAATATTTAAAATTAAATTCCCAGCGTATACAAGCAACAGAATATTTAAATACCGATGAACCCTCGGATAATATTTTTTTATTTCCATTAGCTCCTGAGCCATCAAAACAAAGAAAACCGTGGATATGATTCCTGCAGTTGAAATAGGAATCAGGTTTACATCCATATGCCCGTAAAGTGGAAAAGCAAATTCCGGAATTAGACCCAGTGCAAATAATGCAACAAATAGTATGTAGCAAGTTAAATAAATGTAGAGGCGAATATTGGTACTTATATATAAAAGCAGGTTGAAAAATAACATGATTATAAAAGCTCCTAAAAAGAAAAATGTGTAATCACCTTGCTTTTGGTAATTGTTTTGAAAGTAATTTTCAGAACAAATTAGAAGAGGAATAACTTGCTGAGGGATTATGGGTGCCGATTGGTTTATTGCCTTTAAATAAAGAACACTTGTTTTATTAGCCGGTATTCTAATGTTAAAAAAAGATAACCCTTCCAACTGAACAGCTCTATCATTGATCCCCACATTGAGACCAGAATGCAATGGCCCATTTGTTAGAGAATCGGTTTTTTGCCACAAATAAATATCTTCAAAGCGAGTTGTACCTAAATAAAATTTAAAGTCTTTTGCCGAAACGTTTCGCATTTCAATTTTGATCCAATTGAATGATTTTTGTCCGGAAACAAATTCTTCATTGAATTTGACAAATTTACCATCCAGTTTACCATCTAAAACCTCACTATCGGCAAAGCTCGATTCATTTGGCATATTTAGGATTAAGCAATTACTTTCAATAAATTCATTGATTAAGTTTTCATCAACATTAATTTGGGCAAAAGAGTAATAAGAACAGAAAAATAAGGTATAGGTAAATATCAGGGTCTTGATTAAAAACTTCATATATAATTAATATAGAATTGTAAAAAAATAACTCAATATTAAAAGTTATGAATTAGCAGACTTTATTTAGATGACAATATAGCAATTAATATTTTACCTAATTATTTTATTTCTTACCAAGGCACATAAATAGGGATATTTTTATTCCCTGAAACTGCCCTAGCTGTTAAAATTCCGGAAATGGTAGCACCCTCTACAAAACCAATATTTAAACCATTTTGAATCCAATCGCCCGTAAAAAAAACATTCGAAAAACCTGTTTCATCTGTTTTAAGTCTGAATTTGGAACTTCCTTTTAAAGAGAAAACATACCTTTCAGAAGTATTAATATTGGATCGGTAATATTGGTAATCAAGACGGGCTTCACCTACACCACCCGTAGGGTCGAATAAAATATCCCAATCAAAATTTCCGTCTTTATCAAATGCTCCCGGAAGTACAAATTTCAAATTATTAAGGATATAATTTTTCATATTTCCCTTAACTTTATATTGTTGATTATCAGGGAAATAAGTAGCGTGATATGGGGGTATAGTTTCTGAGTCGAGTAATGCACCACACACATACATCAAATACAATGGCTTTTGCTTAAAAGCAGACCAATCTTCTCTTTTTAATATCTGATTCATTTCTGCAAAGGTATCCAAAGGCTCCACATAAGTAGATAAAACTTTTTGTTCCTTGACCCCCAATTCTTCCGGATTTTTAGTAAGCCAAAGTTGAAAGGCCTGTGTCTGAACCGTGCCCACCCGATCAAGCATGATGGCTATTTTTGGGTTTTTGTTTATCAAATGAGAGCAAAAATTAGGTAGTGAAGC
>JAHEBN010000138.1:3459-12321 GCA_024645245.1 Jiulongibacter sp. | reverse complement strand
CACCTTTGTAACTGAACGCATTTTTGAACCATTTGAAATACATATCCTGTAATTTAGGCGTCCATCCGGTTTTGGCCATACTAAGCACTACTGCATAATAGGTATGCTGCATAGGAGGTACGTTGGCAAGCATCTGGGCAATATCGCCACCATACTGTGGGTTTCGTAGAATCAAATCACTTGAGGCTGTGGCTGTTTCTTCCATCAGACTTTCGGTGCCCGGCTCTTTCACGATTTTCATTAAATCCAATGTTTTTTGAACTGCTCCCGGAGCTTCCAGGTAAACTAACACTTTGCTTAAGGATCTGTTCAACTGGGCTGTTTCACCTGGAAAATGGTCATTCAAAGATGCAATAACTTTACTTTTCTGGTCGGCTGTGGGTTCACCCATTCTTAAGAAGGCCAGTTCAAACGCCCGAAGTAAATCGATTCTTTGTGCTTCATTTAGTGAATTATAATTAATAGCACTTAAAGCACTAATAATTTGATCCTTTTTATCTCCATTGCCCATACGAATCAAAGAAATCAATGCCTGTGTTTTGGCAACCGGGTCTTTTTCGTTCAAAGCTTTAGTTTCCCACAAAGAAACCGGCTGATGCTCCAGAACCAGTCTCGCGGCATAACGAATAAAACGATCGGAATGATTCAGGTTAGGCCACGCTGCAGCAATACCCTCTGATCCGGCATCGCTATTGTGGTATTTCTCTAAGCTCCTTCTCAATAAATTTTCCGGTGATAATGCAGTAGGCGGAATAAAATCGGTATTTTCTTTTCCTACATAAGCTACCCGATATAAATCAGACTCTAACCTTCTTCCACCCGTTAAGAAATATAAGGCTCCATCCGGTCCAATTGCTCCATCCGTAAGTGGAAGTGGTAATCCAGAAAGGAACTCTTCTCTAACAGCTGAATAACTGGAACCTTCCGGCTTTAAAATAATAGCATGAATAATACCAAAACTCCAATCGAAAGCCAGCAATGATCTTTTGTATTTAGCCGGAAATTTAGAATCCTTTAAATGCAAAAGGTTGGTAGGGGATCCCTGACCTATGTTTAAAACAGGCGGTAAATTATCGGGATAAGTAGGTGACCACTTGCTGTTTCCTGTACGCCATCCGTATTCACTTGCACTTGTGGCGTGGCAGATACGTGTTGGGCGATACCATGGCTGACCGAAGTCCCACTCCATATCAGCATCGTATACAAATAAATCGCCCACTTCATTAAATGCCATATCAAAAGCATTGCGGTATCCGGCACTTACTAATTCCCATTTTTTACCATCCGGATCTAAATTGGCAATCCATCCACCTGGAGCCATACGATCATTGGCGTGTCCTCTTGGATCTTTAATTAATGGGAAAAGATTATCTTCCTGCCAGTTAGATGGTAAGCGGTAAGAATCCATAGGTGGTACATCCGTATGGTTTCCCGAAATTACATAAAGCGATTGCTTATCGGGTGAAAGTACAATACTATGCGGGCCGTGCTCACCTGATCCTTTTAATTCTTTCAGTAATGTAATCTTGTCGTAATGATCGTCGTAATCGGTATCCTGAAGCCGGTAAAGGCCGCTTTTCCGTGGAAATGCTTTATTGTTATTTCCATTATTGATCATCACATAAAGACTATTGAAAGCATAAAGCAAACCATTTGCATAACCCATGCCTAAAGTGTCTTCATTTGCACCGGTACCAATTCTGATTTTTTCAACCTGAGGTTTTGAAGAAGCAGAGCCAAAAGGTGGAATAGTCAAGCGGTAAAGTGAGCCATATTGATCAGATGTGATCAAACGACCCCGATCGTCGAAAGTCATAGCAACCCACGAACCCTGATCTTCTTCAGATGGGCTATAGAGGTGCTCCGCTTTAAAGCCTTCAGACAATTTAAGTTTTTTTATTTTCGGATTTTCATCGTCCATAGATGAAATTTCTCTCTTTCCGAAAAATGTGAAAGACAAAAAAGCTGAAATAATAATTAATCCAGCGAAAATCCCAAATACCCGGTATTTTGTTAACATGTTAATGAATGGGTTGAATATTAAATTATACTGCACAAGATAAAAAATAAATTCCCTCTTGTGCAGTAATTATCAATCAAAATCTATAAAAATCAGAAATATGGCGACAATGCAGACTCATCTGCTGGTAAACCATACAACAAAGAAATATTGGAGAAGGCATTACTACGAGCCACGGCACCAGAAGGGTAATAATAATCCAAAGGCTTACTTTTTATTCTATTGCCATAGGCAGTAATCACATCCAGTGCTCTGCCTGTTCTTACTAAATCAGGCCAACGTTTATTTTCAAAAGCTAACTCAACACGTCTTTCGTTATATATGGCTGTACGCAAAGCATCTTGAGAGCTGGCAGTAGTTGCACCGAGTCCGGCACGTGTTCTAACAATATTCAAATTATTAGCAGCATCGGCGGTTTTTCCTTGCTCGGCTTGTGCCTCCGCAAGCATTAATATTACTTCGGCATAGCGATATACGGGCCAGTTTGAACCTGTATTGTTGTGCAAACTATGCTTTTTAGCATACTTTTTGATGTATGGGTATACCTTGTTGTCTCTCAAACTTCCGCCTAAGGTTACATATCCTATTGATGCATCTTTGCGGGTATCTCCGTCTTCATAAGCAGCAATAATATCCGGAGTTGGTATGTTATTTCCTTCACCTGTTAATGGCTGAGGATTTGAGGTTCCTGTTATGGGTAAAAGCTCATCCGGTGCAATTGGTCTTGGTAAGAAGTTGTACATAAAGGTCCCATTCAAACCTGCCGAACCTTGTAGGTATTGTACTTCAAAAACAGATTCCTTATTGTTTTTGTTTGCATCGGTGTCAGAGAAAGCCTGCTCATAAGTGGGCATTAATGTATACTCACCACTACTTACAATCGCTTGTAATAAAGTCTCGGCCTCAGCCCATTTTTTCTGAGTTAGATAAACATCTGCGAGTAAAGTTCTTGCAGAACCGGAGGTTACCCTGCCAGCTTCCTGTTTTGATTTTAGGGGTAAATTAGCAATGGCTGCTGTGGCATCACTTATTATTTGAGTATAAAGCTCTGGTGCTTCAGCCAAAGGTAGAGCCGCTCCCTGACGATCGATAACCGGTTCCAGATGCAAGGGTGCTTTGCCAAACAATTTCACTAAATCAAAATAGGCAAATGCCCGTAGAAATTGAGCCTGTCCTTTTAAATTAGCTTTAGATGCCGCGTCAAAATCAACATCATCGATTAATGCTAATATTTGATTTGTTCTGGCAATAATTTGGTAATCCTGTCTGTACTCATTCAAAACATGGGTATTTGATGTAACCCCATTCGCCGTAGGCACTGCAAAATCAGCAATATCCTCCTGTTGCTCGGTAGCACCGAATAAGATATTTCTTGCATAATAAGTATTATCCGAATGCATTTCATTTAATAACCAATTACGATCATTATAAATGGTACGAAGCGGTACATAGGCTGCATTTACGGCTTGTTTAAAATCATTTTCTGATACAAAAAATGTAGCCGAACTCAGGCTGGTCGCAGGGGTAAGGCTTAGGAAATCGCCCTTACATCCGGAGTTTAAGCCCGATAAAAATAATATGATAATTAATGTTTTTTTCATCTTCTAATTGTGATTAAGGTTATTAAAAGTTCAAATTTATACCTAATGTGTAAGTACGTGGCACCGGATAATTTGATAAATCAACTCCTGGGCTCAGGTTACCACCATCTCCCTGACCATTGCTCTGTGCACTTGTTTCCGGATTTGGACCACCCCAATATTTGGTAAATTGCAAAGCCTGCTGAATTGATGTATATATTCTCGCTGAATTGAATATTTTGTTCTTCTTATTAATGGTGTAACCCAGGGTAATATTCTTAATTGTAAAGAATGATGCATCGGCTACAAATCGGCTGTTCATCCAGTCACGCTCGATACCAGTTACGTTACCTCCGCCAACAGTTGTTCCGTAAAATCCTTTGCCCGGATTGGCTTCAGACCTAAAACGATATTGAACTTCTTTTACCAAGTTAAATACCCCATCCAGATTGGCTGTACTGTAAAGGTGACGAACCAATAAACTATGTCCTATGGAACTATAACCCACAATATTCAAGTCAAAATTCTTATAATTGAAGCTATTGGTAATACCAAATGTAAATTTCGGAAAAGGATTCCCCATGATTACCCGGTCATCAAAATTACCACCGTTGGTAATGATACCATCACCATTTTGATCAGTTAGTTTTATACTACCAACCACCGAACGCCCAGGAACCTGTGGTGAACTATCTAAATCAGCTTTATTCAAATAGACTCCTTGTGCTATATGTCCGTAAAACTGACCGAAAGGCTGACCTACCTGAGTTATATGGAATGTACCATAAACTCTGTCTATACCTTCTGCCAACGCAATCACTTTATTTCTGTTAAATGAAATATTAAAATTGGTATTCCAACGAAGAGCTTTTGTCAGGTTTTTAGTATTTAATGAGAACTCATGTCCCCAAAAATTAATCTGACCAATGTTATCATTAAAATTACTAAATCCAGCCTCTTGAGCAACCTGAACACTATACAATAGATTGGTAGTGTGTTTGTTATAGTAGTCATAAACAAACTGGATACGGTCATTATATAGGCCTAAGTCTAAACCAATATCAAATTGTTTGGTAGTTTCCCAACCCAGATTAGAATTGGCTAATGAAGAAACGATTGCCCCCGGAGCTACTGTACTACCAAACACACCATTGACGGTATTATTTATCAAGGCATAGGATGTATAATTTCCGATATTGTTGTTACCGATAACACCATAAGAAGTACGAAGCTTGGCAAATGATATTTTCGAATAATTGGCCATAAAGCCTTCATCCGAAATAACCCAACCGGCAGAAACCGAAGGGAATGTACCCCAACGATTATCCGAACCAAAACGAGAAGATCCATCACGCCGAACTGCCGCTGTAAATAGGTATTTACCTTTGTAATTATAAGTTAATCGGGAAAGTAAAGAAGTTAAACTCCATTCTTCCACACCATTGTTGGTTCCCCCTCGGTTAATATTAATTGCCCCTTGTACAGCTGAAATACGATCATCGGAATAGGTATCTGCCTGAATTCTGGTAGACTCCTGTGTAAATTTCTGATTGGTAAAACCAGCCAAAATTTCGAAACTGTGGTCATTAATAGTTTTAGCATAAGTAGCTAAGTTTTCATTCAGCCAACTTAATCTATCAATACTTTCTCTGATCGAAACTGCAGTGGTTGGAATCGGAGTGTTGATAGCACTTGTTGCTGTTGATGGGTTAAAGAATAAGAATTTTGAACCCAACATTTCTACATTAAAAGTAGATTTGAGAGTTAGTCCTTTAATTGGCTGATACGCTAAGTAAGCATTTGTTAATAAATTGGTGTTTTTTGTTTCATTAACCAATTGATCTGCAGCTCTTACCCAGTTAGCATAGGCGAAAATATTACCTGTGCTTCCGGGAAACTTATTGAACAAAGTCAAATCGCCATTGCTATCGTAAATGGGCATCACCGGCCAGGTGTGTAATGCATTAAACAAAATACCGGTACCACGATCACCATCGGTACGTGGGGTATTGTCATATACATATTGAGGAGCTAAATTAAAGCCTACTTTCACCTTGCTGGAAATGTCAAATTCTGAGTTAATACGTAATGAATATCTTTGATAGGCATTATTTATCACCACCCCTTCTTGGTTAAATACACCGGCAACAACAGAAGTTCTGGATTTTTCCCCGTTATTGGTTAAAGTAAGGTTATAACTCTGTAATGGTGCTGTTCTAAGTAAAGCATCGTACCAGTCGTTATTTTTACCTTCATATTGCTTAGGATTTTGGAATTCAATTGGCACAGGTTGACCAGCGTCTGTATAGTATTCATTTTTAAACTGGGCAAATTCAACTGCATCCATCATTTCTATCCGACCTTTTACCGGAACTTGCTGAATACCGGCAAAAGTATTGAAACTAATATGGGTGCCGCCTTTGCCTTTCTTTGTAGTAATAAGAACCACGCCATTTGCTGCACGTGAACCATACAATGAGGTTGAAGCTGCATCTTTCAGAATCGAAATATCTTCTATTTCATCCGGATTTATTGATCCGATATTTCCAGTAATAGGGAAACCATCTATTACATAAAGTGGATCACTACCAGCAGACACCGATAATTGCCCTCTGATCCGGATATTCATTCCCTGACCAGGCTTTCCGGTGGTTTGATTGATTTGCACCCCAGCTAATTGACCTTGTAATTTTTGACCTATCTGTGAAACCGGTAAATCTTTCAGGTCTTTATAATCTACCGTTTGAACGGCCCCGGTTATTTCCTTTTTTAGCTGACTACCATATCCTACCACGACCACTTCGCTTAAGAATTTCTCATCAACTTCAAGCGAAACGTTCAATGTTTGATTTCCAGTTACTGTTTTTTCAAGGGAGGCATAACCCACAAAACTAAATACTAGTATAGAGTTATTCGATGCATCAATTTTGTAAGTCCCGTTCATATCGGTTAATGTACCTTTGTTGGTACCTTTAACCGAAACACTTACACCTGCCAGTATTTCACCGGATTGATCTGTTACTGTTCCCTGAACCTGCGAAAAGGCGAAGGAACTTGAGTATAAAACCAGGACAAACGCAAAAATCGCGTCCCGCATTTTACCCAAAAAAGAAGTAAAATTTTGCTTCATAAGTTTTAATAGTTAAGAGGTTGTTTAAATAATTTACTAAGAAAAAATCAATTCTTTCTACGTATTATTCATAAAAGTATCGACATAGGGAAAGCATACCGTCATACACTGTCACTATGAACTGTGATATACTGTCATTAAATATGGGTTAAATATTAATTAATTTATAATTATTTAAATAACTGCATTTCAGTTACTTATGACAAATTATTGTGGGAGTATTTAAGGTGTAGTTTTTGTTAAAATAAACATTTGGCAAGAACCAGATACCAGGATTCAATCCATGGCATAAGAGCACTACCTTCATCTTACAGCCAAAGTAATTATGTATCAAAAAATGAGCACTATGAAGTGAAATTGCAGATATTTGAAATGAAGATTATTAAAGAGATTTCCGTATACGAAGACTGAATGGATTTTCAATATGATCTTTCTTATTTGTTAAAATAAGGCGAGCGGCTGTTTCACCCATTGATCTGAAATCGGTGGATATGGTAGTTATACCATTTAAAATAAACTTTTTAAGGGGGGTTTCATTGTACGATATTACGCCAATATCTTTTCCGACTTCTAGACCAGAATCGGGTACCATATCTAATAATTCTACCAGGTCGTCTTCCATTACATTAATGTATACCTCCCCTGGTCTTAATTTACTCTTTCGAATATCATTGATGATTTTATAATCAAATTCATGACTGATACAAAAATTGATAAAACCCTGCATTATATCTTTCGGATAATAAGAATTCTCCGGAAAAATCAATACCATGCGGTTGTATTTTTTCAGGTTATCCCAGGCTTGAGCAAGTGCTTTTTCAATATCCTGTTGGAAAGGTTGATATACGGAAGCAAATTTACCTGTAATACCTGCAAGCATTTTGTCCAGAATTAACAACTTTTCTTTCGGGATTTTATTAATAAGCTTAATGGCGTGCTCATCTACCTCTATAAAATTTGGAATGATTACATAATTGGAATAACCTTCTTTGTGGCTTTCCATTAGTTTGCAAAACTGGGCGGCATCGTTATTATAAATATAAAAATCAATGGCGGCCCTTGTACCCAGGTTTTTTACAAAAGCGTCGTAAATCTGCTTCTTATGAGCACTTAGTTTGTTAAAAAGGAGCAGAATTTTTAAATCCTGCTCCACCTGGTCGTTAATTATAAAAAAACCTTTACCCGGATGAGATGCTATGAAATTCCTTTTGCGGAGCTCATTATAGCCTTTCTCTACGGTAATCCGGGAAATTTCGTATCCATAACTTACTTCATTTATAGATGGCAATGTATCCCCTTTTTTCAATCTTCCGTTGCGAATACTTTCCAAAATACTATTCACCAATTGTTGGTATTTTGGTGTAGCAGAAAACTCGTTGATACTTATTATTTGCTCATTCATTAGGTGTAAAATACTTAATTAGATTTTCACTTTCTCCATTCTTGGAACTAAAAAGTGCATAAGTAACCAGGCCAAAAGATAAGCTGCTCCACAAATCCAGAACATAATAAAATAAGCTGTTTCTATCTGACCAATCTCTCGGTAATAAACAAACATATTTTTCTGAATTGCCCAGGTAAGTACAATTCCGCCAATTCCACCGGCCATTCCACCAATTCCAGTTACAGAAGCTGTTGCTTTTTTAGGAAACATATCCGAAACAGTAGTGAAAATATTTGCACTCCAGGCCTGATGAGCAGCAGCGGCTATACCAATTACCAGCACAGCAAGCCACATATTAATTTGTCCTGCCCATTGTGAAATCACCACAGGAAAAACACACATCGCATAGATAAACATCGAAGTTTTTCTGGCTTTAAATGCAGGCCAGTTATTATTGATAAAAGCCATTGGCAAATAGCCTCCACCTACACTTCCAATTGTTGAAATCATGTATACAATCGCAACCGGGAAGGCCATTTCTATCATCGTTAAATTGTATTGACTTTGAAGAAAATCCGGTAACCAGAAAAGATAAAACCACCATACGGGATCTGTCAAAAACTTACCCAAAGCAAAAGCCCATGTTTGTTTGAAACCGAGCAATTTTATCCAGGGCACTTTCTCATTGGCCACGGCTTTCTCCAGTTCCTCATCTTCTTTATCCGAGTGTATATAATCGTATTCGGCA
>JAHEBN010000138.1:0-3449 GCA_024645245.1 Jiulongibacter sp. | reverse complement strand
GCAGCTGAAAGCTTTTTGGAATCTTTCGGGCTGGTGTAATGTATCTGCCATAAAACCAACCAAATAAATCCAATAAGACCTGTAAGAATAAATGCCCATTGCCATCCCCATGCCACCGCTATAAAAGGCACCGTTAAGGGAGCAACTATAGCACCAATATTGGTTCCTGAATTAAAAATACCGGTCGCAAGTGCTCTTTCTTTTTTAGGAAACCATTCCGCAGTACTTTTTATAGCGGCCGGAAAATTTCCTGCTTCAGTTACCCCCAAAGCAGCACGGGCAACCATAAATCCAACAGCTGAGTTGGCAAATGCATGACCAATGGCAGCCAAACTCCACAAACCTGTTGCAACAGCATATCCTTTTTTAGTACCTAACTTATCCACCACTCTGCCGGCTATAATCATACCGAAAGAATAAGCGAGTTTAAAGGCAATTTCTATGTTTGCATAATCGCCATCGTCCCAGTTCATGTCTTCCGAGAGTACGGATTTCAAAAGGCTGATCACCTGTCGATCGAGGTAATTGACCGTGGTGGCAAAAAACACCAGAGCACAGATGGTCCAGCGATAAGTTCCTACTTTTTTCATTTAATATTAAGGGTTGTTTTTTACAATTATAGTCTAATTTTCTTAAATAAGCATCCCGACTACGAATGCTTTTTTACGAATCTTAAAAAAATCAAAAAGGAAATAGAGCTAATTTCAAAGTCTCCAAAAAATATATTTCCTGTACTATTCAAACAAAAAAGAGCCGATGCCCATACAAAAAGCACCGACTCCCGTTTTAAGATTTGCTTCAAAAAAGGAAAAAATCTTAAGATTTTACTTTTTTAATAATCGCAAGGGCCTCGGCAACTTTTGATTTAAGGCCTTCGAAATCTTTATTGGCCAAAATTTCTTTAGAGATCAATTGCGAACCCATCCCGACACACACAACACCTGCATCAAACCAGCCTTTCAGGTTGCTTTCTTCAGGCGTAACTCCTCCGGTAGGCATGATGCTTGTCCAAGGTTGTGGCCCAAGAATTCCTTTTACAAATTTGGGTCCGTAAATGTCGCCAGGGAAAAGTTTTACCACTTCACAGCCCAATTCTTCGGCACGGGCAATCTCGGTCAAAGTACCACAACCCGGTGACCACAATACTTTGCGGCGATTGCAAGCAATTGCAATATCCTCACGGAATACCGGCGTAACGATGAAATTAGCACCCAACAACATGTATTGAGAAGCTGCCGCTGCGTCGGTAATCGAGCCAACGCCCATTATCATTCCCGGAAGTTCTTTTAAAGCATATTTGTTCAATTCTGCAAAAACTTCGTGTGCGAAATCTCCGCGGCTTGTGAACTCCATCAACCGGGCACCACCATCGTAACAAGCCTTCAAAACCTGCTTACCTAATTCAACATTTGAATGAAAAAACAAAGGCACCATGCCGGTTTCTTTCATTACCGCTACCACTTCTAATCTTGAGTATTTTGCCATATTTTATTTATTTTTTAGATGGAACAAGGAACATGGAGAAAGGAACAAGGATTGTACTCATATATAAAACCTTATTCATTCCATTCTCCTTATTTCCTTTCTCCTTAATTCCTTTCTACTTAATTCCTTTCTACATTTATCTAGCCACCCTACCAGAGGCGTCGCCGCCCATAAGTTTGGTAACCTCATCTAAAGTTGCAAGATTGGCATCTCCAACAATCGTATGCTTGAGGCAAGATGCAGCTACCGCAAAATTTAGTGCATTCTGATCGTCATCCGGGTATTTCAACAAACCGTAGATTAAACCACCCATGAATGAGTCGCCGCCTCCTACTCTATCTACAATGTCGGTAATCTGATAAACAGGTGATTGGAACATGGTTTTGCCATCGTACATTACACCTGCCCAGCTATTGTGCGAGGCCGAAATTGAACCACGTAATGTAGTGATCACTTTTTTGGCTCTTGGAAATTTCTTCAACATCTGATCGCAAACAGACAGAAATGCTTCTGCTGTTACATCATGGCCATGTTTAGTCACATCCAAGCCTTCCGGTTTGATACCGAAATGCTTTTCTGCATCTTCTTCATTACCCAAGATGATATCGCAATGCGAAGTAAGCTCCGTCATAATCGCTTCGCGGTCACCGCCATATTTCCATAGCTTGGCTCGGTAGTTCAGGTCGGTAGAAATGGTGATACCCTTAGCACTGGCAGCCTTAACGGCCTCCAGACAAACATCTGCTGCACTTTGTGAGATAGCCGGAGTGATACCTGTCCAGTGAAACCAGCCCGCACCTTCAAATACCTGATCCCAGTCGATCATACCCGGCTTTATTTCACTAACCGATGAATGTGCCCGGTCATAAACCACTTTGCTGCCACGCGAAACAGCACCTGTTTCTAAGAAATATATACCCAAACGCTCGCCACCAAAAACGATGTGATTGGTACCTACGTTTCGTTTACGCATTTCCATCAGTGCACATTCGCCGATATCATTTTTAGGAAGACGTGTAACAAATTCGGTAGGAACACCGTAATTGGCCAGTGAAACCGCTACGTTTGACTCACCTCCGCCGTAAACCACATCGAAGCTATTGGCCTGTGAAAATCTTAAAAATCCGGGAGGTGAAAGTCTTAACATAATTTCACCGAAGGTTACTACTTTTTTCATTTATCAGATCTGAATTAAATTGTTTTTGTATTAAAAGTTAAAATAGTTTTTGGTATTGTTAAAGCAAATATCCTGAATCACTTTTCCTACCCATTCGATATCATTTGGCAATTCTCCGTTTTCGATATCGTTTCCAAAAATATTGCATAAAATTCTACGGAAATACTCATGACGCGGGAATGAAAGAAAGCTTCGGGAATCGGTCAACATTCCAACAAAACGACTCAAAAGACCCATATTAGAAAGAATATTCATTTGATCTTCCATCCCTTGTTTTTGATCCAAAAACCACCAACCTGAGCCAAATTGCACCTTACCAGCAATACTTCCGTCGTTAAAATTACCAATCATGGTAGCTATCATAGCATTATCTGCCGGATTCAGGTTGTAAATAATGGTTTTGGCTAATTGGTCAAACTCGCCCAATCTGCCCAAGAATTTAGACAAGGCTTGTGCCTGAGGCCAGTCGCCGATACTATCCCAGCCCGTATCAGGTCCTAATTCACGAAGTGCAAGCTTATTGTTATTTCTCAAGGCACCCAGGTGAAATTGCTGCACCCAGCCTAAATCGGCATACATTATTCCCAGACTGTGCAAAATGGCCGATTTGAATTCCAGGCTTTCCGACTCGGTAATTGCCTGACCTGATAAAGCCTTTTTAATGACTTTATCTGCACCTTCTTCCGTAAAATCAGCAGCGTATATTTGTTCCAATCCATGATCGGCCACTTTTCCACCCTGAGCAGCAAAGAAATCTGCCCGGCTGCGTAGAGCCTTTTTCAGATCA
>JAHEBN010000137.1:10559-12335 GCA_024645245.1 Jiulongibacter sp. | reverse complement strand
CTGTATTACATTTAAACCTACACCACCACAGCCAATTACCACTAAGCTCGATCCGGGTTTAACTTTGGCCGCATTAATGACCGATCCGTAGCCCGTCATTACTCCACAACCTACTATGGCTGCCGATGAAAAAGCGATTTCGGTATCCATTTTTATTACCGCTGCTTGATTCACAACCGTATGATTACTCATAGTGCCGATTTTGAAAGATCGCTCTATGGGTGAATTGTTAAACATGCTGGCCTCCGGATGAGCATGTTTCTGGTCTTCGCAAATGGCATAATTCCCGTTAATACACTGAAAACAAGTATAACAAGGTATGGCCCAATTCAGTAAAACGGCATCACCGGATTTTACGTGATTTACATTTTTTCCAGTTTCTAGCACAATACCGGCACCCTCATGGCCCAGAATCATTTGCTTGCCCCAGCTCAATGAGTCCCAGTCCGTGTGGCAAATACCGGCAGCTTTTATTTCAACCAAAACTTCATCTTCAGCAGGTTGGTTTACCTCAATTTGCTTTATTTCAAAATTCCCCTGGCCATCTGTAATGGCTGCATACGAATTGATCATTTCAGTTTTTTAAAGTGATAATCTTTGAATTGTAAAATAGAAATTAAATACGGAAGTCGCAGGTATAATTTGTCAGTCCTTTCCGGAGCGGTACCTGCATGAATCAACAGATGAAAACCATTCAAGGTATTTTTCTCTTCCCAATTTAAAATTTTAGTCATAATGAAATCCGAGCTTCTGTAAGATGGCATTTCTGGTGTGGTATAATCGGCATTGGAATAAGTGCCTGGGCTAAAATTAATAAGTTTGTACCCTTTATCCTCTAAAAAGCTGCATATGTGCTTGTTATACCATTCGTAAGGTGGCATAAATAAAGGCGTTTGGCTGCCTAATCCAGCAAGTATTTTGGTGTTTTTCTTTAAATCCTGAAGTATGGTTTTGTCTGAAACAAGTAAAGAGTCGCGTTTTGTCCAGTCGCAATACAGCAAATGTTTATTCGAATGCGGACCCACGAAATGTTGTTTTTCAATCAGGCTTTTTACCAGTTTTTTATTTTTCCGGATGAAATCTCCGGTAAGGAAAAAACTGGCTTTTACATCCAGGGAGTCGAGTGTCTTCAAAATAAAAGGGAAACCATCACCAAAGTCATGAGCGGTAAAAATCAGGTAAATATTCTTTTGAGTGGTATCAGATCGGTAAAAAGCACCAGTTTCTTCCCGATACATTTTCTGTGTAAAACCTGCAAAACTAAGGTGCAGCCCTATCAGAATAAATGAAAACCTGCTCATTTTTTACTATTCAGGTAGGTTAAAATCAAAATCAGGTCTGCCGATCCATCCATAGTGGGTTCATTGGTAGAATAATCTGCAAAATCGTCGTGATATCGGATATGATCGGGTTGGAAATCTGCATATTCATCCGGTTCGGACAGCGTAATTGCGAGCATTTTATCGTGAATAGTTGATAAAATAGGTCCATCTACCAAACTGCCTTTGACCACTTTATTTTCCAATTTCCAGAAAGGCATATGCACATCCAGTGGCCAATCAGCAGATTGTGGTAAGCCGGTGATCATCGATGTGCCCCATGGATTAATGCCCAAAAGCCAGTTTATTTCGTTTTGCATTAAATCGCGAAAGCTATTATCACCGGACATTTCTTCATAGAGCAAGCATTGTGTTGCTACAGCCGCTGCAAGGTTATTGGAGCACCATATAAACAAATGACCCACCCCATACGGGTTTTGATCGGCACGTTCTTTTA
>JAHEBN010000137.1:0-10549 GCA_024645245.1 Jiulongibacter sp. | reverse complement strand
AAGATTGTGCTGATAAAAAGAAACCATTTTTTTCTTGTCTTTCTTACTTCCCGCTTGCCACAAAGCAAAATGACCCATGTTTACAAAAGGGTACATTTCATAATGGGAAGCCGTGTCTCTTTCCATCCATGACCAAGTGTTGATGATATCGGCGTATTTTCGGGCATCAATCAGGTATCTCTTTTCTTTTGTTACTTTGTACAGCTCTGCAGCAGCCCATTCCATATCATCGGCCCAGGTGTTTTCCTCGTACCGGTAGGGTGCTCCGTAGCTATTTCCCTGCTGATAACCTTCCTTATTTTTCCCCATTTCATAAAGCTCCTTTGCACTTAACAAACAAGTATCGGCATACTTTTTTAGAGATTCAAAGCGGGAATAAACCTGATAGCCCAAGGCCAAAGCTGCGGCAGAACGCCCGGCCAGATTGGCTACTCCGGTGGCTTTGCTTTTGTATTTTCCCAGCCCTTGGGGCTCACCTGTAGCGGCATACACTGGGCGGAAACTATTTTTTCCCCATCCATAGTCGGCATTGTCATTTTGAGGTAATTTGAAACCTCGGTGGTCGCGATCATCGGCAACCTGATGATAGAGTTCACCCGGTGCGGCATGTAGATTCAGAATCCAATCTGTTCCCCATTTCGCTTCATCGATAATATCCGGGATCTTGTTTTCACCGGTAAGACCATTCGATAAAACAAGGTCTTTGAAATTTTGCGGATAAGCCAGCCAGGCCTGAAGCATGCGTGCCGTAGCATTTGAACCTGTAATCAGGTATTTTAATTGATCGCCTGCGTCGTGCCAGCCACCCCGTGCATCTATTTTGCTGGAATCTGGTACTTGTCCAAAAAAACTCAATCCGTCGTTTTGGTGACAGTATCCATTTATATAGGGATTAAAACCGCAACGCTGACTTTGCATAAAGGCTATAACATCTTCCTGATAATCCGGGTAATCGCCAATTTCGAATGCAGTAGATTCAATTCCTGAATTTAATTCTTTTAGCAGGTAATGCCCCGCAGATTTTACAAAGGAAAAGTCGAGAATCAGGCTTGCTTCAAATGGTTTCCAATTCGAAAGTGATTTTTTTGGGATTATATCAAAAGTCAGCTCCGGGTTTTCAATCGAGATCAACTGGAAACTTTCGGTATTTTGCTCCGTTCTCTTTAAGTAAAGTGCTTTTTTGTAGGTATCTGCCTTGTAACCAGCCAGATTAATCCGGAATTCCTGAGACATACCGAAAAAAGGGCCTGGCCCCAACAAAAGGATTAAGTACCAAAAGCTTTTTGACATACTTAAAATTACAGAATTGGATTGAGATGTGTATCAATCACCTCGCCGATTTTTGCACCCGGGCACCAGGTATCCCAGTCTGCTTGTTGGTTTGGATTGGCAGGTTCTTTCAATTTCATATCTTTATCCATGTAAATCATGGTCATTACGCTTCGCATTTGATCGGTGGTATTAGCACCTGCCCGGTGAAATACCCATCCACTGTGAAAACTCACTTCGCCCAATTCAAAAGGTTCAACTATTTTTTCAAAATCGCCCAGACGGAGTTTCGAAGAAATGACTTGTTCTGAATCGTCGCTAATCTTAAGGTCACGGCCATCTTGAAGCAAATGACTTTTAGCCGAAAACTCCAGCGGACCCATTTCAAGCGGTGTGGCTTGCAAAGGAATCCAGGCTGTTACGGTTTTGTCGGTTTCCAGTGGCCAATAATACTGGTCGGCATGCCAGGGTGTAAAACCGCCACCTGGTTCTTTAAACAAGGCCTGATCGTGATACAGTCTAACTCCTTCAACTTCCATCAATTGGGCGGCAATTCCTGCAATTCTTTTATTGAAAACAAACTTTTTGATTTCTTCGTCGTGTGTCCAGAGATTCATTATTTGTAGAAATGCTTTGCTATAGGTATCACGTTGCTCGATGGGGATATTTTGGGTGTTAAGTTCCTGAACCTTTCGGCCGATCAGTTCTTTATAGTGGACAATTGTGGCATCGTCCAACACATTTTTAAGTTTGATGTATTTGTTTTCTTTATAGAATTCGATTTGTTCCGGCGTCAAAACATAAGATTGATCGAGTATCATTTTTGTATTTTTTTTTTTGATGAAACAAATTTCCTCAAATTCTGAATTGATTCTTAAACAAAAATTAACCAAATTATAACATATATTATCTTAATTTTGATAATTATTATTCTAAATAAGATAAATATAGATGATTGCTAATTTTGAAACCATTCCAAATTCGGCTGAAAGTTCATTTACCAGCTATTTATTAGTTACTCAATTATTTGAATTTAATTGGCATTATCACCCGGAATATGAGCTTACTTTTATTCGCAAGGGAAATGGCAACAGGCTTATCGGTAATTATTTAGATACATTTTCGTCGGGGGATTTGGTATTGCTTGGGCCTAATGTTCCCCATACCTGGGGTTCAGAAAAGGATTCAAAAGGATCAGTTGCCGATGTAATTCAGTTTGGTGAAAAATTCACTGATATGCTTTCACCCAATACGGCAGAACTGGAGCCGGTTTTGAAACTACTTCACAAGGCCAAATCAGGACTTATTTTTCGACTAAAAAATCAGGAAGAATTTCAATGTAAACTGGAGAATTTGCAAAATTCAGTTTCGGTAAATAGGTTACTGCAATTGATAGAAATTTTACATGGATTGGTTAAGGAGGAATATGTATTGGCTTCGGCTTCAACGGCAAGTTTTGCATTAGATAATTACCAGACCGAAAGAATGGACAAAGTTTTTCAATACATAAATAAGAATTTTGCCCAAAATATTACGATTGGGGAAATGGCCGAAGTAAGTCACCTGACACCAACCAGTTTTTGTCGGTTTTTCAAGAAAAATACTGGGAAACATTTTACAGAATACCTGAATGAATTAAGAATTAATTCGGTAAAAAGGGCTTTACTTTACAGTTCAGAATCCATCGGAAATATTGCTTTTGCAAATGGATTTAACAATATCGTTCATTTCAATCGGATATTTAAACAAAAATTAAGGATTAGTCCGGGAAAGTATCGGATACAAAATCAAGGCATTAAATGAATATTACAAAATTTAAAGATCACGCAGAATTATCAGCGGCAGTTGCTCAATTTATATACGAGCTCATAAAAGAAAAACCGAATGCCACCTTGGTTTTAACCTCGGGTGATACACCAAAGCTGGCCTATCAAATACTTGCGAAAATGGCTAACGCAAGTGATTTTGAAAATGCGATGATTATTGGTTTGGATGAATGGGTGGGTATTCCACCAGAAAGTGAAGGTAGTTGCCGGTATATAGTTGCCGAAAACTTATTGAATCCGCTCGTGATACCGGTAGAAAACTTTACTTTTTTTGATTCATTGAGTGAAGACCTGGAAGCAGAATGCCGACGAGTGGATGAGTTGATTTTTGAAAGAGGTGGTCTGGATTTAATGTTGGTGGGTTTAGGTCTAAACGGACATATTGGTTTGAACGAACCGGGAGTTTCATTTGATTCCTATTGTCAGGTAACCGAATTGGCCCAAATGACAATAGATGTTGGGCAAAAATATTTTCAATCGGAAACTAAATTGTCGCAGGGAATTACGGTTGGTTTGAAACACCTGAGCGAGGCGAAAACGGCGATGGTGATGGCAAATGGGGAAAAGAAAGCCGATATAATCAAGAGAACCGCTACTGAAAAGGTTTCTGAAGAATTGCCATCAACGATTTTTCAATTGCACAATAATGGCCTGATATGGGTAGATGAAGCTGCGGGAGCGTTAATCTGAGTTAAACTAATTCTTTATTTTCTTCCAAAAACTCCCTCGGTGTTTGTCCGGTAATTTTTTTAAAAGATCGGTTAAAAGCAGTTTTGGAATTGAAGCCTACCTCGTAGGCCAGTCCAAGAAATGTGAAATGCTGATTTTTTGGATCGGCAGCTAGTTTTTTAAATTCCTGAATACGGTAGGAATTGATAAAATCAAAGAAATTTTTACCAAAATGATCATTCAATAATTTGGAAAGCTGATGGGAAGGTACCTCGATATTTTTGGCTAATTCGTTGAGAGTCAGCCCCGGATTTACATACGGCTTGTTTTTTTGCATGTATTTTTCAAGTCTGTTTATAACCTCCGAATTTTCTTCTTTTTCATCCGGAATGGCATTATTTTCTTTCAAAGTACCTTCCAGTATATCGTCAAAAATAGACAGAGGGGCGGCAGGAGCTTTAAAGGTTTCGGGCTGTGCAATCGCAAAATATCCTAAAATATACGTGTAGGCTGAAAAGCATAACCAGATAAGATCGGTGAAATTTTCCAGGAGCGTGGTGAGATCAATTTCAAATATATATTCACAAGCCAGAATAATGAAAAATACCGCCCAGATAAGTAAAGTGATAAATTGAATTATTAACACCGTATTGAGATAATTCAGATTTTGCTCGAAACTAAAGTTGGTACGAAATTCTTGTTCGTAATACCGGATATTTTTACGGAAAAGATTCCAGTAGAAAGCGTTCCAAAGCAAGCCTGCCAAGCCACTAAACATGAAAATAGAAATGACCAGCTTATTCTGATTCATTATTTTCAAAAGAATACCATCGTATCCATTTAGAAGGATTACGGCATACACAATCAACTGAATTAAAAAAGGAATAAAATGCAGGTACCAACGACCTGGTAATTTATCGGAAATAAAAAGTAGTTTCCTTAAATAAAAGTAATAGAGCGGGGCGTAGGTAAACAGGATAAGATCTGTGATAAATAGTATCAACGGAAATTTATTAACTGCACCTTCGTAATTTGAAATCACATATAAAAAAATCATTAGGGAAGATAAAGCAATGGTCAGTATTAGCCATTTATTTGCCGATCTGTTATTGGATTGTATGGCCGGTATGGCAAAAATGAGTAAAACCCCCTGAAAAACAGAGAACAATAAAAGCAGGTCGAAAAAGGAGAAAAAACTAAACGTGCCGTTGAGGTCTTCCCAGCCCTCAATTTCCATTTCAATATTTCGGGCATCCAGATTAGAGCTCCTGAATATTACCCGGTTAGGACGGGCCTTTCCACTTGCTCTGGATTCTACGCGTTCCCAATCGCCGCGGGTAAATTTAAATTCCAGTTTAGAAAGATCAGTGTAAATTTTTGTTTGAAAACTGCCGTCAATTTGCTTTTTAAGCCGATAGCTTTCGCTGCTGGTGGCCCAGTTATTAAAATTTCCTGCGATATAAATCCGGGCATCTTTAGGAGTATTTTCGGGATAGTGCCTTATTATAATCGTATAGCTTGCTTTATCCTCCCATCCCAGCAGATCATTCCTGATGTATTGTTTTGCTTTTCCGTTAGAAACAAAAATACGATTGGGTAAGGATTCACCAGCAGGTGTACCTTCCACACTCATCCAGTTGCCCTGAGTAAATTTATATTCAAATTTTTCCGGGAAATCCTGAAGCTCAATGTACCAGATGCTATCATTCATTTTATGCATCTGCAACTCGGTGTCTCCTGGGTTCCATTCGTCAAAATCGGTAACCAGAAATACCGGATTCTCAGGAATTATTGATTTTTTGCGTAGTTCAACCTCGATTCTCAGTTGAGTATAAGCAAAAGTTGAATTCAGCAAAATCCAGCTAAGAAGTGCCCAGTGAAATGGTCGGTATTTGAGTTTTGATTTTATCAAATTTCATTTCAAAAAAGACCTAATTGTGAATCCGGGTCGATTTTTGGTTTTTTCGGTGTTTTCGATTCAGGTTTTACGGTTTTTTTTAAATCCCCTTCTTCATCCGAAACTTCACTGTTCTCTTTTTGTTTTGATTCTTCCTGAGGCAATTCGATAATTTCTTCCTCAATGATGGTTTCTTCAACTACTTTTTCCTCAACGAGTTCTTCACTAACAATCGCTTCCTCCACAATTATTTCTTCTTCCTCGTTTTCAGAATTTACCTCGTTGTCTATTTCTTCATTTTCAGAACTATCCTCCTCAGTTTGATTAGCTGTCACCAGCTCTGCTTCTGATTGTGGTTTTTCTACAATTTCTGGTGCAAGCATTTTTACAGACTCTATTTTCATAAAAGCCAGTTTATTGCCCATGGCTTTCCAGCCACGCACGTCCACCAGAGTTTCTAATTTAAACTCCAATTTTTCTATATTGGCTTTGCGGTCTTTTTTGACTTTCATCTCGACCCTTGGCAGTTCATCGTATGAGATCGCAAGCAACTCTGTTCGGTTATGATCCGTTAAAAATCCGAACTTTTTGTCCATCGTGGTAGTCTCGATCAGGAAACGCTTGATGTAGTAAATCCGGCTTTCGCCATCGTAATAAATGGCAGAAACCACCCCTCTGGGTTCGTATTTTTTGATGAGCATTACTTGCCTTTGTTCATAATGGTTAGTAAGCTCAAAATTGGTAAGTTCGTATTCCCCTGTTTTGTACACTACCAGAATTTTATCCTCAGCTTCAAAATTACCCAGGTATTCCCCATGTTCATCCCGGTTTAGGCGGCCAATTGCAGGCGTATACCAGATATCTACACCGCCCAGTGTCGATTTTCCGGCCGATTTTAATATCACTTTTCTCACCGGAAATTTGGTAACCATATTTCCCTGAGCAGTTTTATTTTTGATTGTTAACTCCGAAAAATCCCAATCAAATTGCTTTTTCTTGGCAGAGCATCCGGCTGTGAGATTAACGGTAACTATCTCCGCTTCTCCGTTTTCATTATCTGTAAAGTACAAAATTTTAGACTTGGGCGTACCAATGGTTACATCGTAATCTTTGTCGCGGGTAATACCCGTCACGGCAAATCTCTTAGCCATGGTTTTGCCTGATTTACCATCGAGGTACATCGCATTGTAGATGCGGCGTTCATCATTTTTACGGAAAACTGCACAGTGGATGATGTCTTTGCCCACAAACACTTTTTCCGAAATTTTAACCACGCTGTATTTTCCATCTCGGCGGAAAGCAATGATATCATCCAGATCGGAGCAATCCATTACAAACTCTTCTTTTTTCAGTCCATACCCGATAAATCCATTTTCCCTGTCAACGTATAATTTTTGGTTATTGGCTGCTACCACATTGGCCTGTACCTCACCGAATTCGATAATTTCGGTTCTTCTTTCCCGGCCTGCACCATATTTTTTAATCAGGTTTTGGAAAAAGAGAATGGCGTAATTTACCAGGTTCTCAAGGTTATAATTGACTTCTTCCAGCTCTTCCTGCTGTTTTTTCATCAATTCATCTGCACGGAATGCATCGAATTTCGAAATCCTTTTAATACGAATCTCTGTTAATCTAAGGATATCTTCCCGGGTAATTACTCTATAAAAATCAGCCTTATAAGGTTCTAAACCAGCATCGATTGTATCAATAACCGCATCGAAAGTTTCGCATTCTTCAATATCCCGATAAATACGATTTTCGATAAATATTTTTTCAAGAGAGCTATATAATAATTTCTCAAGTAGCTCAAATTTCCGGATTTCTAGCTCCCGTTTAAGTAAGTGAACCGTTTGATTGGTAGAGTCTTTCAAGATATCGCTCACTCCCACAAAGTGGGGCCTGTCATCCCGGATAACTACTGCATTGGGCGAAACCGAAACCTCACAAGAGCTAAATGCATATAAAGCATCAATGGTAATATCCGGCGAAGTGTTGGGAGCCAGATGAATAATAATCTCCACATCGCGGGCGGTATTATCTTCAACTTTACGGATCTTAATTTTACCGGTATCATTAGCTTTTATTATGGAATCGATCAGTCCGCCTGTGGTGGTACCGTATGGTATTTCGCTTATTTTCAGTGTCTTTTTATCAACTTCGGAGATTTTTGCCCTGATTTTTATTCTGCCTCCCCGGGCTCCATCGTTGTACGAACTTACGTCTATCATACCGCCCGTAAGGAAATCGGGATAAAGCGTGAATTTTTTATTATTTAAAAAAGCAATCGATGCTTCGCAAAGTTCCAGAAAATTATGAGGCATCACTTTGGTAGAAAGCCCAACCGCGATTCCTTCCACACCCATTTCGAGAAGCAGTGGGAACTTGGCAGGTAATGTAACTGGCTCTCGCTTACGGCCATCGTACGACATCTGCCATTCTGTGGTATCTTCATTAAAAAGCACCTCATTAGCAAATTTAGAAAGGCGAACTTCAATGTATCGTGGTGCTGCGGCACTATCACCAGTACGTATGTCACCCCAGTTTCCCTGAATATCCAACAAAAGCTCTTTCTGGCCAATATTTACAATGGCATCACCGATAGAGGCATCTCCATGTGGGTGAAACTGCATGGTGGCTCCGATCACATTGGCTACTTTGTTGAAACGGCCATCGTCCATTTCTTTTAATGCATGCATAAAACGCCTTTGAACAGGCTTTAATCCATCTTCGCCTGCAGGTACAGCCCTTTCCAGAATTACGTAAGAAGCGTATTCCAGAAAATACTGTTCAAACATGTCATCAATTACTTCGTGCTGCTGGGTAGGGTCGTAAGCCTTATTTTCTTCGCTCATTTTTAGAGAAAAACTAGTATAGATATGGGTATATGCAAATATAAGAAAATGTTAAAGAAATTAATTCCGATAAAAGCTGAAAGCATTTTTTCAGAACAGGTAACTTGAATTTTTTGAAAAAAAATGGCAAAATGGAAATTGTACTTTCAGGTAAGGGTTTTTATCGGCTGTGATTAGTGAATTAATATAAAATACAATTAATGAGTATGTTGTGATGATATATTTGATTATTTCGAATTGTCGAAATTGTACTTTAGTTTGAATTTATAGAGAATACTGATTTCGATCATAATTTTTAAATGGTTCACTAATTTACTTTGTATCACCATATAAATAAATTAGTTGTTGATGATCATTTTAATCTTTTTTCTCGCTCACTGGTATCTTTCGCTTTTCGCCCAGACTTTCTTTTTACATCGCTATGCCGCTCACAAGATGTTTACGATGAGTCCGTTTTTAGAGAAAGTATTTTATGTGTTTACTTTTATATTTCAAGGATCTTCATTTTTGAGTCCTTATGCTTATGGAGTAATGCATAGATTGCATCATGCTTATGCTGATACCGAACAGGATCCACACTCACCAAGTTTTTCGAAAAACTTGATGGACATGATGTGGAAAACCAAAAATTATTATAATAAAATTGTGCACATGGAAGATACCATCGACCCTAAATTCAAGAAGAATGTGCCGCATTGGGCCTTTTTGGAAAAGCTTGGAGATCAATGGTTTGTGCGTATTGGATGGGGAGTTCTGTACGTTTTGTTTTATATTCAGTTTGCCACACACTGGTGGATGTTTCTGTTGCTTCCCATCCATTTTCTGATGGGGCCCGTGCATGGGGTAATTATTAATTGGTATGCACACAAATACGGATATACCAATTTTAAGGTTAATGATACCGCTAAAAATCTTTTACCCCTTGATTTCTTGATGATGGGCGAAAGTTACCATAACAACCACCACAAATTTGGCGGAAGAGCCAATTTCGGAATCAAATGGCACGAGTTTGACCCTACATATCCTATTATAAAGGTGATGAATTGGGTGGGTATGATTAAGCTTAAGCCCAATAATGATTTGAACTACATGTGATAAACAAAACCGGAATAAACCATAAAAGGCCTTCTATTAACCGGAGTAGGCTTTTTGCATTACAAAAATTACCGGATTACTGTATGTTTTGAACTGTGAAAGTTTCTGAGCTTTGATTATTCAAACAATAGTCAAAAGATGGAAACAAATAATGTTATCAGAATTGGGGGACATATTTAAATCAAGCCAGAGGAACTGATGGTTTTGCATGCTTAGGTAAATTATACCAGTATCGTGCTATGCAACGGAAACTCGATTTGTGTGGCAACTACTATGAAAATTCTGGAAGAAAGATTAATACCTTATGGTTTTTATCGCACCCACAAAAATTCCATGGTTAATATCAGCCATATCAGGAAATTAAAGGCACTTAAAAACAGGATGTACGTGCAATTGAGCAATCGGGAAAAGATTTTAGTATCGAGAAGAAGGGAGACAGGGCTTATAACAGCCATAAATTAAAAATTAAACAGGAAAAGACAAGGTGAATGTGGAACACTGCCCGGTATCGCTTTTTACTTTAATTTTTCCTCCGAGTTCATCGCATATCCTTTTTACAATACTCAGTCCCAGCCCGCGGCTTTGCTCTTGGGCTGTGGTTCTATTTGAAGTTGTCTTATAGCGATCAAACAAGGTATTTAATTCATTTGGCGGTATGCCTTTTCCTTCATCTTTTATTTCGAAATTCAGCTGATTTGCTTGTTCTAATGTTTTAAGATAAATAATCTTTCCGGGTTCGCTGTATTTAATTGAATTAGATAAAATGTTTTCTAAAGCTATGAATAGTAATATTTTATCAGAAATAATGGTTTCAAGATGCTGTTGAACTAAACCTTCGGTAGCTTTTGGCATGATATTGATTTATTTATTGGTTTTACCTTTAAATATTTCAAAATGGCAACACCCAAAAAAAGCCCGAGGAAATAGGGCAACACACCTTG
>JAHEBN010000136.1 GCA_024645245.1 Jiulongibacter sp. | reverse complement strand
CCATTAGTTTCGGTATACTGTTCCGTAAAAAAGACATTTTTTCCGGTAGCTTCTCTTACTTTGCCGATTGACGATATATCGCCTCCATATAAATGAAATGCTGCACCATCGGCATACTTCGTGTTTTGCAAAACCTTAATCGGATAATCCGGATGGTCGCAATTGTGATCGTAGGCTAATATTTTAGTGGAAATATTGTTTTTCGCAAAGCCTGGACCTAAATGATTCTCAATAAAGTCGATCTGTTCGTCGGCGGTCATGCTCATGCTGGGTTCGTTATTCGGGTTTTCCGGTTCATTTTGAATTGTTAAGGCAAAAACGGGAAGACCTAAAGATTCCATTTTCTGAACAAAGCGAATAAAATAGCTGGCATATAAGGAATAATACGCAGGTAAAAGATTTCCGCCTATCCACGATTTATTACTTTTCATCCAGATAGGTGCTGTCCAGGGTGTTGCCATAATTTTTATTTCCGGGTTAATGGCTTTGATTTCTGCCAATAATGGAAAAAGAAACAAGCTGTCCGGCTCAGGCATTCTAAATTTTGCAAGCAGCGTATCCCCCGGAATATCGCACCAGGTATAATCGGAATTGCTCAGGTCGGAAGCTCCGATACTAATTCTAAGAATTGAAATGCCGTTTCCATTTTCTACTGAAAACAATTCGTTTAAAAGTTCTTTTCGGGTAGAATCATTTAATTTAAAAATGGCTTCTGCCGATCCCTGGGTTAAGGCAAAACCAAAACCATCAATCTCCTGGTCGTATTCCAAAGAATCCAGCGAAATTATCTGACAATCTTTGCATCCTTTACCTTCCGAAATCAACTGGCTTTTTTCCAGTTTGTGCTTTTTGTCACTGCTTGTAAGGTAAACTTCGGCAGTTTTGGTAGTTCGATTACAACTCAAGAGTAAAACAGATATAGCAGAAATAAGAGCTATTTTAAATGTAATTTTCATATTTGAATTCGGCATACAAAGAATAGACTTATAAAATGATGATAATACTTCCTACAATGATACATAAAGCACCGATTGCTGTTTTCCAGGTTAAAATTTCACCCAAAAAGAGTACGGAAAGTAAAATAGCAAAAGCAACGCTTAATTTATCCACAGGTGCTACTTGCGAAACTTTTCCGATTTGTAATGCTTTAAAATAAAATATCCAGGAAAGCCTATCGCCAAACCGGATAGGGTTAGAAATAGGATATTTTGCTTGCTTAAAGAACCAATTATTTGTGTGCCACCACGAAAAAACGCTATGCCCCAGGCTAATACCAGTATTACCACTGTTCGAATGGCTGTTGCCAGATCGGTATCTACATTTTTAATGCCTATTTTGGCTAAAATGGCTGTTAGTGCTGCGAAAAAGGCGGAAAGCAGGGCGTAAGTGTACCACATTTATTTATGTTTTTCTTGTTTTTTTATTGTAAAGTTTTAATGTTGGAAGGTTTTAATGTTGGAAGGTTTTAGGGTTCTTAGGTTTTAAGGTTGTAAGGTTTTAAAGTTTTAAAGTTGTTTGGTTTCAATCTTTTTTAGGTTGTAAAAGTATAGGTTAGAAATGTTTTATTTATTTAATTGTTTTTTCTCTTCATAATGCCTTGATCTTATTGTTTTTGGGTTCGTGCGTAATATTCGCTAAACCGATTGCTTCCATCAATGGTGGAATGTACATGCCAACCCGGCCGCGGAAACCTTTTTTGAGGCCGTACCAACCACCTACCGGGTTTTTTTCTGACCTGCCCCATAACTCCAATGTACCTTCTTTAGCCGGTTTCTGTTCATCTGCACTGCCCATTTCCATCCAGTCACCGTGTTTTTTGAGCATTTCATGCATGTCGTTCAAAATACGGATGTCGTAATGCAGGATAGTTTTTCCAACTGTACATACCAGTATTTCTTTTCCATCCTTAGTATCCACATGCATGGTGTATTCAGAAGTCAGCGGTGGAGTTTTCAATGACAATGGCTTGGTTTTATCTCCAATTTTTTCGGTATAATTCATTTTATTTTGTATTTATTCTTAGTTCAGTAATCCGTTTTAATAAGTTAAAAGGTAGCTCTTTTTTGTAAGAAAATTGCACGGAACCCCTACCGGTTTTATAATTCGCAAGTTCTTCTTTAAAATCCGGATGTTCCACAGGTGCGGGGTAAAATCCAATGTGGTTTTTAAATCCTGCAAAATAGCACAGGTACTTACCATTTTTATAAAAAGCAGGCATATTGTAGCCAATTCGCTCTTCCACACCCTCGTATTCTTGATGTAGAAATAAGCGAATGGACTGCAGCCTTTCCTTAATTTCTTCCGGAAAATCGTTAATATATTCGTCTATATTGCTGTAAATTGTAGGCATTGGTGATTTCTAATTAGTTTTGTCTTTTGCCGGAATTAATAAGTGAAATTTAAATATTTTTTCAATAATGTCGATCGAAACAAGTTTTTCTTTGGCAGAATTAAATGACCTTCTGGATGTACTGAAGGTGTTTAAGGAAAGCATTTTAGGAACTTGCTTTGCCGATTATTCTGAAACGCAATTAAGGGTTTGGACTAATTCAGTAAAAGATATTTCTAAATGGGAAAGCAGGATTAGAGAAGAATATTTTCTTTTGGCAAAAGATAATAAGGATAAGTTGATGGGATTCGGTTCACTCAAGGGGCATGATTTCTTAAATTTGTTCTTTGTAGCTCCCAATTATCAAAAACAGGGTTTCGCTAAATTGATTTATCAAGAACTGGAAAACAAGGCAAAAGAAATGGGCTCCATATTTCTTGAGGCGGATGTTAGTATTACAGCCTTGTCTTTTTTTCAGAAGCAGGGTTTTACTGTACTTAAAAAGAATGAAATTGAAAGGGAGGGTGTAATTTTGGTAAATTATAAAATGAGAAAGAATTTCAATGAAAGTAAATAACAGGATAAGGAAAATTAATTCGGGAGTTTTGATTTTGAGTGTAAGCATACTGCTTTTCTCTTGTGCAGTTTCAAAAAAGAGAGTTGATTCAATACAGCGATTTTCTGAGGAACAAACAGAATTGGTTTTGTCGGGCACTGCCACAAAACCCATGCGGGTATTCAAAATTAATAACTACGCCGATTCCATACTTTTGCGTACTGCCAGTAGGCCTGTATTAGTTGATGCTTCAGATAGTACATTGGTTCTTTTTACAAAAAGATTGTATGCCACCGTTACCGACAAAAATTCATTAGGTGTGGGTATAGCTGCTCCCCAGGTAGGAATTTTAAAGCAAATAATCTGGGTTCAGCGGTTTGATAAGCCGGAGTATCCTTTTGAAGTTTATCTCAACCCGAAAATAGTGGAGTACAGCGAGCAGAAACAAAGTTGCCTGGAAGGATGCTTGTCTATTCCTGGCCGACGGGATACCACGACCACCCGTGCAGAAACAATCCGAATTACTTATGATAAACTCGACAAAAGCCATCTGGAAGAGCAGGTTTCCGGCTTTACGGCAGTGATTTTTCAACATGAAATCGATCACCTGAATGGGATTTTGTATCTGGATCATTTAAAGAAGGAATTGGGGAAATAGTTTTTCTCCAAACGTCTGAAGCCATGAGTAATTGAATAAAGTTTTTATTCCATTCCATATTCCCTCTCTACTTTTGCAATTCTAACTTTAAAGCTTTTATACCATTCAGATCGACCTTTTTGCTGAGCAAGTTGATGTTCGGCGTTCTTTTTCCAATTCCGGATCGATTCCTCATTTGCCCAATAGGAAACGGTAATACCAAGTTCATTTCTGGCCGATTCTATTCCTAAATACCCGGGTTGCTTACTTGCCAATTCTACCATTTTATCTGCCATTTCATAATATCCATTATCCCCTTCTGTTCTATAGGAGCTAAAAATAACGGCATAATAGGGTGGTTTCGGAGTTGATGCAATCATAATTCGAAAATAAAAGTGCTGTTTTTCTTAATAGTTTAATCTTCGTAATAATAACCAAAGATAATGCCCATTTCATCGGTACTAGTAAGTCCAAACCGTACCGTTTGGTCGGTATAGTTATTATAAGTGATTCGGGAAGTGAGTCCTTCCCCTTGCTTTAATGCTACCGGAATTTCGAAGTCAATTTTTTCTGGATGTTCCCAATTAAGAGATGTATAAATTACTTCTCCATCCCGGATTCCTCCTTTTATTAATATTTCAAATTTTTCTCCCAGCTTGTGCGTGTGAGAAAACAGAGTAACAATTTTTATATCCTTATTAAAGGTAAAAGTCTTTGAAATAGTCGTACGCTGTTTCGCCGGAATTATCAGGTTATTGTTTCCTAAATCCAGTATTTTCAGTCGATTTTTAACTTTGCTTTTATCCACGGTATAGAGATTGATATTTACTTCTCCATTATATGATTTCGCACCCCGGTTAAAATAATGGGAGTTCATATCAAATTCCATATTAGGCGGAAGTACCACAGCGGTACCCTCCGGAAAGTTAAATGTAAAATTGCTTTCGCTGCCACCAAAATAAAATACATGGTTGCCTATCTCCTGAAAAGTTTTCAGATCGAGGCTTTCATCTCTTTTCCTTAAGTCGCGTATTATATTTTTTTCCGGTAATTTATCGGGATCTCTGAATCCATAAAGGATAAAATGGTGACTTCCCGGATGCATTTTTATCTGAAATTTGTCAATAAATGCGGTATCTGGATTGTTAAGGGTTTTTCGTAGGAAAATTTCACGTTCGAAATAAGGGAAAATTTCAAATGGCTCGATTTTCATCTGAAATCCTTCAGCGATGGAAGGCGGGGCCAAGGGTTCGAAAATGGCAAGAGAGGGAGTCTTGTCATTTAATAGATTGTAATCAGCCACCGAGCCTTTCTCCGGTGCTCCTGCCAAAATCCATTCCTTAATAAAGTCAATCTGACCCTGAAAAAGCAAGTCGCCACCGAGTGGCATTATGCTACCGAAATTTTTTTCGCTCTCATGAGTACTCACAAAAAGCAATTTCTGATACAAAAGACTATTTTCAAAATCACCTGGTATTACCCGCATAAGGCCTTCTTCTTTGGCAGTAATATTAGTCGGGTCCACGTTAAATAAATTGGCAAAAGCCTGTCCTTTATTCAAAATTAGGCCATGCTGTTTGAAGGCAGGATCGGATGATGAAAGGTGGCAGCCGGATGTGGCACAGTTTGGTGTAAGTATTTGATCCTGAATAAGGTCAAAAGTATTTGCTTCAGTCAAATCCGGAGTTTTTGGATTACAACTGAATAAAAATAAAGTAGAAAATATTAGAAGATGAAAACGTAACATAAATATTAGTTCAATTAGCTTTAATAAGAAACGCAAGGCTGTTTTAAATCGCGTATTCTATATGGCTTTACAGGTATTTTTTCCATTTAAAATAAAACCACAAACCTACACTAATCATTGCCATTCCGGCAAGTGTTATATAATAACCATTCTCACTTTTGAGTTCGGGCATATTAACGAAATTCATTCCGTAAACACCTGCCAGAAAACTCAATGGCATAAAAATTACGGTAAAAACCGTTAATGTTTTCATTACCGAATTCATGCGGTTACTTATGGCGGCGTGGTAATTGGCCATGATGTTATCGGCCACATCACGAAAGGTATCAAGGGTGTCAATGTTTTGGATAACATGATCTTGTACATCTCGAAGATACACATCTACCTGATGACCCACCAGGTCCGATTCTTCTCTTATCAAGGCACCGATTATATCTTTTAAAGGTAAAATAGACTTTCGCATAAAAGTCATTTCCTTTTTGATAATGTATATTTTATTCAATAATTCAGGGGCCGGGTTATGAAGTACCAAAGCTTCCAGATCTTCTAATTTCGAAGTTATTTTTTCCAACAAAACATAATGATGATCAACTACCAGATCAATCATGGCATATACCAGGTAATCTGAATTGTATTTTCTGATCCGGCTGGTGGTTTGATTAATTCGGTTATGAATATTTTCAAAAACATCTGTTCGGTCTTTTTCCTGAAATGAAATCACGTAGTTTTTGCCCAAAACCAAGCTGATTTGCTCCGTCTCAATTTCCAGATTTTCTTCATCCAGATTTAACATTTTCATTACCACAAAAAGCTGATTACCGTCTTCAAAATATTCCATTTTAGGCTTTTGAGTAGTATTAAGCACATCTTCGAGCATAAGGGGGTGTAAGCCATAAATATTGCCTAATTGCTCAATTAAGGCAGGTTGATGTACCCCGTCTACATCCAGCCAGCTAAGTTTAGTATCTGTTAAGTGCGAAGAAATTTCATTCGTATCGTCGATAGAAATCTGGCTGATTTCAGTTGAATTGTAATTAGTAAGCACTATTTCGGTCTTTTCGCTGGTTTCTTTTCCAATGTAACTCAAGCTACCTGCCGACTCGAAAGGCTTAAATCCGGCTGATTTCAGTCTGTTTTTTTTCTTTCCCATGGTATAAATTTAAGAAAAAAATGCTCCATTAAAATTTACAAGAAAAACCTCTTTTACTCCCCGGGTGATAGCCGTATAAAGCCATCGGATATATTCCAAATCTATTGTATTGTCTGGCAAATAACCCTGATCTACAAAAACGGCTTCCCACTGCCCACCCTGGGCCTTATGGCAGGTAAGTGCGTAGGCAAATTTTACCTGTAATGCATTCAGGTATTGATCTTTACCGAGCATTTCCATGCGTTCTTTTTTTGATTTTACCCAGAAATAATCTTGTAAAACAGATTCATGCAATTGCTTGCTTTGCTCTTTAGTAAGATTTGGCGTGTTAGAGTAAAGGGTGTCCAGTACAATCAACGAATCAAATTCCGGATCGTTGGGGTAATCTACCAATTGCATGCTGGCATGCTGAAACCGGAGCCCATGCATTTCTTCTTCTCGCCCAAGATGGGTGACTGTGGCAAATTCACCATTGGCAATAAAGCCAGCCTCGGATTCGTCGTCCAATACGGTATAGTTGTTTTTTACTACCATCAATACATCTCCAATTTCTATTTCATTCTCACTTTGATGTATCCGGTTACGAATGTATTGATTGTACTGCACAGCCTGCTTATTAGATCGGGTTATCACTATGGTGTTTTCCTGACCAAATTTATCGTAAGCATAACGAAGACCATCTTCTATTTTATCACCATTCATTCTGAAAATGTCCGGATAAGCTTTGGTATTGAATTTTACCTCCGGTTTTTCAGCCAGAAGTTGGTTTCGCAATGCCGTAGCATTGATCAGTATACCACTGCCTTCCTGCTGTCGCACTACTTCAGTTAATGTAATAGATAGTACATCGGCGAAATATTGATTTTCCATGTGCTCAATGTTCAATGCCGGGCTGTACCCAATTCCTACAGGTGGAAGCTGACCTTCATCTCCGATAAAAAGCAATTTGTTTTCCCGGCCTTCAAAAATATATTCAATCAAATCATGCAAAACGCTCTCTTTTCCAAACTCGCGGATATCCGAAATCATAGATGCTTCATCCACTATAAATACGGTGCCTTCGTGCAAGTTTTTTTGCAATTCAAAATCGAAATTTCCGGTATAAGAATTTTCTTTTTGTTTGTAAATCTTGCGATGAATGGTTTGTGCCTGTCTATTTGAATAAGACGCCATCACTTTCGCTGCCCGACCGGTAGGTGCCAGTAATACAGATTTCCAGCCAAATTTGGGTAAGACTTTCATCAAGGAACTCAAAAAGGTGGTTTTACCTGTTCCCGCATACCCTTTTAATATAAAAATATGGCGTTCCACATCCTCGGTCGTCAGAAATTGGTCTATCAGATCGAATAGCTGTACCTGCCCTGGAGTGGGTTCAAACTTAAATTTTTTTCTTAAAAGGGAGGATGGTGTTGCTATCTCTTCATCCATATTTGGCAATTGTTTTTCGACACAGCGGCTAAATAAACTATTTTTGAGTGAAAAATAAGTTTTAATGTCAAAAAAGGCCAAAAACGAACTGGAAAACTTTTACGGAAACCGGATCCGAGTACGCGTTTGTGGGGTATTAATTCACGAAGGTAAGATTTTATTAATCAGACATTTGGATTTGGGTGATACCGGCTTACATTGGCTACCGCCCGGGGGGGAGGTTGAAAAAGGCGAAAACCTGCCCGAAGCACTTCAAAGGGAATTTTTGGAAGAAACAGGGCTCCTAATAGGCGTGGGTAAATTGCTAAAAGTAGGCGAGTTTATAAATCCACCTTTACATGCAATTGAATATTTTTTTGAGGTTGAAATAAAAGGAGGTAATTTGGCACTTGGTAATGATCCGGAAACAGAATTTCAAACACTCGACAGTTTTGCTTGGTTTGATAAATTGGATCTGGAGAGAATGAATCCGCAAGAATATCCGTTGTATTTGAACGATTTTTATTAAATGCAAACCCAAGAGTTAGTACCTACATTCCAGATTCAGGATGACCGATTCAGTATTGAAAAACTGAATCAGTATATTCTCATCATGGAGTTGGGTTTCGAAAATTTAAGATTCACCATTTATGATGAAGTGCAAAACCTTTTTATCTGGCTTGAAGATTATAAAATATCGGGTTTAGAAGAGCTTGCTGTTTTGTTTCAAACTCATTCTTTTCTGGCAGCAAACTATTGGTCAGGTATTGCCATTTCTATTCTTACGCCGTTTAAAACACTTTTGCCAAAATCGGAAATAGATTCCGCAAATTTGGCTTTAAGTTATTTATATCCTGAAGATGATTTTGATACACTAATATTTGACAATCAGGGAGCAAATGCATTGGTTTATGGTATGGATAAAAACCTGAAAATGCTTTTGGACAATATTTATAAGGAAGCAAAATCAATAGCCTTAATTCCAAAAGAAGCGAATTGCCTATTGGTTGACGGTCTTCATTTAAACTTTTCAGAGATTAATGTAAGTATGTGTTTGGTAAAAAACGGAAATATGGAACAATTAGTGGAAATGGCTTTAGGTAATAACTTACGCATTACTAAATCTATTCCCATGTTTATTCCCGATATTTTCGAGCAGGATCCAACGGTTTGGTTAAGTGGTCAGATCTCTAATTATTCACTCTATTACCAATATATAATACGTAAATTCAGTCAGGTCAAATTTATTCAGGTTCCTGCCGGCTTGCGTTTTTCGCAATACTTTCAGGATTTGTCAGAGTCTAAATATTTCACTTTGTTCAGTAATATAAAATATTTTAAAACAAATTGATAATATAGAAAATATGGACATTTCAATATAAATTGAAAATATAATATTAATTGAACAGAAGGGAGAAAATAGTATTTTGGCTTAAAAGAATGGGTTGGGCAGGATTTTTTTTCTTTCTCCTGAAAGGTCTTACTTTATATGTATTTTTACCCTACTTATTAGCAAAAGGATTGATTAAATGCAATTAGAATGATTTCAACAAATGGCCTTTTTGAACTTACAGAGGAGCAGGTTTCAACCGAATTATCAGGTGAGTCTGTCATTTTAAACCACCTCAAGGGAACGTATTATAATCTTAACGAAACAGGTAGTTTTGTATGGGTATTATTAGAATCGGGACCAAAATCATTCTTACAATTACGTGACGGCCTTATGGCGGAATTTGATGTAAGTCGTGAGATCTTGACTCAAGATTTAAAAGAACTTTTAATCGATTTGAAAAATGAAGGACTTATTCGCGAAATTGAATAAGGTTTTTTCACTAAATCAGAGAGAAAGGAATTTGTATTTTCATATTACCTTTTGGCTTTGCCGGATAGAATTACTACGCCGGTTATACTCATTTCCTGCTTTAAGAAAAAAATTTACCCGACTCTATTTTAAAAAAAAACCTGAAAATCTGGATATAGGTCAGGTATGTATGGCTGTTGACCGTATTTCTTACGTATTGAGTTTTAAATGTTTAACAAAAGCACTTACTGGTTTACTTCTCTTAAAAAATAATGAAGATATTAATATGATTTTCGGAGTAAGTATTACCAATGGGTTTGAGGCTCATGCCTGGCTTGAACTAAACGGAAAAGTAATTTTAGGCGATTTGCCCGATTCTAAATTTAAATCAATTTGGAAATGGGCTTAAAAAAATACTATGCATTTGGCTTAACTATTGCCTCAGAAGTCAATTTCGATGGCGTTTTGACGGAAGTGAATACATCGCCTGATGTTTGGATAAAGTTAGGTAAAATATCCGAATCTCCGCAGCGGAAAACAAAAATTTACCGACAAGGTATGAATGCTTGTTTTGGGTTAAAAGATGAAGCATTAATTTTAAATTGGAATAATATTTTAAAGTTTAAAATAAGATGTGGAAGTGAGATAATTGTGGATGCCAATAATGTTGATTTGATCTCGTTGCAAATATTTACATTAAGCGAAGCATTAGGTATGATTTTATGGCAGCGAGGTATATTTTTATTACATGGTAGTGCAGTCTTTAAGAATAAGGAATCTACTGTAATTTGTGGGGTTTCAGGAGCGGGTAAATCCACTACGGCCTTGGCCTTCAATAGGGAGAATTATAGTGTTCTTACAGATGATTTAGTAGCTATTCAGAAAATTAACAATGAGTTTTATGTAATTCCGGCATTTGACCAATTAAAAATATGGGCGGATGGACTTGAAGGATTTGATATAACAAAGGATGATCTTGATCGTTCCTCAGAAGGGACCAATAAATATTTGATAAAAAGTGCCCAAAATAGCAGTAAAACTGGCCCTGTTCCTTTGAAAAATATACTTTTTTTAAAGAAAAGCAGTAAAACCCAATCGCTAATTAAACTGGAGGCAAAAGAAGTTTTAAGCAAATTGACGGCTTATTTCCCATTACCAACTGCTTTGTTAAAAAAGGACGGATTAATAAAGCATTTTATTTTTTCTTCAGGATTGGCTAAATCCATTCAAGCCTATGATTTTTACCGACCCAAGGATATTTCCTCTCTGATTCAATTTGTTCGTACTTTTAAGGATTAAAACCAAATATGAACTTTAGCCCGGAACTAAATATTCTGATATTCTGCCTCAAAAGATATTTTGTCCCTGGACAAGAGAATATGGAGCTTCCTGCCAATCAGAAAATAGATTTTATAAGATTAGGTCAATTAGTGAAATATCACAAAATAAGGCCTCTTATAAGTGAATTTGACAAAAAAAGTCCTTTTCTTAACGACTTGTTAAAAATCGAATTTCAAAATTTTACGAAAGATCAAACACTTAATAGCCTGCGTTATGTAACAGAAATAAAGCGTTTAAACCAGGTATTTCGGGAAGCAGATTTGGAATACTTTTTTATGAAAGGGAATATTTTCACTTTCCGTTTCTTCGGCAATAAACAATTACGTGAGTCTGGCGATATCGATATAGTTTTTCACCCAAATTCTATAAAAAAGGCATTGGAAATACTTCTTGAACAAGGCTTTGAGATTGTTTTAAATTCTAAAATATTACAGAATGTCACAGATCAGGAAAAAATAAATTTATTGGTGACGGCCAATAATCAATACGAAGTTCCACTATTTAAAGACCATATTCATTTAGATATACACTGGGGTATTTTCTACGGTTTTTTACCACATCAAATTCCATTTGAAGGCTTTTTTGAGCGTCAGACTAATTTAGATTTTTTTGGAACCCCTATTCCACAATTAAGTACCGAAGATTTATTTTGGGTGCTCTTAAATCATAACGGAGCTAAAGAGTTTTGGCTGAATTTTAAAAACCTGGCGGATTTAATGGCCTTTTTAAATACATATGGAGCAGAAATAGATTGGAATAAAATTTTAAATCAAGCTGTCGAATATAAAGTAAAAAATATTCTCTTGAATGGTTTTTGCATTCTTCAGAAAGTCTTTTCATACCCTGTTCCAGAAGAGATGTTGTCAGAATTGAAAATTTATAATTTTAAAGCTTCCAAGCAAACTTTTGATTATTGGGAGCGGGGGAAGCACTGGGGAAAACCTTTTGCCAGGTTGTTTTTCGAACTTGTTTTGTTAAAATCACAAGATACTGGTTTTAACAGATGGGAATATTTCAGAGGATTTTACAATTCCTATACAATCCCTAATCCGATAGAAGATCAGCGATTTATTAGATTTCCGAATCGCTTTCATTTTCTTAATTTTGTAAGCAAAACAATTTCTTACTTGATAAGAAAATCATTCAGAATTTAAGGTTTATGTTCGAGATTAAATTCGATTACAAATCCCAAATTCCGCATTTACCTTCCGAGCCGGGTATTTATAAATACTTTGACGAAAAAGGTATTATTATTTATGTAGGTAAGGCCAAGAATTTAAAAAACAGGGTAAGCTCATATTTCTATAATTTTGATCGAGCCGACCGCAAAACCCGTCGTTTGGTTTTGCAAATTCGTAACCTGGAGTACACCGTTGTGCCATCAGAATGGGATGCATTACTTC
>JAHEBN010000280.1 GCA_024645245.1 Jiulongibacter sp. | reverse complement strand
CAGATTTTACCTTTTTACCAGCCGTAACTTTCACCTCATTGAGGGCTTCCAAAGCCGGCTCTAGAGCAAAACTCACTGAAAGTGCATTCCCCGAAGTAAGCACTATATTGTATCTTATCTGTTCTGCATAACCAACAAAAGTGGCTTTCAGGTTGTAATTGCCTACGGGTAAAGTCAGTGAAAATTTGCCATCAATATCTGCTGAGGTGGCGTATTTACCATCTTCAGAACTTACCGTTGCTCCTATTAAAGGTTCTTCGGTATTTTTATCTTTTATACTTCCGTAGATAGTACCCTGATTCTGGGCGAATGAAGAAAAAACTATCAAATAACTAAATACAAAAAAGAAAAAATGCTTCATTTAAAATAGTTATTGGTAAATCTTACAATTACTGACCAAAATCTTCTAAACATTAATATTCAGTTATTGTTTAAGAAAAGTATTAATTAATAAAAACACAACAGTCCTTTTGGGGCATCAAAAACCCAATAGGCTCACTAAAATTATTTAATCCTGCGTTTTTTAGTTTGGTAATCACTGCTTCTTTTCGGCTTGGATCAACGGCTATCAAAAGCCCCCCGCTGGTTTGTGGATCAGCTAAAATGGCCCATTGTTCTTCGGTCATTTCTCCGATTTTATGACCGTAACTATCGCGGTTACGTTGGGTACCACCAGGCACCGAACCTTTGGCTATATAGTCAAAAATATCAGGTGAAATAAAGGGAATTTTATCAAAATCGAGACTTGCACTCAAACCAGAGCCTTCTGCCATTTCAGTAAGATGGCCCAGCAAGCCAAATCCTGTAACGTCGGTCATGGCAGAAACAGCATCTATCTTTCCCAGCTCCTCTCCTACCTTATTCAGCTGCATCATTTGTTTAGCTGCCAGCTCTTTATGTTCTGGTTTTAGTATTGCTTTTTTCTCAGCTGTGGTCAAAATACCCACGCCAAGTGGTTTGGTAAGAAAAAGTAAATCTCCCGCTTTCGCTTTATTGTTTTGCTTGATATTTTCTATCGGTACAATTCCGTTAACGGCTAATCCAAAAATAGGTTCGGGCGAATCAATGCTGTGCCCGCCGGCCAAAGAAATACCGGCTTCCAGGCAAATACTCCGACTTCCATCTATTACCTTTTGGGCCACTTCTGCCGATAATTTATTGATGGGCCAACCCAAAATGGCGATGGCCAAAACAGGCTTCCCACCCATGGCATATACATCGCTGATGGCATTGCATGAGGCAATTCGGCCAAAATTATAGGGATCATCCACAATGGGCATAAAGAAATCGGTGGTGGAAATGAGGGCTGTGCCATTTCCCAAATCCAAAACCGCGGCATCGTCGCGACTGTGGTTGCCAACTATCAGATTGGCATTATCGGGCATGGCAATATTGCCTTTTAGTATCACATCGAGCACTTGTGGCGATATTTTACAGCCACATCCGGCACCGTGTGAATATTGGGTTAGTTTTATTTCTTCCATTTTTTAATACATTGATTTTTATCACCGGAGCTAGAAGGCACAAAGGTTCAAAAATTTATTTTTTTAGCTCCAAAACTTTGTCCTGATTAAAGCGACTATTCCAGCCTATTTTTTATAACCGAAGCTACATTTTCAACGGCATGTACATTTTCTACTTCAATTTTATGTATCCATTTATCACGCCCAATAAGTGCTTTCCAATACCACTTGTCGTAATAGCCAAGTAATATCCGAAAAGATTCTTTGGTATTTCCTTCAATCAGGTAATTGACAGCATTTTTGGTTTCCATGCCTCCCAGTCTTTTTTTAATTCGCAGAATGGCATTGATCAGTTTTTCGGAAGGAAACTTCCCGTATTCTTCCACCAAATAATTCAACCTTTTTTCAAAAGGAATATCCAGAAAAATAATCTCGCTTTCTTGCATTTTTTCAAAAATCGAATTGGGAATATTTCGATCGCCTATTCGCTGACTTTCGTCTTCCAGCCATATTCTCTTTTTACTATCTAATGCCGCCAATTCCGTGGCAAATAAGTTTTCAAACATTTCCTGGGAAGGCTGATCGGGCAAATTTATCCCTCCCAAAGCAGAGCCCCGATGCGAGGCAAGATGCTCCATATCAATAACTTGCTCGCCTTTTATTTTTAATTCCTGCAAAACCTCCGTTTTTCCACTACCAGTATACCCACCTAAAACTTTAAGCATATATTCCTTTTCGAACTCTGCCAAAACCCAATTGCGAAATGCCTTATAACCACCTTCCAAAGTAAAAACCTCAAATCCATACAGGTCTAATAACCAAGCCACTCCCCCACTCCGCATGCCTCCACGCCAGCAATGAACCAGTACAGGCTTTTTTTCGCCATGGAGCCTTTTTTCCACCGATTCCACCATCCCTCTCATTTTGGGTCCAAAATAATCCAGCCCCATTTTTATGGCAGTCTCCCGGCCTTCCTGTTTGTATGCCGTGCCCACCACTTTGCGTTCATCATCGGTAAACAATGGAAAACTAATTGCTCCGGGAATGTGTGCATGATCGTATTCGGAGGGACTGCGAACATCCAGCACAAGAGCTGTTTTAGCTAATTCCAAAAATTCGTTAACTTCTATTCTCTTCATTTGTAATATAACAAAAAAACACCCCGTAAGGTGTTTTCAATAATCACTTTTCGATTGCTTTTTAGCTCGTTTTTCTTCTTTTTTTTCTTTTGCCGTTTTCACCGGTTCTTTTTTCACCGCTTTCTTGGCATCTTGTGCTTTTCCCATGATTTTCGTATTAACGCCGGCCATCCGACGGCCTGCACTGCAATTTAGTCTTTTTATAGAATTTTATAAATTTACAGGCAAAACATTTACTGAAAAAATTCAGTATATAAAGCAGACTTCACCTCATTTTTAAGTAATTTCAAAACATCAATTCCCTATTATTAAATGATTACCATAAATATTAACAATAAAGATTACCAGGTAGATGTGGAGCCCGACACCCCGCTCTTGTGGGTGATTCGTGAGCAAATTGGACTCACGGGTACCAAGTTTGGCTGCGGAATAGCCCAGTGTGGAGCCTGCACGGTACATCTGGACGGAAATGCCATTCGGTCATGCGTAATGCCAATAAGTGCGGTGGAAAACCAAAAAATCACCACAATTGAAGGCCTTTCTTCTGAAAGTGGCACCTTGCACCCCATTCAACAAGCCTGGATCGATG
The DNA here is from genome assembly GCA_024645245.1 of Jiulongibacter sp. Taxonomy (GTDB): domain Bacteria; phylum Bacteroidota; class Bacteroidia; order Cytophagales; family Spirosomataceae; genus JAHEBN01. The sequence continues at coordinate 108 of JAHEBN010000280.1, read as the reverse complement.
AGCAGGTACCTCAATGCGGCTATTGCCAGAGCGGGCAGTTGATGTCGGCAGCAGCCTTGTTGGGAAGTAACTCAAATCCTACCGATATCGATGATGCCATGAGTGGAA
>JAHEBN010000008.1:21633-47524 GCA_024645245.1 Jiulongibacter sp. | reverse complement strand
AAGCACATGCATTCAAATCTTCCAGGTTTTTATTGGCCTTGTCAATATATTCAAAACCTGAATTTCGTGTAAAAGTCTTAAAATCAGCATAAATAGCATCATTGGGCATGAATTCTTTCTCAGGGATATTATTTTTATTTGAAAAATAATATTTAGTGGCATAATCGAAAATCACCCCATCTTTAATTAATTGCTTAGTGAAGTCGGACATTTTTTTAGGTTCTAAATAAATATCAGGATCAACACCTCCACCATCAAAAACAGGCCTGCCATTTTTGGTATAGAAGGTTGATTTTAACGAATCAGGTATTTTCCCTACACTGCCATCCTCATTGCGGTTACTGTAATCAAGTGCCTGTATACATCGGCCAGATGGAATATAATACTTGGCCGTAGTGACCTTAAAACTAGTATTATAGCTCAAAGGTCTTGTCGTTTGAACCAAGCCTTTCCCAAAAGACTTTTGACCCAGAATCACGGCTCTGTCGTAATCCTGCAATGTACCACTTACAATTTCAGATGCTGAGGCACTTCTGCTGTTAATCAATACAACGATTGGGATATCTTTATCGAGGGGTTGATTATTTGTTCCGTATTTCTTATTCCATTCAGCCGCTTTTCCTTTGGTTTCTACCACCAACTGTCCTTTCGGAATAAAGAAATTACAAATATCAATCGACATATTGAGTAATCCACCCGGGTTACCCCTTAAGTCAAGAATCAACTTCTCCATGCCCTCATCTTTCATTTCATTAAAGGCTGACTTAATCTCATTTGCTGCCGAAGAGGTAAATTCATTTAACTGAATGTAACCTACCCCATCTTTGATCATACCATAATGAGGCACATTCGAAGTTTTGATCACATCCCGCTTTACACTTAGCTTAAGTGGTTTATCCTCTCCATAGCGTTTTATCTGCAATTGAGCTTCAGAGCCGGTTTGGCCTTTTAAAAGTCTGGCAAGTTCAGATCCATCTTTCCCTGCTAGAGCTATGCCATTGATTGCAATAATTTCATCACCAATTTTTAATCCAACCTTATCTGCCGGTGAACCTTCATAAATCATGGTAATTACATGCTTAATTTTATCAGAATTTACAGTAGCTCCTATGCCATTGTATTTACCTGTCATCAATGTGCGGTAGTCTTCTATATCATCCTCGGGGTAAAAATTGGTATAAGGATCCAGCTGATTAAGCATTGCATTAATACTTACACGCATGGCTTTATTTGGATTTATTTCATCCACATATAAAGCATTTAATTCTTTAAATAACGTAGCGAAAATGTCCAGATTTCGTGCAATTTCGAAGTAACGATCATCAAAATTAAAGCTCACAAGCCCAATTGAGCCTGATATCAGAATGGCTAGAAGGTATTTCCGAAATTTTGACATATATCTTTAAATTAATTCTGTTATCGAATTTATATAACGCAAATACTGTGCTAATGATTACAATTTAAGCAATTGAAATTTAAAGGAATTAGTTAAACTGAATTTCCCTTACTTATCCTATTCAGAAATTTATCCATACTTTTCTGAATTAATTCGAATGACAAATTTTCTTTGGCAATAAATAAAACAGCCAGATAAGACAAACTTTTCAAATCATATTTTCCTTTATTTAAGCGATAAGATTCCCTGATTCTTCTTTTTATTAAATTTCGGATTACTGCTTTTTTCAAATTCCTTTTACTAACTGAAATTAAAATCTCAGGCATTTTTTTTCCAGATCTTTCATTCTTTTGATAAATGAAACGTAAAGGATAAACACCTACAGAAAGATTTGCAGCGTTATTGCGATCGAATAGCTGTTCGATTACTTTTAAGGAACGGAGTCTTTCCTCTTTTTTGAAAGTTTGCTGCTTCATATTCAAATTTAAAGCGAAAATTCAGATATAAAAAAAGCCACCCAAGGGCGGCTTAATCAAGATCTTAACTATTTCTTATTGAATTACTTGTGAGTTTTTTCGTCCGAAACAGTCAATTTCCATCTACCTTTGGCTCGACGTGCTCTAACTACGCGTCTGCCACCCGGAGTAGCCATACGCTCACGAAAACCATGTTTGTTGCGACGCTTTCTGTTCGATGGTTGGAATGTACGTTTCATTATATTTGATTTGTTTTAATGCTTTCTTTAAAATTGGAGTGCAAAAGTAATTAGATTATTTCTTTTATCAAAAGCATCTTTGCAAAATGAAATATAAAATAACCCAAATTGATTCCATAACTCGTTTTTTCAGGGTCGAAATTCTACTGGAGAATTTACATTTAGGTACAAACGAAATACATTTACCTGCGTGGAGACCAGGGCGATACCAAATTCAAAATTTTGCCAAATTTCTAAAAAAAGTAGAAGCATACAGGAATAATGGTGAAAAAATCAATATTTATAAATTCGGCAAGGAAAGTTGGAAAATAGAAAATAATGAGTCAGAAACCGTATTACTAACTTATCAATTCTATGCTGATACGGCAAATGCAGGTGGTTCTGCAATACGGAAAAACTTTCTGTACATAAACCCGATCAACTGTCTGATGTATAGGAAAGAAACGATAAATGAGCCTTGCAATTTGGAAATTGAATGGGATACAAATAGTTTGGCGGCTTGTGGTCTAGATTTTTCCATTGAAGGCAATTCTTTCTTTTTTCAATCAAACTGTTTTCATGAGTTAGCCGATTCACCGATAATGATTGCTGATAAAATGGAAACTGCAAACTATATCATTAATGAAACCACCTTTCATATTTGGATTTATGGCAGAACAGGCTTCGATTGGAATTGCATTATTTCTGATTTCAAAAAATTCACACAAACTCAGATTGAAATATTCGGCATTTTCCCTGAAAAAGAATTTCATTTCATGTTGTGGGTATTACCGGATGCATACTATCATGGTGTAGAGCATACTAGAAGTACAATGATGGTATTGGGACCTGCTGAACAAGATTTTGAAGAAATGTATATCGACTTATTAGGATTAGCTTCACATGAATTGTTTCATGTGTGGAATGTTAAGCATATCCGGCCCGCTCAATTATTGCCTTATGATTACAGCAAGGAAAATTATTTTAATACATGTTTTATAGTAGAAGGTATAACCACATTTTATGGTGATTATATTTTATGGAAATCAGGAGTTTTTAATGATTATCAGTATTTCAAAGAATTAGAAACAACCTTAAGAAGGCATTTTGAAAATGACCGAAATGCAGATCTATCTCTACTGGAAAGTTCTTTTGATCTTTGGCTGGATGGCTATGAAAAGTCTATTCCGAACAGAACAGTTTCGGTTTATAATAAAGGAGCACTTGCAGCTCTTATATTAAATAGTATAATTTTAGATGTTTCAAATGGCTCTAAAAGCCTCAATGAGGTGATGCGGCTGCTGTGGGATGAGTTTGGAGAAAAAGAAAAGGGGTACACCTACCAGGATTACATAAATATATGCGAAAAAGTGGCTGGGGTTAACCTTAATTTCTATTTTGAAAAAATTATTGAATCGAATAAGGATATTCTGGTAGAAGTAAATAAAGCACTAAAACTATGGAACAAAAAACTTCAGGTAAATGATAGCAATAGATTTACACTTATTTAACCAAAATTAAAATTAGATAACCAAAATTGCAGAATTTAAAGACCAACCAAGCTTATAACCAGACTTAAACACATAGATTTGGTAATATTTCCATATTTTTTTATTATCTTTGCGTTTCAATTGGGTAAACCTCCCACTTTTTTTTAACCAATTTGGTTCAATATGAGCAAACTTCGAATCCTTTATCTTGCAGCAGAAGTAAATCCTTTTTTAGAAATTTCAAATGTGGCTGATATGATCAGGAAATTGCCACAAGTAATGCAGGAAAGAGGTATGGAAATCCGGATTTTAATGCCCCGGTTTGGTACTATTAATGAAAGGAAAAACAGACTACATGAAGTGGTAAGGTTATCTGGAATTAATATTACTGTAGGCGATGAAGAAAAACCACTTATTATTAAAGTAGCTTCTATTCCTTCTGCCAAATTACAGGTCTACTTCCTTGATAATGAAGATTATTTCCAAAGAAAAACCGTTTTTACAGATAAAAAAGGGGTTTTTTACGATGATAATGACGAGCGTTCAATTTTCTTTTGTAAAGGTGCTTTGGAAACAGTGAAAAAACTAGGCTGGGCTCCTGATATTGTACACTGTACAGATTGGATGACGGCATTGGTTCCACTTTATTTGAAGACAACCTATAAAAATGACCCCATCTTCAAAAATACAAAGAGTGTATTCACCGTTTACAATAATGTGTTTGATCACAAGTTTAGTGAAGGCTTATTGCCTAAAGTAAAAATGCTGGATATTTCAGACGAAAATCTCGCAAATCTGACAAGCAGAGATTTTTCTGGTCTGATTAAAATCGGTTGCGAATATGCCGATGCAGTTGTAAAGGCAAATGAGAATCTAAATGAGCAAATCACAACTATTTTGGATGAGATTTCGAAAAAACAAATTGATGCACCGATTGAGGACGAGAACATTGCTGAAACGTATTACAACCTTTACACTGAACTGGCAGACTAATTTTATGTCTTATAAATTCTTTTTAATGCGGAATGCAGCTTTAATACTGCTTTCCGCTTTCTTTTTGTCTTGTGAAAACCCCACAGCCATAGGAATAGATACCGGAACCGGAAACGTACAATCCACTTATTATTCAGACACGCTATCCTTAGAAACGGGTACAATGCTATTGGATTCAGCCATAAGTTCGGGCCAGGCAGCAGCACTGATAGGTTCAGCCATCGATCCGGTTTTTGGAAAAGTTTCAGCAACGGCATATTTACAACCCAGTTTATATACAGATGAGACTTATGGAACCCTGGTGGAATTTCCCGCATTAAAAACTTCCATTTACGATTCTGTTCAACTTCGATTGGTCGACCGGGATATTTTAGTTTTCGGAGATACACTTGAACCAATTACGCTAAGTATCCATAGATTAAAAAAACCACTGGATAGAAACCGTAATTATAACTACGATGATCAATCTGATTTTGAAGCTCAGCCGCTAGCCACAGCTGAGATTAATATTAGAAGTTTCAGTACGGCCAACAGAGATTCTGTAATAGCACATTACATTACTCTGCCTGACGAACTAGGAAAAGAACTAATGGCCATTTCAGAAACCGATGCCGCCAAAACGCGTAGTACATTCGAAAACAGTTTTGCTGGTTTTGCTCTTGTCGCCAATTCTGATTCAAAAGGAATGTACGTATTAAATGTGGGTACATTTAGCTCTCAAAGCACTTACCTTGTTCTTTATTTTCACAATTCCGGAGAATCTACAAGTTCTGCTTATCCTTTTGAATTTTCTGGTAAAAGATATAATCAAATAAAAGCAGATAGAGCAGGTACAAATCTGGCATCATTAGTTCAGAAAAAACAAACAATTAAAGCCAATTTTTCAGGCAATACTTATGTACAAGCCAGTAGCGGTGTAGTATCCTATGTGAAATTTGATGGGTTAAATTATTTAAAGAAAAATACGATCATTAATCGGGCAATACTTTATTCTGAAGCGGATGAATCAAGTTTTAATGCAAGATTTGCTAAGGCACCTTACCTTACCACAATTGAATTAAATCAAGATAAAAGCGTGAAAAGATCAAATTCAAATTATGCTTACGTAGGTTTCTCTTCATTAGATGAAACATCTGGCTCATTAGGGGTTTATAGCGATTCCTTAAAATATCTTCAAATTGACATTACGCCATATATTCAGCAAATTATTCAAAAAGGAAAAGCCGATTATGGATTAGCTATAGTCCCCGCCATACCAACTTCAACAGGAAGTACCGGCACATTTTTTAATGCGGCTCCTAACAGGATCGTTTTGAAAAACATGAAATTGGAATTGTATTATTCTAATTAATTTTGTCATTTGAATTACCGATAAATAATAACCTTTTTTGATTAGCCGGGATTTCGACAGACACTATTAAAATTATACCTAATTTTGATTTTTACCATAGAAATATACCATGTGCGGAATTGTTGCTTATGTTGGTCATAGAGAGGCTGCTCCCTTAATAATCAAAGGCTTAAAAAGATTAGAATATAGAGGATACGATAGTGCTGGTATTGCACTTCTGGATGAAAATCAGCTTAATATTTATAAGAAAAAAGGCAAAGTTGCCGAACTCGAAAACATTCTGAAAGATAAAAAGCTGCACGCTAAAACAGGAATCGGCCACACCAGATGGGCAACACACGGTGAACCCAATGACGTCAACGCACACCCTCATTATTCTCATAGCGAAACACTTGCCATTATACACAACGGTATTATTGAAAATTATGCTGCTATCAAGCAGGTTTTAATAAACAAAGGTTACACTTTTGAAAGTGCAACTGATACCGAAGTGCTTATTAAGTTTATTGAGGATATTAAAAAGCATAATGCCTGTTCAACAGAAGAAGCTGTTCGATTGGCCTTAAATGAAGTAGTCGGAGCTTATGCCATTGTGATTATTGATGAAGAAAATCCAGATCAACTTATTGCCGCACGCAAAGGAAGTCCTTTAGTGATCGGCATTGGTGAAAATGAATATTTTTTCGCCTCTGATGCCACTCCGATAATTGAATATACCAAAGAAGTCGTTTATCTGGATGATTTCGAAATCGCAGTTGTCAAAAATGGCAAATTAAACATAAGGAATCTTCAGAATCAGGAAAAAGACGCATTTATTGAAACTATTGAATTGGAGCTTGAAGCGATTGAAAAAGGTGGTTATGAGCACTTTATGCTTAAAGAAATCTTCGAGCAACCCAGATCAATAGCAGATTGCCTAAGAGGAAGAATTAGTTCTGAAAATGCCCATATTCAGTTAGGTGGAATATCAAATCATCTCGAAAAGCTTTCTAAAGCAAAAAGAATTGTATTTGTGGCATGTGGTACCTCCTGGCACGCGGGTTTGGTAGGTGAATATCTTTTCGAAGAATTGGCAAGAATAAATGTGGAAGTTGAATATGCTTCTGAATTCAGGTATAGAAATCCAATAATAAAAGAAGGTGATTTTGTTATCGCAATTTCACAATCCGGTGAAACAGCAGATACGCTGGCGGCACTCGAATTGGCTAAATCGCGAGGTGCCACCATACTTGGCATATGTAATGTGGTAGGATCATCAATTGCCCGACTTACTGATGCGGGAGTTTATACGCACGCAGGACCAGAAATTGGAGTGGCCAGCACCAAGGCTTTTACTGCACAAGTTACTGTACTTGCCTTAATGGCAATAGCTACAGCACATTCTAAAGGAACTATTAATGAAGATGAATATCGCAGATTAATTATCGAACTAGAGTCGATTCCTGACAAAGTTGCTGATATATTGACTCAGGCTGAAGAAATAAAAGATATATCTAAACTATTCACTTTTGCTTCTAATTTCATATTTCTGGGACGTGGCGTCAATTTCCCGGTTGCATTGGAAGGTGCTCTTAAACTTAAGGAAATCTCTTATATTCATGCAGAAGGCTATCCGGCTGCCGAAATGAAACATGGCCCAATCGCACTGATTGATGAAGATATGCCTGTTGTATTCATTGCCACGAAAGACAGCTCTTATGAAAAAGTTGTATCTAATATTCAGGAAGTTAAGGCCAGAAAAGGGCGGGTAATAGCTGTGGTATCAAAAGGTGATAAAGATATAAAAGGTATGGTAGATTTTGCTATTGAAGTTCCAATGGCACATGAAATGTTACAACCATTACTTACCGTCATTCCTTTGCAATTACTTTCCTATTATATAGCGGTATTAAGAGGTCGTAATGTAGATCAACCTCGCAACCTGGCTAAATCGGTTACGGTAGAGTAATGATAAATGACCAACAATAAGAATTATAAATCCTTATTATTTCTAAACCTGGGATTGGTTTATGTCATTTGGGGTAGTACTTATCTAGGAGTAAAAATTGGCTTAAAAGCAATGGATCCGCTTTGGCTTACGGCCTTACGATTCATGATCGGCGGAAGTATTTTCTTTCTAATTTCCCTTATTAAGAAACCTTTTCCTACTTACAATCAAATAAAAGGTGGCTTTCTAATTGGTTTCCTGCTTACAGGTATTGGAACCTCAGGGGTGGCATATGCCATAAAATTTATTCCTTCCGGATTAGTGGCACTTTTAGTTGCACTTTTACCTGTATGGACATTTATCCTTGATTTTAACTTTTTCAGTAAAATAAAACCCTCCAAATTATCTTTATCCGGAATGGCTCTGGGGGTAGCGGGTGTATTATTTCTCTTTAATCCTTTTGGAATTTCAGATACACAGGAAATTAAGTTGTTTCCCCTGCTACTCATTATGATAGGTTCAATTAGTTGGGCTTTAGGATCACTCTTAAGCAGTAGAATTGTGCAATCAGCAGGTTTACAGGGAATAAGTATTCAAATGCTTTCTGGAGGCTTTTGTGCGGCAATTTTCTCGATTTTTACAGAAAAGAATCAAATAAATTCCACAATTAATTTACATGGTGAGTCCTTATGGGCATTAGTTTATCTCATACTTATTGGATCATTTATTGGCTATTCTTCTTATGTATGGTTAATAAATAATGCACCTCCGCTACTTACCTCCACTTATGCATTTGTTAATCCGGTAGTGGCTTTAATTTTAGGCTTTTTCTGGGCAGACGAAAAATTTGGAGTAGTTACCTTATCGGCCAGCATTTTGATACTTTTAGGAGTTTTATTAATGACAATTGGTAGAAGGAGAAGGAATTTCGAGGAGTAATAAAATCCTGTTTTGTCTATATTCAGGTATTTCTTTTTAATACTCTGGTAATATTATTCAGCCAAAATTATGTATATCAAAGCGAATATCTTTTCGACCTATTAACGGACATTCTTTTATTGACTTAAAATTTTTGACAGATGAAAATATTACATTTTAAATCGGAGCTCAGATTTTTGTTAAAAGAAGCACGAATAAAAAGAAATAAAATAGGTTTTGTACCTACAATGGGAGCATTACACCCTGGTCATATTTCTTTGATCGAAAGGGCAAAATCAGAAAATGATCTGGTGGTATGCAGCATTTTCGTAAATCCAACTCAGTTTGACAATCCGGAAGATTTGAAAAAATACCCCAGAACTCTGGAGCAAGATTGCTTTCTTTTACAAGAAGCGGCATGCGATGTTGTTTTTGCCCCATCTGCCCAAGAAATGTATCCACAATTACCAGAGCTTAGCATAAATTTTGGCAACCTGGAAACCGTAATGGAGGGAGCTTTTCGCAAAGGTCATTTTAATGGCGTTGGTATTGTAGTGGCGAAGCTTTTTCATATTGTTCAGCCAGATAATGCCTATTTTGGTTTAAAGGATTTACAACAAGTAGCAGTATTAAACAGATTAGTGCGTGATCTTGATTTTGATCTCAACTTAATTGCGTGTCCAACTAAAAGAGAAATAGATGGACTGGCCATGTCATCCAGAAATGTCCGATTGTCAAAAGAAGCAAGGATGATTGCCCCCAATATTTATAAATCATTAAATATGGCAAAAAATGCCTTATTGGCCGGAAAAAGCAGCAGTGAGGTAAAAGACGATATTTTGCTTTTTTACGAAGACCTCCCGGAATTCAAGTTGGAATATTTTGAAATTACAGATTTTGAAAACCTGCAGAATATAGTAGACTTCAGGCCCGGCAAAAAAACAGCATTATGTGTTGTGGCATATTTAGACGGAGTGAGGCTCATAGATAACCTGGTATTTTGAAACTTTTGGAAGTCATTAAATTGTTAAATTTGCAAAATCAAAAAACCAATAAATGAACTGGAATAAACTTGACGAGATAGAACAATTGACTAACTTAATTAAAGAGTCAGAAAATCAACCTGTTATGATTTTTAAACATAGCACTTCCTGCTCAATTAGTGCGGCCGCTCTTGGTAAGCAAAAGGAATAAAACCATATTATTTAGATTTAATTAAAAACAGGTCAATTTCTAATGCGATCATATCAGAGTTTGGTGTTGAACACGAATCGCCTCAAGTAATATTGATTAAAAATGGAAAAAGTGTTTATAGTGAATCGCACTTTGGTATTTCGTTTCAGGAAATTATTTCAGCCGTTTAAATGGCCCAAACCAAAATGTAATCCTGTACCTTTTCTGTAAATATCCTAATTTCTTTTTTACAGTCGTGCATTATTATTTTCCCAAAATAGCCCTTGGAGTCAATATCGATTAATAAATTTTGACGAAAATCGGTACCTCTTTTACCATATAATTTATACAAAGCTTCTTTAGCCGACCAAAAAATACTCATTCGATCTAAATCTTCACCAATTAGCCGGATTTCATTTTCGGAAAATAATCTTTCCAAAATCCGCCACATTTTTTTATTTGGCTTTTCGATATCAATTCCTACATTTTTATTAGGATGCATGATAACAGCGATATAATTTTCAGAATGAGTAAGCGACATTTGCCACTCGCTATCCACTAAATAAGGCTTGCCGTACTCATCCTTTTTAATACCTGAAAAATTCAAATTTAACTCTTTAGCTAAATACCTGATAGCAAGCCTACTGGCCAGCATTTCCTTTTTTTTCTGTCCAATTTTTGCTTCTTCTAACTCCTGATCAGTAAGTATGGTGGATGGTAGGTCCACGATCAATTCATATTCTGATTCAGTAATTTCCCAAATCAAAATATGAGCATCATCAAATTTCTTTAATTGAATAACTGGCATTGAAACAATTTTCAATCAAATTTACCTTAAAAGGATTAAAAGCAGCAATTTTTGAAACCTAAAAGACTTGAATCTGCTTATATTATCAGATCAACCTTATACTAATTCAGGGATGTTTTTTGAAATACAGAAATTAGATTCCTTCACAGGACACAAAGATGCTGTTTATAATATTGTGGCCGGTGCCGACGAGAATCATTTTATTAGTGCTGCCGGTGATGGATTGATAGTAAACTGGAATACTTCCGCACCCGATCTGGGCAGGCCACTGGCAAAGGTGGCTAGCTCAGTATATGCTCTTTTAAATGATCCTATAGAGAATGAATTATGGATAGGTCAGAATTTCGAAGGATTACAGGTTATTGATTTAATTAGTAAAAAAGTATCGGGAAGTATTAAATTAAACAGTTCTGCCATATTTGATTTAAAACTTTGGAATGGATCTATTTATGTGGCAAGCGGAGACGGTACTATTTCTGTAATTGATCAAAAAGAACATGCTTTTAAGAAGCATATTAAAAGCAGTGACAAATCTGTGAGATGTCTGGCTATAAACCCGGTGGAAAGAGAACTCGCTGCTGGATATAGCGATCATAGTATTCGTATTTTTGATTTACAAACTTTTGAATTAAAAAGACAGCTGTTTTCTCATAAGAATTCTGTGTTTTGCTTATCCTATTCGCCTGATTTCACAAAATTGATTAGCGGCAGCAGGGATGCCAGAATGCTTGAGTGGGATGTGGAAAATGAATATAAGTTGAATAAGGATTTAATTGCACATATGTATACTATAAATCATTTGGATTTCAGTCCTGATGGAGAATTTATGGCTAGCTGCAGCATGGATAAATCTATAAAACTTTGGCGTACTGCAGATTTAAAATTATTAAAAGTAATTGATAAAGGACGGCATGCTGGGCACGGCACTTCTATTAATCGTGTAATGTGGTTAAATAATAAAACCTTGATTTCCTGTAGTGACGACAGAAGCATAGCGATGTGGGAAATCAAGAGAATATAATGCAGATTGATGCGTTATTAAGCAAAATGATGGATTTTTTCGGGAAATAAGGAAAAAGCGTCCTATTTTTGTTAAAACCTAAAACTACAAATAGATAAGCATGAAAATCACTGCTTTTGAGATAAAACAACATGAGTTTGAGAAATCTTTCAGGGGATACGATATAGAAGAGGTTGATATATTTTTGAATAGTCTGGCCAATGAATGGGAACGTATGAGCAATGAAAACAAAATGCTCCGTATGCAACTGGAAATCGCCGAAAAAGAAGCTTCCAAGCTAAGAGAGGTGGAACTTACGCTAATTAAAACTCTTCAATCTGCCGAATCCACAAGTTCTAAAATAACTGATCAGGCAAGGATTCAGGCTGACAGAAAAATTGCAGATGCGAGCCTGGAAGCTGAAAATATAATATTAAAAGCAAAAAAGGAAGCAGAAATAATTCTTAGTTCGGCTAAAACGGAAGTAAGTCACGAATTAAATAAACAATATCAGGCGAAAGCAAATATTGAAGATGATATTATAAGTCTGGAGAATAAGAGAAATTCCATCATCGATGAATTGGATCGTATTTCACAAATTCTTCAGGAAATTGGGCCTAATGCTAATATAGTGCCCAAAAAAAAATTAATTGTTGAAAAAGACCCTATTCAAACCATTGAAAATAAGGAAAAAGTTGACGATAATGATTCTGAAATTGAAATTACAAGTATCGCTTCTTCGGCTAATTCTATCTCACTTGAAGATGAATCAGATAAATCAAATCTGGAGATTATTGAAGGTATAGGCCCGAAAATTAAGGACTTGATGAATCATGCAGGAATAATAACTTACCGTGATATGGCCACCACGCCGGTTTACAAATTAAAAGAGATTCTCGAGACTGGTGGCCCGGCATTTGCAATGCATGATCCGAGTACCTGGGTAGAGCAAGCACTTCTTGCCGAAGAAGGCCGATGGGCAGAGCTGGAAGACCTGAAAGAAAAACTGGTTGCTGGTCGTAAACCTAAAGATGAAACCCCATCAATGGCTTCTGCCTCAGTCACAGAAGAAAAATCTGAACCGGCTCGTAAAGAAGGTGAATCCAACACGGAGGAGATGTTGGATAGGGTAAATAAAGTAAAAGCCGCTATACGCAAGGCGATGGTTGAGAAAGAAACTCTTAATGATACTCTTGCCAATGAAAATAAGGCAGAAACCATAAATGAACGAATGGCTCGCCAGCGAGAATCGGAAGAAAAAGGATCATTCTTCGATAATCTTTAAGATATAATTATGGGGCTTATTTCCCTTGAAGGAATGGAGTTTTTTGCCTATCACGGTTTCTACGATGAAGAGCAAAAAATAGGTAATAAGTACACGATAGATCTGACAATAAAGACTGATCTATCACTTGCAGCAGAAACAGACAGACTAAAAAACACTATCAATTACGAAGAATTGTATAATCTGGTGTTAGAAGTGATGTTGCAGAAACATCGTCTTTTGGAGCACGTTGCACATGCAATAATTCAAAAAGTAAAAAGTAAATACCAACTTGTGGAAACAGTTACTGTTGGTGTTTCTAAACACAATCCACCAATAGGTGGTATATGTTCAAAAGCTAAGGTGATAATTACCCGATAAAAGTCAGAAAAGTTAAAAGTAAATTTTCTATCCAAAACACCCACTTGCTTGTGTATTTATCAATAATATCATCCTTGCCTTCTTGTGTATATGAATTATTAATTAAATTCAAATCCATCAGATTTTTGGATTCAGGGTCTATTCTTACCGATTTAATGGACGTTTTATAATTATTTTTCCAAGATTTTGATTCGCCGTTCCATTTATCTAAAATAATTGATCCATCATTTAAAATTACCTCCACCTCAACGGGATAAACAAACTCACCTTCTTTTTTTAGGACTACATAATTCGATTTCCCGGAGTTAACAACAGTATCTACCTTATAATCAACAGACAAGGATTTATTAAATGCCTGATCAAAATACCACGAGTAATTTTCCGGAGCTAATTCTTCATTAACAACATCCACAAAATCCTGAAAATGCGGATGCCGGAATTTCCATTTCCTGAAATATTCCTTTAATATTTTATCCATTTTAACCCTACCTATCAGGTTTTCAAAAGTAACCAAAGCGGTTGCCGTTTTGGTATAGGTCATTATATTATAAGTGCCTTTTGGATAAAGCCATGCCGAAGTATTTATCTCAGTAACTTCCGGAAAATCCATTGAAACATAAGATTCACGATTAGTTCCCGTATCATTTACTTTAAATCCAAATATATTTAACTGTGACCCCGATCCATAATTTTCATCCATAATCCGGCTTTCCATATATTGATTAAAGCCTTCATCCAGGAAAGACTGCTCAAACTCGTTGCTTGCAAGCATACCCTGAAAATACTGATGTCCAAACTCGTGAATGGTGACCAATTCAGCTATCCTTGCCCATTTGCCAATTCCAAAATAAGAACCACAAGTAATAAATGTTGGGTATTCCATACCTGCAGCATCAGATGAAGTAGCTGGCGGGTCAACCATGGTTAATGTTTTGTAAGGATATTTGCCCAAAGTGCTTTCAAAGTAATCTATTGCCTTTACCACAGCTTCAAAGTATCTTTTATTTTGTCCGGAATGCTCGGGCTGCATCATTGCAATCAGATTTATTCCGTTATGATTTTGTGTAAATATTTTATATACTGGTGAGGCTGTCCAGGCGAAATCATGCACATTATTTGCTTCGTATGTAAGCATTTTCAGTCCGTCTTTTAGTTTTATTTCGAAAGACTTTGAACCGGTAGCTCCAACAATTAAATTTTCGGGGAGTGTAATAGACACCTTGTAAGTGCCAAAATCGGCGTAAAACTCCGTATGAGCATGAAATTGGTGACAATTCCATGAGTAATCACCATTTCTATTTTTCTCAAAAACACCAATTTTAGGAAACCATTGCCCAATTAAATAAAAATCATTTTTGCCATAACCTGTTCGGGCAATTATTCGGGGAAGTTTGGTTTTAAATCCAATTTCCAACTTGAGGTTGCCGCCAGGTAAAACAACCTTATTTAATTGAATTTCAACTACCGTGTGATCATTTGTATTATTATCATCCGTTTGTATAAATTTTAAGTTCTGGTATAAATTTTCACCTTCTTCCGAAAATACAGAGCTAATGTAAATGGAACCTGAAGTTGAATCCGTTTTTTTAAATCTGGAATTTCTTCTTTCCTGTTCCATCTCTTTCATGAAAGTGCTATTTTTATCCTTAAATGCATTCATATATAAATGCAATTGGACGCTTTTAACAGGAACATTACTTGTGTTGACCCAACTTATTATTTCTTTCCCTGTAAGAGATTTATTTTTCGTATCTAATCTTACATCAATCGTATAGTTGGTAATTTCAGTATTTTGAAATGCCTTTATTTCGGTAAAGATTATAGATAAGGAGAATAGAATTAACAGTTTTAATAATTTATGCATCTTACTTAAAATGTTTGAACGCAATATAATTGGATTTGAACAAAAAGCATGGATTAATAACAAAAGAACCCGCTGCATGCAACGGGTTCTTTTAAAAAATGAAATTACTTTATTACAGGCCAAATGCAGCCTTTACTTTATCCACAAAATCCAATTTTTCCCAGGTAAACAATTCAACCTCCAATTCAGCATATTGACCCGCATTACTGAAAACTTTTTTCACTACCTCATTTTTACGTCCCATATGCCCATAAGCTGCTGTTTCAGAATAAATAGGCGTACGTAATTTCAGACGTTGCTCGATTGCATATGGTCGCATATCGAAAATTTGCTCTACTATTGTTGCAATTTCTCCATCTTTCATTTTTTTACCTTCTGCATCTTTTACCTTAGCTGAACCATATGTATCGACAAAAATACCACAAGGCTTAGCTACACCAATGGCATAAGAAACCTGAACCAATGCCTGATCACAGACACCTGCGGCTACCAGATTTTTAGCAATATGACGAGTGGCATAAGCAGCTGAACGGTCAACTTTCGAAGGGTCTTTACCCGAAAATGCCCCTCCTCCATGAGCTCCTTTTCCTCCATAAGTATCTACGATAATTTTTCTACCGGTAAGTCCGGTATCACCATGTGGGCCTCCAATTACAAATTTACCTGTGGGATTAATGTGGTATTGAATCTGGTCATTGAAGAGTTTTCTTAAGCTTGGCTTCAACTTCTTCATTACGCGTGGTATCACATAATTGATTATATCTGCTTTGATTTTTGCAAGCATAATCTCATCCTCAGCAAAATCATCGTGCTGAGTTGATACAACTATAGTATCTATCCTGATTGGTTTATGCGAGTCGGAATATTCAATAGTTACCTGTGATTTGGCGTCGGGTCTCAGGTACTTTATTTTGGTATTTTCCCTTCTTATATCGGCTAATTCCTGAAGTATTTTATGCGAAAGATCTAATGCCAATGGCATAAAATTATCCGTTTCAGTGGTAGCATAACCAAACATCATCCCCTGATCACCAGCTCCTTGTGCGTTAGCTTTATCTTCAAAATTATCCGATGTTTTTCTGTCTACACCTTGATTGATGTCAGACGATTGCTCATGTATTGCAGATATTATACCACAACTATTAGCTTCAAACATATATTCGGCCTTGGTATATCCTATCTTCTTTATTACGTCCCTAGCTATGGTCTGAACATCCAGGTAAGTTTTGGTATTCACTTCTCCGGCAAGCACTACCTGACCTGTTGTAACGAGCGTTTCACAAGCTACTTTAGAATTAGGATCAAAAGCTAAAAAATGGTCAATTAAGGCATCTGAAATCTGATCAGCAACTTTGTCAGGATGACCTTCGGAAACAGATTCCGAAGTAAATAAATATGGCATATTAATCTATTTTAATGATCTGTAATTAGAAAAAATCCATTCCGATTAAGAATGGAAAACAAAAATGCATATTTTTTGTGAAAACGTAAAACAGAAGTCAAAATATCTACTATTAAGTATAAAAACAGATAAATTATTTATTTATATCAAATTTTATAGATTTTTTAACTATTTATACTCAATTGTCGAAAATTACCTGAAATAGTGCTTTAGCAAAATGTTTTATGCGTACCGAGCTCATTATTTTAAGTTCTTGCCAAAAATTAGTTTCACCATCAAGAAACTTAAACATGGTTGTTGAATCATTTTTACGGTACAGTTCGGAAAAGACGAAGTGTGCGGGATACCTTTTTTTTATTAATACATTTAACAATACCGAAGCATATATTTCATGCCTTCTCTCCGATTTACCCACCACATGGAGTGGTTTTATACCTTTTTCAAGATTTTCTATAATAACTTTTAAGCTCTTTTGCGTTTTGGCAAATGTGTAACCTGTGGCTGCATTGGTATACCCACCGGCTGTTCCAATTCTAAAATGATCCTGATTTGGATTCGAGTTTATTTTAGCATCTGACATTGGAATTACACCAAATTCTTCTTCTAAAATTTTATATTGCGTATTTTTGAGGCTTTGATTCAGGTAATTTTTTAGATGAATGTCATACTCCTCCTTATTCAGTAATTTTTCAGAAAAAATGGTATACTCCACCAATGCTTTTCTTTTACTAAAAGGCATGAGGTATATAAAAGTACAGTCACCCTGATTCTGACTTATTGCAAAGTTCATTAAATCAGGAATCTCCGGATTAAAACTATCAGATTTCGTTTCGATCAGGTAACCTTTAAAATGCTGAATAAGATTTTGATTTTGCGGCGAATCAAATTCAGGCCTGAAAATACTATCAAAAATATGATCAGCTTTAAAAATCCCATTGTGTGCTGTGATAACTCTAGTGCCATCTCTGGTCTCCATGAGTTCATTTACCCGATCATTTAGCCAGGTTATATTGGATTTTTCGGCAATTGCATTTTGAGTGTATTTATAAAAGTGCTCACCTTTTAAAAGTTTATAGCTATAAGGATGTAGTTCTAATATCTGACTTTCATTGAAATGGTTATTAATTCTGGCTTTTTGCCAATTTCCACTCAAAATTTCGTCAAATTCACCTGGTCCTTTTTCCCAATAGCCCCATGTTCTATCATTTTTATCTTTCTTTTCGGACTCTATGATCAAAACCTCTTTTTGACTTAAAATTTCACTGCGACTTATGTAATAAGCGAGCGAAAGGCCTGCCATTCCCCCACCGCAAATAATAATATCATATTTCTGAGAATTTGGCATTTTACAAAAAAGCCCTGTATCACTATACAAGGCTATAATATTTTACACATTTACATGTCGCTCCGAGTGATAACTTGATCGTACCAAAGGACCAGATTCAACGTATTTCAAGCCACGCTTTAAACCTTCCTCCCGATACAAATCGAACAAATCAGGGTGAATAAATTCAATAACCTCATGATGCATTTTGGTAGGCTGTAAATATTGACCTAAAGTAAGAATATCACAACCTACTTCAGCTAAATCATCCATAGCTTTAAAAACTTCTTCTTTAGTTTCTCCTAAGCCAAGCATAATTCCTGTTTTTGTCCGTTTACCGTATTCTTTGGTTCTTCTGATTTGTTCTAAACTTCGTTCATATCTGGCTTGCGGTCTTACCGGCCTATATAATCTTTCAACTGTTTCCATATTATGGGAAACAACCTCCTGACCCGCTGAAATCATGCGATACAAGGCTTCCCAATTACTTTTTGTGTCCGGTATTAATGTTTCTATCGTAGTTTTGGAGGAAAGCCCTTTGGTTAAAATAACGGTCTGATACCAGACTTCAGCACCTTTATCCTTCAATTCGTCCCGATTAACAGAAGTGATTACGGCATGCTTAACGCCCATTGTTCTTATCGCCTCTGCCACTCGTAACGGCTCTTCGGTATCATACTCGGTGGGTCTGCCGGTGGCTACTGCACAAAAAGTACAGCTTCGGGTACAAACATTTCCCAAAATCATAAATGTAGCCGTTCCTTCTCCCCAGCATTCGCCCATATTTGGGCAGTTACCACTTTGACAAATCGTGTGTAACTTATTCTGATCAACTATCTCGCGTACTTTGCGGTAACTTTCGCCAATCGGCAGTTTCACTCGCAACCAATCCGGTCGCTTTACTCTCTCTTCTTTTACCAAAGTATCAGACATTTAGTTTGCCTTTTTTTTACCTAATTTCTTACTACCGAAATACAAAGTTAGGTATGCCGACGCATATGCAGCCGGATTTGAGGTAATTTTTGTGGAAATAATTTCCGGACTTCTGCTAAATAGTTCAAATGTTGAACCCAGTTCAAACCCCGTAATTTTATTATTAAATGTACTCATATCAATATTTACGGCAGCCTTGATATGTGCACCGGGAATAAAACCAGCATTATTCAAAAACCCCTGCCATATGCTGGCAGATCCAAGAATTTGATTCTGATCTACAAAGACTTCCGGATCATACACGACTACCTGCGGTACATCATTCCGGCCATTTCCACCATATTTTATGTAATAAGGCTTTGTGATTCCAAAAGATGGCCCTGCGGCCAAAATACCACTTAAGCCAATACTGTTTTCTGTATTTTTTGTAAAAAAGTACCATTCACGGCCATATTCCGGTCGTAAAACAAAAAGGTAATTGGTTTTTCCATAAACATATTTTGTGCCTTGAATAGTACCTTTAAGGTATTCTTTAGGATGCTTAATATTTATAGCTTCAAAAGCTATATATCTATGTATAGGATTATTTTTACGGCTTACTGAAACAGGTGTGGAACTTCGAAATACAAAACCTCCTAATAAACCGGAGTGCGTATTGGTAGTAAATCCATAACCTAAATATTTGGAATCATCCAAATCTTCATTATCTTTTTTTGGCTTTCGCTGAGCCAAAACAGGTATTGTAAAAAAAAGGAGTAAAACAACTCTTGCAATATTCATTGAAAAATCTTTGGCTTAAATAAAAACCTGTCCGATTTTTTTATCTTTCAGATATACTATAAACGAATTTAGGAATAAAAAGATTTAATTTTCCGATAATATTAGAATATAATTAGAATACGCTTTTTATAGACTATTGGTTGCCTGTTTTATTATCTTTATCTGTACTTTTTTTAGTCGAAAACAAATGATTTAATTTGGCAGTACTAAAATCTTAAGAATTTTGAAAAACTGGGAATATTTCATAAAGCAATTTTCAAATTACCTTAAACTGGAATTATCCTTATCACTGAATAGTATTGAGGCTTATAAAAACGATGTGGAAAAACTGGCAGGTTTTTATAAATCAAAATCCCCGACTCAGGTTTCGGGAAACGACATTCAATTAATGCTTAAGGCTCTTAACGAAACTGGAATCCTAGCCAATTCACAGGCAAGAATGTTAAGCGGGTGGAAATCTTTTTACAAATTTCTATTACTTGAAAATTATACTGATACGGACCCTACTCAGCTTATTGATGCTCCAAAAATTACCCGAAAACTACCCGAAACCCTGCATTATGAAGAAATAGAATCCATGTTGAATGCCATAGATCACAGCACTGCGGAAGGCCCCAGAAACAGAGCAATTTTAGAAGTACTTTATAGTTGCGGTCTCAGAGTTTCTGAATTAACTGAGTTAAAAATTTCACAATGCCATTTTGAGGAAGGTTTTGTAAATGTGACGGGAAAAGGAAATAAGTCAAGATTAATACCAATTGGCAACCAAGCTATTAAGTATGTAAATATTTATTTGAACACAAGTAGAAAAAGCATATCAATTGAAAATAAAAATGAGGATTATGTATTTTTAAACCGCAGAGGAAAAAAATTAAGTCGGGTAATGATTTTTCTGATTATTCAGGAATTGGCCGAAAAAGCGGGAATTCATAAAGCAGTATCACCACATACTTTCAGGCATAGTTTTGCCACACATTTAATCGAAGGGGGAGCAGATTTACGAGCTGTACAGGATATGCTTGGCCATGAAAGCATCACCACCACCGAAATTTACACACACATAGATAAAACTTTTTTGAAAGAAACTATTGAAATGTATCATCCAAGAAAATGAAAAAAATATTCTTTTTTTTATTGATTTTATTTGCACAAAAAATAACCGCTCAGGTATTGACTGCTGCACATTCCCATAATGATTACTTGCAATCAAGGCCGTTTTACAATGCGTATGATTTAAATTTTTGTTCGATAGAAGCTGATCTTTTTTTAATCAATGATACCATTTATGTCGCACATGAAAAAAGAAGTATTAAAAAGGAAAACACCTTGCAAAAGCTTTATATAGACCCTCTTTTGCAAATATTAGCTAAAGACAGTTTTCTGTACGAAGAAAAAGTGGAAGTGCGTTTGTTATTAGATTTAAAGGAAAACGGAGCCGCTCTTTTGGAAAAATTGGTCAGTCTGCTTGAGCCCTATCAAAAAAAATTAAAACATATTAGAATTGTTATTAGCGGTGATATGCCACCTCCTCAATTATTTGAAGTATATCCTAATTGGATATGGTTTGATGGACGCCAGAATCTTGAATACGACAAAACCTCCTGGAAAAGAGTGGATATGGTAAGTGAAAGTTTGGGTGGGTTACTGCACAAAATAAATGTAAATGATTTAAACGAAACAGATTTAACAACAATCTCAGCTTTTGTTAACGAGATTCACTCTAAAGGAAAACCAGTTAGATTCTGGGGTACCGCCAATTCAGTAAAAAGTTTTGAAAACCTAAAAAAGTGCCATGTAGATATAATCGGGGCGGATGACCTGAAATTGTTAGCTGATTACCTGAAAAATAATTCTTTTTGACTCACATTTGAAAAAGTACCTTTCCGACAGACATGTTTTCCATGTATAGTTTGAGTGCTTTTGAAAAATCCTCCAGACCAAATGTATTCTGTATTGTAGTTTCGAAACCCGAGTTTAGCATTTTTTGAACTTTATTTGTGTCAGATACAGCTTCGAAAAGAGATTTTTTACCGGCAACTTTATTCAGCCAAAAACCTTCAATTTTGTATTCGTGAAAAATTAAATCCTGAGGTATCATGTTGGCAAATGATTGTTCTAAGCGGCCATAAATCAACATTTTGGAATGTTCGGGCAAGCAAGCCAATATTTTATAGGGTATATCACCACCACCAATAGCATCAGGATAAAGAATTTTTGAAAAACCCTTGAAATGTTTTTTTAGTTGTTCTTCATAATCAGCTGACGAACTATCAAAAACGTAATTAGCTCCAGCAGCTAAAACACCAGAAATTTGTTCCTTTTTCCTTACAATTCCTGTGAAGCCAATTCCATTTTTTTGGGCAAAATAAATTACCATTTTACTCAATGAACTAGCAGCCGCAGTCATTACAATATGATTAAATCCCTCCTGCCTGGCCATTTTCACAAACTCTAAAGCTGTAAGCGGATTTACGAATAACATGGATCCCTGATCGGAAGATACACCGGACTTTAGTATTATGCATTTAGTGGCTTCGGTCACCATATACTCTGCCCAGGTTCCGTCGTATTTATGCGATGCTACACAAGCTACCCTTTTGTTTTTTAAAAATCCAGTATACACTCCTCCTCCACTGGCAACTATTTTACCGCTCCCTTCTATTCCAGGAACAACGGGATAAGGTTTTTGGATTCCATATCCTCCGGTTAAAAAAGCCAGATCCGATGGATTAACAGGTGAAAAATCCATTTTAACCAGCACTTCACCTTTACCCGGGCTAGGCACCGGTATTTCAACAAATTTTAAATCGAGCGGCCCTGTAAGATGCAGAGCTTTCATTGTTTTTGGTATTGTCATGATCAGGCAAATAAATCAGAGCTTAGATATCGGTCTCCCCTATCGCAAATTATGAAAACTATTACCCCTGTTTCCAGTTCACCAGCTAATCGTATTGCTGCCGAAGCCGCTCCTCCGCTACTCATTCCAGCAAAAACGGATTCTACCTTCGCCAGTTTCCTGGCCATATCAGAAGCTTCTTCAGTAGAAACATCCATTACCCTATCTACTCTTTTAGGGTCAAATATTTTCGGCAAATATTCTGTTGGCCACCTTCTTATACCCGGTATGGATGAACCTTCAGTTGGTTGACAGCCCACAATTTGTATATTTTTGTCTTTCTCTTTTAGGTACATTGATGTTCCCATAATGGTACCTGTGGTGCCCATCGAGCTTACAAAATGCGTAATTCGCTGATTGGTATCCCTCCAGATTTCAGGACCAGTAGTCTCATAATGTGCAAGAAAATTATCGGGATTGGCAAATTGATTGAGTTGGAAAAAATCTTTCGACATACCTTTTTCATCAGCATAGTCGCGGCAAACTTCAATATTTTCAAGTAAAGTTACTTTAGCACCAAACGCTTCCATCGTTTGAGTACGTTCTTTAGTAGAATTTTCGGGCATTACCAGCTCAATTTCCAGGTCAAACTGACGTGCAATCATGGCCAGTGCAATTCCAGTATTTCCACTTGTAGCTTCAATAAGTCTCATGCCCGATTTAATTTCGCCCCTCTCCACCGCCGATTTAATCATATTTAAAGCAGCACGATCCTTTACACTTCCGCCTGGATTATTCCCCTCCAATTTCCCGTATATTTTTACATTCGGATTTGGATTAAGTTTTGTGATTTCTACTAAAGGGGTGTTCCCTACCAAATCAATAATTGTGGCCATAAAAATTATTTTTCTTGAAAAGTAAGTTTAAACTACTTCTCGTTCTACTACTTTAATTTCCGGTTTATGATAAACGGTACTATGTGCAGGCACGCTTTTGGTTAGCCATACATTTCCGCCAATTATGCTGCCTTCACCTATAACAGTCTCTCCACCTAAGATAGTAGCTCCAGAATAAATCACTACATGATCTTTAACTGAAGGGTGCCTTTTTTGATTAGCCATATCTTTTTCCACACTTAAAGCTCCTAAGGTTACTCCCTGATAGAGTTTTACATGATTACCAATATGGGCTGTTTCGCCAATTACAATTCCTGTACCGTGATCAATGAAAAAATATTCTCCAATCTCAGCGGCAGGATGGATATCAATACCCGTTTTTGAATGTGCATATTCTGTTAGTATTCTTGGGATTAAAGGAATTCCTAATTCTAACAATAAATGTGCTATTCTATAAAAAGAAATAGCATTAAAACCTGGATATGCCCTTATGATTTCGAACTCACTTTTAGCAGCCGGATCTCCCGCCATAATGGCTTGCACATCCGTATTTAACAAACGATAAAGTTCAGGTAAAGCTTCAACAAACCCTTTAACTCGCTCGTCTTTGTTACAATCTTTGCATTTATCCGTGGCATTCAGAATTATTCCCAGCTCATTTCCCAAATTCCAAACTTCACCTTCTATTTCATCCACACTTGGAAAAAAATCTTTGGCCTGTTCCGGAAAAAGAAGATGAATAACACGTGTAGCCCATGCTCCTATCTCTTTTGTAGGAGGTACAGCTTCTGTAATTTGATGTTTTTCGAAAATGTGTTTTAGGAATGACCGTTCCATGCGACTAAATTAAGTATTTAAAACATAAACGTACAATTTGCTTGCCACGTTCATAGAAAATCAATTTTCAATATATGGCCTGTTTTTTATTCAAATTTAAAATTATACGCCAAAGAAACGATAGGTGCACCAAAAATCTGCAGTTTATATGCTTTTGTCAAACCATCTTTTGATTTGAAAAATACGGAATATACATTCTTGTGACCATAAAGATTATAAACTGAAAATGCCCAATGCCCATTCCACCTCTTTTGCTTCATACTCGGGTTGTAAATATTCCAACTGAAATCCAATCGATGGTAGTCTGGCACCCGTTCGTTGTTTCTTTTGTCGTAAAATGGATACAGGTTTTTCTGGTAATACACAAAACCTACCGGTTGAGTATATGGTCTTCCTGTACTATATACAAAATTAAAAGCGAATGAATTATGCTCATCCACCTGAAAATCAACTGATGCATTGAAGGTGTGCGGCTTATCGTAATTTGCTCTATACCAATCACCTCCGTTTACCAACTCCAGAATATTGGTGCTCGCATTCACTCGGTTAAATGTACGTGCATAGGTATAGTTAGCCCAACCGGTCATCATACCTTTTTTCTTTGACGTCATCAATTCAAAACCGTATGCCTTACTTGTTCCTTGTACAAGCTGAGTTTCCGGATAAGACTCCAACAAGAAATTTGCACCTGGTTTATAATCAATAATATTTTTGGTTCCTCTGTAATAAGCTTCTACCGTTATTTCATAAATATCTTTTTCAAAGGTGTGATAATACCCGGCAGTATATAAATTGCTTATTTGAGGCTTAATGTGAGAATCCGCCGTTTTCCACCTGGAAGTTGGTATGGGTGTGGTAGTATTGGATATAATTTGTAAATACTGTCGCATAAGATTATAACCAAATTTCAAAGAAGATTGTGAATTAATGGTATACCTCATTCCAAACCGGGGCTCAGCACCATTGTAACTGGCAATTAAATCACCTTTTGCAAAAGTTTTAGTTTCCGATACAGAATATTCATCTCTTGGTTGATCTTCTATATAAGTTCGAACAGTTCCCGGACCCAAATTCATGAAATAACTGTAACGCAGACCTAAGGATAGAGAAAGCCTGTTATTCACACTGATTTCGTCATCAGCATACCAGGCCAATTCATTAGCTTGCTCAGTGGGCGTAGTCAGGTAATTTACACTTTCACTGGCACCCGGATTCAAGGTTCCGGGGCGTATAGTATAATTGGTGAATACTAAACCAGTCTCCGACTTATGCTTACCAAATTGATAATATAAGTTAGTCTTAACTTGTTTTTGCAGAATTTCGGAATTCAAGGCTACCGGATTATTGGTTTCAGATTCATAAGTGGCGATAGATGGTTTATAGTCCGCCACGATCGCGGTGGTTTGCAAGTCCATCCTGCTGCTAATTATATGCAACCATCTACCCATTAGGTTACCTGTACGATGTTTGAAAAAAGTGGCAGTGCCCACCACATCGGGTAAATTGGAAAGTAAGGAAGTCTGGAAGAAGTCATTACTACCATAACCTGCAAACGTAAGGGTATTTTTATCATTTATTCTCCAGAATAATTTAGTTACCATCTCTGCAAAATTGGTTTTGGTAT
>JAHEBN010000008.1:9835-21623 GCA_024645245.1 Jiulongibacter sp. | reverse complement strand
CAACTGTTTGGAAAGCTTTGGTAGAATAAAATCGGAATAGGACCCCCGTGCAGAAATATACATTCCTAATTTTTCCTTTACCAAAGGTACATTCATAAACAATCGATTTGAAACCAAGCTCATACCCCCATTAAGGTGAAATTTATTTAAATCGGGTACTTTTAGTGAAATATCGAGCACAGATGCAGCCCGCCCACCATACCTGGCCGGAACATTACCCTTGTATAAATCGAGATTACTTACTGCTTCAGCTGGAGTTACTGAAAACAAACCAAACATATGAGTTGGATTAAAAACAGGCATGTCATCCATCAGGATAAGGTTTTGATCCGTGGTACCTCCACGAATATTTACCCCATTTGATGCCTCACCCACAGATGTTACACCGGGTAACATTTGTATCCCCCTGAAAAGATCTACTTCACCAAAAGCGGAAGGTATTTTTTGCAAGGTTTTAATATTGATCTGATTTACCCCCAAAACCGGTTTTCTTATATTCTCATCAAAACCTTTGCTGGTTACAATCACTTGTTCCAATTGATTGGAAACTTCATCCAGGGCCACTACCTCATCCAGTCTTCTTTCCCCTTCCAGTATCTGAATCCATCTCGAAACATATCCCGTGTAGCGGATATTTATCATGTGCTTTCCGGCAGGTAAAGCGATATGGAATCTACCATCTTTATCTGTTTTTAGTCCTGTGTTTTTGCCCTGAAAATCAAGCAAAACCGAAGCACCAGCCAGCGGCTCTCTGGTGGCAGAATCAACTACCGTTGCCGAAAATTCTGATTGGGCAATGGCATGAAACGAGGATATTAAAAAAATATAAATTAATGTTGTTGATTTTTTCATAATCATTGTCCGAATTGCCAGTTTCTTGGTGCGTTTGGAGTTCTGTTTTGAAGTAGCTTACAGGGTGCTAAAGGTACTAATTGCCGATAAACCCCATCTGGTTCAGGTACAGAATCTCGATTATTAAGAATACTGAATAGTCGGTCGGGCAAAACATTTGTAACATCACTCCGGCTTAACATATACCTAAGTTCTTTTACAGCAGATGCGGTGAAATAGCCCAATACCAACTCATCTTTTGAGGCCACATTTACTACATTACTTTTTATAGGTGCTGGTGGAGTATCGGCAAGTGAACCATTATTTACGGATTGATCCCGAATTAGTTTTAAATATCTGAATGCACCGGGAGTAAGTGATTTTTGCTGTATAGCCACTAAAGAACTATTTTTTTGAAATACCGGTACCTGAGCTACTAATTTATTCTTTTGGGATTGCCCATTGGTGAAATTATCCGAGAAAATATTTAAGTCTGTATTTTCAAAGATTTCCCAGCAAAATCCATTACAGGTATAGTCGAATACAGTATTTCCATTCAGATTTGTGTTTTGGATACAAGTACCGTCAGATGTTGCAGTTTCATCATTTAGAGTAAAAAGACCCTGTTTGCATGTGGCACAAATTTTTTGAATTTCGTAATCAGTCCAGGTCCAGGCATAAAAATTCTGTTCATTAGCGGGATCATCAAAATCCAGGTAAAAATCATGGGTAGGAATCTGAATATTGTAAAGACGGGGAGTCTTAATACCGACCTCGTTATATTTAACCTGAAAATTATTGATTTCTGCCACTGGATTCATTGTTTCCACCGAAGATTCGTATGAAACACCCGAACTTGTATTAATTTTTAATTGATAAGTATTCCCGACTTGGGCAAAAAAACCAAGCGGCATTAAATAAATTCCTGGTTCCGATTCCGTTAATGCATAACTTACTTCACCGTTTTCCACTACATTAACCTTAGCATTTTCCAATGGAGTTGCCTTATTATCCAGTGATACTATAGTTGAAGTAAACTGTGTACTTGCAAATCGGGATTGATCATCGGTTTCAGATATCGAAACCATTTGCCTTTGGTCTGAAACATCAGTAATGGTACCTTCCACTATCAGGTATTTCTTAGTAGCATCAATGCTAACCTTAAAGGTGTCGACACAGGATGGCAGAGCAAATGCTATTAAACATACCGTAAGTAAATACAGGGGAATTGATTTATTCATTTGGTGCATGTGAGCGTGGTCGTATTCATTTTAATACGACAAAAACTCCAAAAACGTTTGTATCAAAGGTTAAATTTTACTTCAAAAATACATCAAAATTTACAAGTAATGACAATCATTTCGCAAAGGATTATCGACTTCTGACATTCTGTCAGCAAAAAAGTCTTTGGAACAAGCTTTGATCATTTGCTTGAAAAGTATAAACAAAAACTTATTATAATAAAATGATAGCAGAGAAGGGTTCCATTTCTATTAACACGGAAAATATATTCCCGATTATCAAGAAGTTTCTCTATTCTGATAATGAGATATTCTTAAGAGAGTTGGTTTCAAATGCAGTTGATGCCACGCAAAAGATCAAAAAGCTTTCGGCAATGTCTAAATTCGAGGGCGAATTGGGCGATTTAAAAATAAAAGTTTCGGTAGATAAGGAAAACAAAACCATCACAATAAGTGACAAAGGTTTGGGTATGACAGCCGAAGAGGTAAAAAAATACATCAACCAAATAGCATTTTCAGGTGCCAAAGATTTCCTTGAAAAATACAAGGATCAAAACGATACCAATCAAATAATCGGACAATTTGGTTTGGGTTTTTATTCTGCCTACATGGTTGCGAGTGTAGTAGAAATCCAAACAAAATCATTTCAGGATGAGCCGGCAGTAAAATGGGTATGCGATGGTAGTACAAGTTTCGAAATCAGCGAAATCGCAAAGGCAGATCGTGGAACTGATATAATCTTACACATCGCCGAAGATTCTGAAGAGTTTTTGGAAGAACACCGTATCCTTCAAATTCTTGAAAAATACGGCAAATTTTTGCCTGTTGAAATTGAATTCAACGAAAAAATAATCAATAACCCAAACCCAATTTGGGTGAAGTCTCCTTCCGAACTTAAGGATGAAGATTATCTGGCTTTTTACAAAGAATTGTATCCATTTAGTGAAGATCCTTTATTCTGGATCCACCTGAACGTGGATTATCCGTTTAACCTTACAGGGGTACTTTATTTTCCGAAAATTAAAAAGGATTTTCAGCTTAACCGGGAAAAAATTCAACTTTACAGCAGGCAAGTATTCATTACTGATGATGTGAAAGATATAGTTCCTGAGTTTATGCAACTTTTGCACGGTGTAATTGACTCGCCGGATATTCCATTAAACGTTTCGCGAAGTTATTTACAGGCAGACGGTAATGTGAAGAAAATCAATAGTCATATCACTAAAAAAGTGGGTGATAAATTGGCTGAACTTTTCACCAATGATCGCAAAGGATACGAAGAAAAATGGGAAAGCATCGGTCTATTTGTCAAATATGGTATTATTTCAGATGAGAAATTCTTTGAAAGAGCGAAAGATTTTACGCTTCTTAAAAATGTGGAAAATGCCTATTTCACAATGGAAGAATACAAAGAAAAAATAGCAGCAAATCAGGTGGATAAAGATGGAAACTCGGTAGTACTTTATGCCACCGATACCGAAAAACAAGATGCCTATATTAAAGGTGCCCAAAAGAGATCGTTCGATGTAATTGTGTTAAATGATGTTTTAGACAGCCATTTTATCAACACGTTTGAGTCGAAACAAGAAAAAGTGACCTTTAAGCGTGTCGATGCCGATACTTTTGACAAGTTAATAGACAAAGGTTTGAATGCCGAAAGCGTACTTTCAGAAGATGAGAAAAAGAAAGTAGAGGAGCTTTTCAAACCGATTGCAGGTAATAATGTGGTTCAAATCGAAGCATTACCTGCGGAAGATATACCGGTTTCAATTGTAATGCCTGAATTTATGCGTAGGTGGCAGGATATGAATAAGTTAAGTGGTCAAGCAGCGATGTTTGGTGATATGCCGCAAACATTCAACCTGATTATCAACGGAAACCATGCATTGATTAGTAAAATGCTTAAAATGAAAGGACAGGATCGCAGAGAAAATTTTGCTAAACAATTGTATGATTTGGCTTTATTATCTCAAGGTTTACTTTCCGGCACTAAATTAACCTCATTTATTGAACGTACAGTGGAGGAAATGGCCGCATAAATCTGGCTTGCATTAAATTGAAAAAGTCGTGATTCAAAAGGTCGCGACTTTTTATTTATAAATCCACGCCCACCAAATAAGAAGATACTGCAAAGGCAATCGACCAAAGCGTATTAAGGGTGAAATTGATTGAAATTTTTCTCCAAAAGCCATATATATATTGGCCGGGAAAACCATTATAAGCAATATCACAAGTCCTATTGCTGCCATACTCCTGGTATCTGGAAATAATAAGCCAACACCTAAAAGTATTTCAGCTATTCCGCTGAGAAAAACCAGCTCTTTATGATAAGGAATAAAAGGCGGCATTATTTTCAGGAAAAAACCAGGTTTGATTAAATGCATTATTCCTGCAAAAACATAAAAAGAAGCCATTAGGAATAGGGCAAATACTTTCATTTTGAAAAAAGTTTAGGTAAAAATCTGGGTACTTGTTTCTGGTATTCCTTGTATTCCGGGTATTTTTGAGCTGAAATAGATTCACTAAAATCTGAACTACCCTGAAAAAGAAGTAAAAGCAACAAGAAGCCTGTTATACTCCAGTTAATCCATTGCCCAGTGGCAGATACACTAAACAGGTAAAAAATTAGCCATATACTTTGCTCGGCTGTATAGTTGGGATGACGTACTTTGGCCCACAAGCCTTCCCAGGTAAAACCGCGTTGATATCTTACTGGCAAATTCAATCCCGCATTTTTGACTCTGTTTTTTGTGGTATGAAAATCAAATTGCTGTTGATCAGCCCTGGTTTCCACATATAAGGCTACCAAAAAAAACAAAATAAGTACCAGATCAAACCAATCCATTTTGTGTGCGGTGCCTTTCATAGCTACCAAAGCCGGCAAAGTAAAAAGCAAAATAAGGGTATTTTGGTATAAACAAATAAAGCCAAAATTGAATAAAGACCACTTCCATCTTTTATTAAAAAGCGGCATTTTTCTCAATTCAGCCCAGCGGTAATCTTCTTCACCTTCCCAAAATTTTATGGAATAGGCTCCTCTTCTTGCAAAATTATAGGTTAGCCTGACACCCCAAAATGTAGTTAAAACAGCCATAACGATAATTCTGGGGTCAAACTCTGATGCACGTGCAAATTGCCAAACATAGATTATAGGAAGTATACTCCAAATTTTATCTACCTGACTATTATTGCCACTTAATTCACCTATGATAAAACAGGCAATAGCCACCAATAGCATAAGTGCAGCTGTATTTTTCAAGACTTCTAATTGAACCGAGTCCAGCGGCGAATCAAAATAATAGGCACTTATGGGTACCACAACCAATGTGAGCAGAAGTATTACAATTGTTTTTAACATGATTTATTCGCAGATAAAACGAAAACCAACGCCATGAACATTTTCGATTTTTATTGAACTATCGCCAGAAAGCATTTTCCTTATTCTGGTAATAAAAACATCCAGACTTCGGCCTAAGAAGTAATCGTCTCTGCCCCATATCTCTGTCAAAATATCTTCCCGTTTAATAACCGAATTTTTATGGGAACACAGGTATTTTAAAACCTCCGCTTCGCGATGAGTTAATTTTTGTTCGAAACCATCCGAAGTAAGTAGTAATTGGGAGAAACTGAAGTCAAATTTTCCTATTTTGAAAATATCCCCATTGGGATCGTCTTCGGTTATCTTGTTTCTTTTTAGAAAAACCTTAATTCTTAAAGTAAGCTCTTCAATATCAAAAGGCTTAGTAATGTAGTCATCGCCACCTATTTTTAAACCTTCTATTTTGTCATCCTGTAGCGTTTTGGCAGTTAAAAAAATAATAGGAATTTGCTGATTTTGATCTCTGATTTTTTCTGCTAACGAAAAACCATCCAAATCAGGAAGCATGACATCAAGCAAACAAAGATCGTATCGATCTTTCTTAAAATTCCGGAATGCTTCTTTGCCATCGGCGAAATGATGAATTTCGAATCCTTCTTCTTCTAAATTGTCTTTTGTTACAAAACTCAGATTTTCATCATCTTCTACGTACAGAATTTTTGCCATTTCTTGTTTTAGGATTGAGGTATTTTAATAATAAAAGTAGTGCCTTTGCCTACTTCACTTTCTACATCGATATTCCATTTATGTGCTTTCACTATTTCTTTCACATAATTCAAGCCCAACCCAAAGCCCTTCACATTATGTAAATTGCCCGTAGGTACCCGATAAAATTTATCAAAAATCTTATGTATATGTTCTTTCGGGATACCTATCCCTCTATCGCTGATTCTGAGCATCAAACCATTTTCATAATTTTCTGTTGAAACCTCAATATGAATAGGCTTGGAGGAGTATTTTATGGCGTTTTCAACAAGATTTCTGATTAAACTCAATAAATGAACCCTGTCGGCATAAATACTGGTTCTTTCGGCATCCAGTTTAAGCACCAGTCCATCACCCAATTCAGCTTTGGTAGATTCCAAAATTTCTGATACAAGTGAATGGATTTCCTGCAACTGAATGTCAAGTTCAATTTTTCCTTTACTTACTTTAGCTGTGTTCAATACCGCTTCTACCTGATTTTTGAGTCTGTTATTTTCTTGTTTGATAATCTGAACATATTTCTTTAATCTCTCGGGTTGCTCTAAAATTTTCGGTTGTGCCAATACATCAGCAGCGACTTTGATTGTAGAAATCGGGGTTTGAAACTCGTGAGTCATGTTATTAATAAAATCTCGTTGAACCTCACTGAGTCTTTTCTGCCTTAGAATAATAAACATGGCATACCCGAAAAATGCCATAACAATAAGAGTTATAAATGAAGACATTACCCAAAAATCGAGATTTTGTGTCAGGTATTTCTCTCTTTTCGGAAAACGCACTCCGAAATAATTGAGAAATTTATCAGTTTTAGGAAGGATGGCTATTTCTCTGTCGTCATTTTCGAAATTTTGATTTACAAAACCACCATACCTGATTTTATCGGTGTCGCAGTCGTATATGCCGTATTCGAAATCCGTATTCAGATCCAGCCTTTTAAATTCATTTTTAAGGTAATGTTCTAATACATCGGCATCCAGAGGTGTTCTTAAATTAACCACATAATAGTCGGAAGCCAGCTGCTCCACAGGATTTTCTATATCAGAAAGCCCATATGCATTTGATATTTGAGATGCTACATTTTTTAATGCAATGACTACCGACTGCCGAAATCTTTGACTTTCTAAATCAAAAGCACGTTTTACCCAATAAGCCTGAATTGCAATAATGCCTGTAATTGCAACTACCCCGAGAAGTATGGCAAGTCTAATGGTATTCCTAGTCAATTAGTACAATTTTTTTAGTGTAAAAGGGCCTTATTCAGCTTTAAATACAAATATAATGCATTATGTTCAGAATTAAATTTAAAGCGAAACTTGAATTTATTGATACTTAAAAGCAACTTTACCTGATTAACATATAACCGACCTTTTAATTATGCAATATTTACAAACCCTGGACTATGTAGTTTTTCTTTTTTACTTCTTTGTTGTGGCCGGTTATGGTTACTGGATTTACAATAAAAAGAAAAGTAAAGAAGCCTCAACCAATGACTTTTTTCTTGCTGAAGGCTCTCTTACCTGGTGGGCAATAGGTGCATCTTTAATTGCATCCAATATTTCGGCAGAACAATTTATTGGGATGTCTGGTAATGGTTTCTCTATGGGTCTGGCAATTTCAACCTACGAGTGGATGGCCGCCGCTACTTTAATTATAGTGGCCGTATTTTTTATGCCGATTTATCTCAAAAATAAAATTTTTACTATGCCTCAGTTTTTAAGTCAGAGGTATAATCCTACAGTAAGCCTGATTATGGCAATCTTTTGGTTAGGTCTATATATTTTAGTTAATCTGACTTCCATTCTGTATTTAGGGGCTTTGGCTGTTTCCGGCATTTCAGGTCTTGATTTTAATTTATGTATGTGGGGTTTGGCAATTTTTGCAACAATAATAACCATTGGCGGAATGAAAGTTATTGGTTTTACCGATGTAATTCAAGTCTTGTTTTTAATAATTGGAGGATTGGCAACCACATATCTTGCTGTTAATTTGGTTTCGGGAAGTACGGGAATGAGCGGGATGATAGAGGGATTTAAACAAATGACGGCCAATCACGACGATCATTTTCATATGATTTTCAAAAAAGGAGATACTTTTTACTCACAATTGCCCGGACTTACTGTGTTAATCGGTGCGATGTGGGTAGTAAACCTGAACTATTGGGGTTGTAATCAATATATTACTCAACGTGCTTTAGGAGCTGATCTGAAAACCGCCAGAAATGGAATTCTGTTTGCCGCGGGCTTAAAATTACTAATGCCTGTAATAGTAGTATTGCCTGGTATAGCTGCTTATGCCTTGTATCAAAAGGGAATGTTTCAGGCAGAAATGATGGGACCAGATGGAATTATTAATCCGGATAAAGCATACCCGGTTTTACTTAATCTTCTTCCGGTTGGTTTAAAAGGGCTTTCATTTGCGGCTTTAACAGCGGCAGTGGTTGCCTCTCTGGCCGGAAAAGCCAATAGTATCTCTACTATATTTACCCTGGATATTTTCAAAAAATACCTAGGACCAAATAAAACGGAAGCCGAACTGGTAAAAATTGGTCGTATAGTGATTGTTGTTGCCTTGATATTGGCAATCATTATATCTCCTTATATGGGAATAGATAAAAAGGGTGGCTTCCAATTTATACAGGAAATGACCGGACTTGTTTCTCCCGGAGTATTTGCCGCATTCATTATGGGCTTTTTCTGGAAGAAAACCAATTCAGCAGGGGCACTTTTTGCAATTGTTGGTGGTTTTTTAATAGCCTTATTAATGCACTTAAATTACTTCCCATTTGCCGATTGGTCGGTAATTCCATTTTTAGATCGTATGGGATGGGTATTCTTAATTTGTATTACAGGAATATTGATACTTGGTATATTTATGACCGATCATAAGAAAGGTCTTGAAATTGATGCTTCTATGTTTAAAGTGCATCGTGAGTTTGCCATTTGGGCAATTGCAATTATTATAGTTATTATACTCCTTTACATACGTTTTTGGTAATGAATCAACCAGGACATTCGGCTTTGATATTAGGTGCGAGCGGACTTGTGGGCTCGCACCTAACCCGTCTTTTGTTATCGGATCAGAATTTCGATGTGGTCACCATATTGGTGCGAAAAAAACTGGATTTGGATCACCCAAAACTAATGCAGGTATTTCTAACCGAGGAACTTTCGCTCATTAAAGCAGATCACGTTTTTTGTTGCATAGGTACTACCATGAAAAAGGCTGGTAGTAAAGAAGACTTTAGAGCCATAGATCTGGAATTACCATTAAAAATTGCAAAAATGGCAAAAGATAACGGAACTAAAGTTTTCTGTCTAGTTTCGGCGATGGGTGCTACGGAAAAATCCGTATTTTTTTACAACAAGATAAAAGGAGAAACTGAGCGTTTAATTAAAGAAATTGGATTTCAAAACTATGGAATATTCCGACCATCCTTAATATTAGGCGAAAGAAAGGAATCAAGAAGTGGTGAAACATTTGCGAAAATTGTAATGGGAATATTAAAACCATTAACCCCGTTGAAATATCAGGGAATTCAAGCTGAAACCATTGCTGAGGCCATGAGACAATTTGCCCTATCCCCTACTCATTTTAAAATATTTCAATCAGATGAAATCCAAAAAGCAGCTAAGCTGACTAATTGACTTACTCCCATTTTAATTCTGAATTATCAAATTCAGAACCCGCATCTTCAACCAAAGTTTGGTTTTTGGGTTCATTGACCGAATCGGTGGGAGTATGCGTCAGATCAAAATCAAAATCAGGTAGCAGTTCTGTTTTTATATGATTTACCGTTTCCTCCAATGCTTCCACAAACTTGTTGAAGTCTTCTTTATAGATAAACATTTTGCTTTTTTCGTAAACAAAATCTCCATCCCGTTGATACCTTCTACTTTCTGTAACAGTAAGGTAGTAGTCGTTAGACCTGGTGGTTCTCACATCAAAAAAGTACGTTCTTTTTCCTGCTCTTACTCGCTTCGAGTAAATCTTATCTCTCTCTTCTCTTTCCACTTTGGGTAGGGTTTAGTCGTTTACATCTTTGCCTCAAAAATAAATTTTTATTAGATTAAAAAAAATAAATCTAGCTATAATTCAATTTTTAGATCTGATGAGGATTGTTAAACTGATTAATATCTCAAAAAAATAATGCTATATTTGGCTCAAAAGTAATACCCTTAATATGTTTCGGGCAAGCTATATAAGAAGTCTCAAAGTACTGCTCTTGATTTGCCTGAGCAGCCTCTTTATTCGTTCTACCACACCACAGGATCCTATGCTGGGTATAGTATTTTCTGGCAAAGCCTCATATTATGGTATACGATTCCATGGCAAAAAAACAGCAAATGGGGAGATAATGAATAAAAATGATCTTACCTGTGCTCACAAAACTTTGCCTTTTGGCACGATGCTGGAAGTAACCAATAAAGCTAACAATAAAAGTGTGGTGGTGCGTGTTAATGACCGGGGGCCTTATTCGGGTATACGAATTATTGATATTTCGGTAGAAGCCGCTAAAACCATTGAAATGATCGAACAAGGGATTACAACTGTAGATGTTATGATCGTTGGTCGGAAGGGCAAAGTTTTGATTGAAAGGGATAATAATTTTTTCAACTTTAAAAAATTGGATTTCTTCGGGAAAATTACGGATGAGGAGATTGTAAAGAAGGATAAATGAATCAGGAAATAAATATAGAGCAAATTAGGTCTTATGGTGGTGTGGAGTTACTAGCCAAACAGCTTGTAGCAGGTTTTATAACCGGCTTACACAAATCCCCGTTTCATGGTTTTTCGGTAGAGTTTGCAGAGCACCGCTTATACAACACCGGAGAAAGTACCCGCCATATTGATTGGAAGGTATTTGGTAAAACAGACCGGCTTTATACCAAAAGATACGAAGAAGAAACTAATTTGAGATGCCATATCCTGGTAGACACCTCCTCTTCTATGTATTATCCGGAAAAATCAAAAGGTAAAATTGCATTTGCTTTATTGGGTGCAGGAGTTATAGCTAATATGCTTCAAAAGCAACGCGATGCTGTTAGTCTGGTTACTTTTTCAGATAAAATAGAAACACAAACAGCTGTAAAATCAACACATACACACATTCATCAGATATTCACCGAGTTGAACCGGGTACTTCTACAAGATCAGGGTAAAAAAAGCAGCTCAATATCTGACACCTTGCACGCTATTGCTGATAAAATACACAAAAGGTCAATGGTGGTAATTTTCAGTGATATGTTTGAAAAAAGCACAGATACCGATCAATTGTTTATGGCTTTACAGCACCTAAGACATAATAATCACGAAGTATTACTTTTTCATGTTACCGATCATGCCACAGAAAAAGATTTTGCATTTGATGAACGACCGTATGAATTTATTGATATCGAGTCTGGCGAAAAAATAAAAGCCCAACCTTCTCAAGTAAAAGAATACTATAAGAAAGCTATTGACGAATATTATCATGAGCTGAAGCTCCGATGTGGTAAATACAAAATAGATTTTGTGGAAGCCGATATTAACAAAGGTTTTGATCAGGTACTGAATTCGTTTCTTATTCGTCGTAGTAAAATGAAATAATTACCGTCTGTAATTTCAAAAAGACACTCCACATTTTCTATAACCT
>JAHEBN010000008.1:1493-9825 GCA_024645245.1 Jiulongibacter sp. | reverse complement strand
TAAATAGCTAGCTTTAATAAAAAAAACTATGCTTTTAATTACCACACCTTCAATTGAAGGTAAGAAAATCGTTAGTTATAAAGGCCTTTTAACCGGTGAAGCTATCATTGGTGCTAATATTTTCAAGGATATGTTTGCAGGCCTTCGTGATATCGTTGGTGGAAGATCGGGTTCTTATGAGAGTGTTCTACGTGAAGCCAAAAATACCGCCCTTTCTGAACTCGCCGAGCAGGCAAAAAATTTAGGTGCCAATGCAGTTATTGGTATAGACCTTGATTACGAAACTTTGGGGGCACAAAATGGAATGCTAATGGTAACAGCCAGTGGCACGGCCGTAGTTTACTAATAAAGAAAAGATTCCAACTCTTTTTTCTGTCTCAAGTGATGACGGGCATGTATTTCCATATTCCATACCCATTCTATGGCATTTAAGTAGCCAAAAATTGGGTGATTGGTTTTATAAATACCAGCATCATTTTTAAGCAAATTAATCATTTTCAAAGAAGATTCTTTCCACTCTTGTAATGCCTGCTTGTAAAACTCTATGTTATTCGCAACCGGTTCGTTTTCGGTTGTTGCTCCTGGTCTTTGAAATTTTTGTGGTGGGAATGAATTGTAACTATAGATATTTTGGGCTAATTTATTTCTTGCTTCTCCTTCGATTCCATTCCTTTTTTCAAGGCATCTTTTTGAATTTGCCAAAAAGAATTTTAAACCACTTTCGTATAGATGCTGGTACATTTGACCTATCGACCAAATTTCCTTATTTTGTTTTTTAAGAAATTCGGATTCTGTATATTTCTCTAAATCATTTATATAGATATCTAATACCTTTTCAATATCTGCACTTAGCTTTTCCGGGCTTATGGTTTCCATAATATAGGTTTTGATGGTAAACTTTCATTCTGAACTCTATCCAATGAGGTCACTACGTAATAATAAGATTTAGCATTTTTAATATTCCTGTCAATGTAATTATTTATTCCAACAGCCCTCACAATATCCTGAATTGCCCCTGCATTTTCTAAATTCAATTCTTCATTTTCATCAAACCTATAGACAACATAAGCAGTAGGTTCATCACCATCATGTGCAGGTTTCTCCGGCTTTTGCCATTTTACCACTACAGCCTCATGGCCTATTTTTGACACTTCTATCTTGTAAGGTGCATTGGGTTTTACCTGATCTTTCCAGGGCATTTCGGGCATTAATGTTTTCCCTGCATAATATTTCCTCAATGAATCGCTCACGCCAAGCTTATTATTTACCAGATTTTTTGAACTAAAATAGATACTGCCAGTTACTTCTCCACTCAAACGATTATATCTGATTTGGCGGGGAATTTGTCTGGGATTATTCCAACCTTCCTGATCCGAATTTGCATCTACACGATAAATTCCCTGTCCCATATAAAGCAGTGCCTTACCATGATTTACTGACCACCAATCTGTAAGTTTGGCATAAGGAACCAATTTATGTTCAAAAGGGAAA
Organism: Jiulongibacter sp.; assembly: GCA_024645245.1. Classification (GTDB taxonomy): domain Bacteria; phylum Bacteroidota; class Bacteroidia; order Cytophagales; family Spirosomataceae; genus JAHEBN01. The sequence continues at coordinate 8,334 of JAHEBN010000008.1, read as the reverse complement.
TAAGCCTGAGGAGCAATATAATCTACCCACCCATACTGAGCCCATTTGCGGGTATCCGCATATAAATTATCATAAGATGGTTGGCCGGCCCGTGTTTCACTCCCTTCCGGATCATCGGATTTATTTCTCCATACACCGAAAGGACTAATTCCGAATTTTACCCACTTTTTCTCCTTTCTTATTTCTTCCGAAAGTTCTTTAACCAGGATGTTTATATTATATCTACGCCAATCTTCAATATTACTAAATCCACGACCATATCTTCTGAATGATTCCCGATCATTTATTACCTGTCCTGTCTCCTGATAAGGATAGAAATAATCATCAAAGTGAATACCATCCACGTCATAATTTCGCACAATATTCAGTACTATTTCTTTAATATAATCCCTGACCTGAGGAATGCCGAAATCATAGATTTTATAACCTGAATAGGAAAAAAACCATTCCGGATGTGTAACTGTAATATGATCTGATGTAAGGGATGTTGCATTTTTATGCATTCCCCGGTTCAGGTTTAACCAGGCATGAAACTCAAGTCCGTTTTCATGTGCTTCTTCAATCATAAACAGCATGGGATCATAATAGGGCTCAGGAGAATTACCCTGTACGCCAGTGAGCCACTCAGACCAAGGCTCCACACTTCTGGCATAGAAAGCATCAGAAGCAGCCCGAACCTGTACTAAAACAGCATTTATACCTGCTTTTTTTTGTATACTTATTAATTGTTTGAATTCAGTCTGCTGGTCTTCTGATGATAATATTTTCCTTGTTGGCCAATCTATATTAGCAATTGTGGCAACCCATGCACCGCGAAACTCCCTTTTAATTCCAACAGGATGATTCCTGAATTGTGGTTCTAAGGCTTCATTATTTTCTGTTTTATATTGAACAGGTGTTTCAGCAGGCTTATTTATTTTCGAACCAATTGGATTTTTGCGACAGGAAAGAAAAACAGTAACAATAAAAAACAAAATACCGGAATATATTAGCTTCATTGAGTAAGGGTTGGAAATTTTTTCTAAAATTAAAGAATTTTTCAAGCAAGCTTTTCTTTTTTATTACCTTTGCGTGGTATTCGGCTTGAAAATATCGTTTTTAGTTAAATTTCTTCTTCTCGAATTTTGCCGGATCGTTTCCAATTAAACTTTATGAAAGAATACGGTAGTAATATTCAAAAGCTGGTAGAACATGTGGTATCTGTTAGCGACAGAGATACAAGAACCAAGCATGCACATATTTTGGTGGAATTGATGCGACAAATCCACCCTCAAATGCGTGAGGGGATTGATTACTCCAAAAAACTTTGGGATGACTTGTACATCATGGCCAATTTTGACCTGGATGTAGATAGCCCATTCCCTGCTCCTCCAAAAGAAATCTTAGGTAAAAAACCGAACCAGATTCCTTATAATCAGCATCATCTGAAACATAGGTACTATGGTCGTAATCTGGAAATATTGGTTCTGAAGGCTACTGTAGCTCCTACTTTTGATGAAAGAAAAGCATTTGTTTCTTATTTGGTACGCCTTATGCAAAGCTTTTTCCTTAACTGGAATAAAGACACTATTGAAACGGAAAGTTGTCTGCAACAAATTCTTGAACTCTCCGGATTCAAATTAAAACCTGAGGTCGATGCTTTACGTGCAGATGGATTAATTCCTGATGCCTCACCAAAAGATAGCGGGCGTGGTCCAAGCCGCCAGCCCTTGCAAAGAGAAAGTAAATTGAACTTCAGAAATAATAACAACCGCAACAATAATAACCGCAACAATAACAACAATCGGTTTAAAAACAATAACCGAAGAAGAAATAATCCTTAATCCTAAATCTTTGCATGTCATCTTTTAAAATTACGGGTGGAAATAAACTCAAAGGCGATTTGGTACCTCAGGGAGCCAAAAATGAAGCTCTTCAAATACTGTGTGCAGTAATTCTTACAAGAGAAAAAGTAGTCATTCATAACATTCCGAATATTCGTGACGTAAATAAACTCATGGAATTGCTCGAAGATATGGGTGTTAAAAGAAGCAAATTAGGAGAAGGCTCATTCAGCTTTGAAGCCGATGCCGTTAACTTCGAATATTTCGAAACAGACTCCTACAAAGAGAAAGCTTCGGCTTTGAGAGGTTCGATTATGTTACTGGGACCTATGCTTGGCCGATTCAATAAAGGTAAGGCACCACGTCCGGGTGGCGATAAAATTGGCCGAAGGCCTTTAGATACTCATTTTACTGGTTTCTTAAAACTGGGAGCTACTTTTTCTTACGAAGCCAATGATGCCTTCTACACCGTTGAAGGTGAAAACATGCAAGGTGCCTATGTATGGATGGACGAAATTTCGGTAACGGGCACAGCAAATGTAGTAATGGCAGCGGTTCTAACTAAAGGTACGACTACTATTTACAATGCTGCATGCGAACCCTATTTGCAGCAACTTTGTAAAATGCTGAATCGCATGGGAGCCAAAATCAGCGGTGTGGGATCCAATCTGCTGATTATAGAGGGAGTAGAAGAATTGGGTGGCTGTGAGCATACCATGCTGCCTGATATGATTGAGATAGGCAGTTTTATTGGTTTAGCAGCAATGACCAAGTCAGAAATTACCATCAAGAATTGTCAAATTGCCGAATTAGGTATAATACCGGATACCTTCAAAAAATTAGGTATTCAGATGGAATTCCGGGGAGACGACATTCATATTCCAGAACAGGATAATTACGAAATCAGTACACTTATAGATGGCTCAATTTTAACTATTTACGATGCACCCTGGCCCGGATTTACTCCTGATTTGATTTCTATTGTTCTGGTGACAGCTATTCAGGCCAAAGGAACATTATTGGTACATCAAAAAATGTTTGAAAGCCGCCTTTTCTTTGTTGATAAACTGATTGATATGGGTGGTCAGATAATTTTATGTGACCCGCATAGGGCAACGGTGGTAGGCTTAAACAGGACCCATAATTTACGCGGAATCCGAATGACTTCACCAGATATTCGGGCAGGAGTAGCTCTGCTGATTGCTGCACTTTCGGCTGATGGTACAAGTATTATCGACAATATAGAGCAAATAGACCGGGGTTATCAGCACATTGATCAAAGGCTTAATGCTATTGGTGCCGAGATAATTCGTTTATAAAAAACCAATTTCAAGTTAAAGCCCTTCATTTACTTGATGGGCTTTTTCTTTTTTAGCACTACAATATCTCGCCATATTTCCTTAATTTTGAGTTTACAGTGAATCTATAAAACCCGTTCTTAACCCTAAAATGGCCAAGCCAAAGGAAACCCCGCTTTCGAAGCAATACAATCAGATTAAGTCCAAATATCCCGGAGCTTTATTACTCTTTCGCGTGGGAGATTTTTACGAAACTTTCGGCGAAGATGCCATACGGGCATCCAAAATTCTGGGTATAGTGCTTACCAAAAGAAATAACGGTGGTGCCAATGAAGAATTAGCCGGTTTTCCTCACCACTCACTCGATAATTATTTACCCAAACTGGTAAGGGCGGGCGAGCGTGTCGCTATTTGCGATCAATTGGAAGATCCATCTCAGGCAAAAGGTATTGTAAAACGTGGAGTTACAGAATTAGTAACTCCCGGAGTGTCTTACAATGATAATGTATTGGATACACGGCATAATAACTTTCTGGCGTCGGTACATTTTGGCGACAATGACCAGTTTGGTATTGCCTTTTTAGACATTTCTACAGGTGAATTCCTGACCACAGAAGGGAATGCCGCCTACATTGATAAATTGATCCAGGGATTTGCACCTGCCGAAGTGTTATTCTGCAAAAAACACAAACAGGATTTTGTAAGACTTTTTGGCGATCGCTTCAATACATTTCTTTTCGACGACTGGGCTTATACTTACGAATATTCCTACCCATTGCTAACTGAACATTTTAAAACCAACTCACTTAAAGGGTTTGGAATTGAAAACTTAAAAGAAGGAATAACAGCAGCCGGAGTTATTCTAAAATACCTGGTTGATACAGAACATCGGGAAATTAGTCACATTAGCACGATTACGAGGCTTGATGAAGACAAGTACGTTTGGTTAGATAAATTTACCATTAGAAACCTTGAGCTGGTTTATCCCCAACACGAAGGTGGTGTTCCCTTGATTGATATACTAGATCACACCATCACACCAATGGGTGCTCGCATGCTTCGCAAATGGGTGGTTTTGCCTTTAAAGGAATTACAACCTATTAAAGACCGTCTAAATACGGTGGAATTAATTGTCAGCGATCCTGAAATACTGGAAAAGCTTTTACAAATATTTAAACCTATTGGTGATCTTGAGCGAATTATTTCTAAAGTAGCAGTTAGACGCATAAATCCGAGGGAGTTAAATCAACTTAACCGGGCTTTGAAACAAGTCAGACTTCTTAAAGGTTTACTTTCTGAGTTATGTTTGGAACATCCGGTTTTTGAGAAATACAGAAATCAACTATCGGAATGTGACTTCCTGATGAACAAAATCGATCAGATTTTAAGGGAAGATGCCCCTGCACTTAGTAATCAGGGAGGTATGATAAAAACAGGAATTGATGCAGAACTGGATGAATACCATAAAATAGCTTTTTCTGGCAAAGATTACCTGCTCGATCTTCAAAAAAGAGAAGCAGAAAGAACAGCGATTCCCTCTTTAAAAATTGCTTATAATAAGGTATTTGGTTATTATCTGGAAGTTTCTAATGCCCACAAAGATAAAGTTCCGTCGGAATGGATTCGGAAACAGACACTCGTAAATGCCGAAAGATACATAACGGAGGAGCTTAAGGTATACGAGGAAAAAATTCTGACAGCTGAAAGTAAAATTTTCACAATTGAATTTAAAATTTATAACGATCTGGTGGCAGAAGCCGGTGAATTTGTAAGTCAGATTCAATTAAATGCAAGCACTATTTCAACGCTTGATGTATTGTCTTCTTTTGCTGCAGTGGCACACAAAAACAAATATTGCAAACCTGAAATTAATGATACAAAAACAATAAATATCAGAAACGGAAGACACCCGGTTATCGAGCAGCAGTTACCGCTGGGCGAAAGTTATATACCTAATGATCTAATCCTGGATGAAGCTAATCAACAAATAATAATAATTACCGGCCCAAACATGGCAGGTAAATCGGCTTTATTACGTCAAACCGCCCTTACTGTACTAATGGCACAAATTGGCAGTTTTGTACCTGCTGAGGCTGCCGAAATAGGCTTAGTGGATAAAATTTTCACCCGGGTAGGTGCCAGCGATAACCTTTCGCGTGGCGAAAGTACTTTTATGGTTGAAATGACAGAAACTGCATCTATCCTGAATAATCTCAGTGAACGAAGCCTGGTGATTATGGATGAAATTGGCCGGGGAACCAGCACCTACGATGGGGTTTCTATTGCCTGGAGTATTTCAGAATATCTGCACAATCATCCTAAATTTAAGCCAAGAACTTTATTTGCTACCCATTATCATGAACTTAATCAACTTACCGAAGATTTCCCGAGAATAAAAAACTTTAATGTGGCAGTAAAAGAGGTAAATGGAAAAGTGGTATTTCTAAGGAAATTACAAGCTGGAGGTAGTGAGCATAGTTTTGGTATTCACGTTGCACAAATAGCAGGAATGCCACAGGCAGCTGTACTAAGGGCTTCCGAAATTTTGGCTCATTTGGAAAAAGACCATATACGCGAAAAAAATAATGCTAAAATCAAAGAAGTACCCAAGAATAACTATCAATTGAGTTTCTTTGACGGCGGTGACCCAAAAATGCTGGAATTGAAAGAGTCAATAAAATCACTTGATCTGGATTCCATGTCGCCCATTCAGGCATTGCTTAAGTTAAATGAATTAAAAAGGCTCATAAATTAATTTTCCTTTTTCTCAAAAGCAGAAACTTCCTGAATTAGATCAGCAACAAGGCCTGTCCAACCACATTGATGCGATGCACCTAAGCCTGAACCGTCGTCGCCATTGAAATATTCAAAGAACAAAACGTGTTCATTAAAATATTCTTTCTTAAACAGTTCATTTTTATGCAACACAGCCCTTTCATTTGAGGAGTCTTTAGTAAAAATCCCCAATAACCTTTTCGAAATTTCAAACGCAGCATGTTTGATGGTGGTAATATTACCCGAATTAGTTGGGTATTCCACCTCATAATCTTCTCCGTAATACTGTGAGTATTTATTCAAAGAATCAATGATCAAATAATTTAAAGGAAACCATATTGGACCTCGCCAGTTACTGTTACCACCCATTATTGAAAGATCAGATTCGGCAGGTGAATAGCTAACTGTAAGATTTTCACCATGAAGATTAAATACAAATGGTTCGTCTTTGTGGAATTTAGATAAAGACCTTATTCCATAATCCGACAAAAACTCACTTTCATCAAACAGTTTTTTCAAAACCATTTTCATACGGTGGCCTCTTAATAAAGAAAGCATATGAGTAGAGCCCTTGCCTGGCTCATGCCATCGCGAAATCATAGAGGCAAGGTCTGGTCTGTTTTTCAAAACCCAATCCACCCTCTTTTTGAAAACCGGTAGTTGATTCAGTAATTTTTCATCCAGAACCTCCACCGCACATAGTGGAATTAACCCTACCAGTGAGCGAACACGAAGGAAAATAGTACGTGCTTCGGGTGTATGTATTTTGTCGTAATAAAACTGATCCATTTCATCCCATAAACCCATATGCCCATGCTCCATAGGTTTGTTTATAGCTGATGCAATGTGCAAAAAATGCTCGAAAAATTTGGATGCCATATCCTGATAAACAGGACGTTCCAAAGATATTTCGCAGGCAATGCGTAACATATTTAATGTATAAAT
>JAHEBN010000008.1:0-1420 GCA_024645245.1 Jiulongibacter sp. | reverse complement strand
GAAAACTCCAATATTATCTAAACCCAAAAAACCACCTCCAAAAATATTATTCCCTTCTTCATCTTTCTGATTTACCCACCAGGTAAAATTCATAAGTAGTTTGTGAAAAATTCTTTCCAGAAATCCGACATCCCCTACCCCACCGTTTCTTTCTTTTTCTATTTCATACACTTTCCAGGTAGCCCAGGCATGAACGGGTGGATTTACATCTGAAAAATTCCATTCATAAGCCGGGATTTGTCCATTGGGGTGCATATAGTATTCTCGTAAAACCACAGCCAATTGACGTTTGGCAAAATCGGGATCAATGCGAGATAATGTTACCGTATGAAACGCCAGGTCCCATGCTGCAAACCAGGGATATTCCCATTTATCAGGCATAGACAGTATATTTGCCATATAGGCATGTTTCCAGGTTGAATTCCGCTGATAGGCCCTACCGGTAAAATTAAATGGCATTTTGGGGTCGCCATTGCTCCACTGCTCAATATTATAATAGTAAAACTGCTTGTTCCACATCATTCCGGCAAATGCTTGCCTCTGGATATTTTTCAGTTCCGGCTCTTTAACATCTGCCTGAACTTCTGAATAAAAATCATCTGCATCTTTCAACCGGCTTTCAAAAATCTGATCAAAATCACCGAATGGATCTTTTAAATGGGTATTATCGCTAAACCGAAGACGAATTTCGAATTTCCCCTCTGCCGGAACGACTCTCTCGTATAAACCACTCATTTTGGTGCCAATGGCATTGGGATTTATCGCTTTCTTTTCTTTACCTACCAGATAGTTATTAATACTGTCTTTAAAATATTTACCGGTATTTTCTTTACCGAAAACCTTTTGCATATTGGTTTCGTTTTCGCAAAAAAGTAATTTATCCGCATCTTCCAGATACAACTTCATTTTTGGAAAAAGCTTATGATTTACTTCCACCTGCTTATTTGCAATACCAGTAAGCATTGGTTTTTGAGAAAACTCCGGATAACCCCACGACCAAATATTACGAAACCACAATGTTGGTAATAGTGCAATTTTGGCAGGCTTTTTTGACCTGTTATGAGCTGTAACTTTTATTAAAACATCGTTTTCTCCTGCCTTTGCATATTCAATAAAAATGTCAAAATAGGCGTTGTTTTCAAAAATTCCAGTATCAGCAATTTCATATTCATTATCAGATCGGTTTCTTTGGCGTGTTTCTGAAAGCAATTCATCATAAGGATAAGCAGCGAAAGGATACTTATAAAGCATCTTCATATAGGAGTGCGTTGGCGTACTATCCAGGTAGTAATATAGCTCTTTTACATCTTCTCCATGATTGCCTTCGGAGCCTGTTAAGCCAAACAAGCGTTCTTTAATTATAGGATCTTTATAGTTCCACAATGATAGAGAAAAACATATAAATTGTTTATTATCAGAT
>JAHEBN010000135.1 GCA_024645245.1 Jiulongibacter sp. | reverse complement strand
AGCAATGCGGCAACGATAGAAGTAGACTATGTACCGGTAGCAGCAGACGATGAGAGCTTAGGCAATACGACTTTGACAGCAGTGATTGTACCAGTGTTGGCCAATGATACGACAGGAGATGTGGTAGACCCAACGACGGTACAGATCGTAGGCACGAGCAACCCTGGTGACACCTTGGTGGTGGTAGGAGAAGGCATGTGGACGGTAAATCCAACAAGTGGAGCGATAACCTTCACGCCATGTACGGTGGTGAGTTTACCGAACTGTCCAGCGATATTCACTGGGAACCCAACAGACATCAGCTATACGGTTAAAGACGAGGAAGGCAATGAGAGCAATGCGGCAACGGTAAACATTGAGTACACCCCACAAGCTCCAACAGCGACAGACAATGACAGTTTAGGAAATGTAGGAGGAGCGGTGACCCAAGAAGTAATTTCGGATGACGATGGAGATGGGGTAGACAGCGATCCGGATGGCACGCTTGCGACTGGCACGATAGATTTAGATCCAAGTACACCAGGTATAAATGACAAGAGTTTAGTGGTGACAGGCGAAGGAACATGGACAGAAGACGGATCAGGGAATGTAACGTTTACGCCCGAGTTAGGCTTCACAGCAGACCCAACCCCGATTACGTACACGATAGAAGACAATGATGGCAATGAGAGCAATGCGGCAACGATAGTAGTAGACTATGTACCGGTAGCAGCAGATGATGAGAGCACGGGCAATACGACCAACATCCCTGTGCCGGTAGCTGTATTGGACAATGACATCACGGGAGATATAGTAGATCCAACGACGGTTCAGATCGTAGGAACGAGCAATGCGGGCGATAGTCTGTTAGTGACAGGAGAAGGCACCTGGACAGTAAATCCGACCACCGGAGTGATCACATTTACTCCTCAATCAGGCTTTATCGCAAACCCGACAGACATTAGCTATACTGTAGATGACAACCAGGGCAATACTTCATCCCCTGCGAATGTGCATATAACCTTTACGCCCGAGCCACCAATAACAGATACCATTACTATTATAATTACACCGGGCGTACCGGATACACTTTGTCCAACAGCTGATGATATTTATGAAGTTAAGACAGTAATAAATACCTTCTGTGCCGGCCCACCAGATTTAGGACTAATAACAACTAATCCTACTAACGGATGTGTGATCTATACACCTATAATTAATGCACCTGATGGAATAGACACCATATGTGTAATAGGACTTGATAGTCTAAACAGACCAGACACTACCATTTTTATTTTAATCACACCGATATATCCAATCATTCCAGATACTATTTTTGTCAATGGAACTTCAGGAATCCCAAGCATGGCATTATGTGCAACCGCCGATGATATTTCAAATATTGAAATTCAAACAATCGTGGTTCAAAACCCTCCATTGATGTATGGGGATACAATTTCAGATATAAATGCTTGTTTGATTTATATACCTTTTTCATATAACCCCGGTGGCAGTGATAATATTTTTGTAATTGCAATGGACAGTCTGGGAAGAGTAGATTCTACTTTATTTATTATTACCACACCCAGTAGTCCTGCTCTTTACGATGTGGCCTTAACAAAAACAACAGATTCGAATTGTCAGGTAAACTTAGGCGATACTGTTACTTTCACAATTGAAATATTCAGAGAAGACTTAACCGATAGTCTGGTTAATCTTTCAGTAAAGGACAGTTTGACTAACAATATGTCCTATATTTCTGCAATGCCATCAATCGGAACTTTTAATCAGTTAACGGGTTTGTGGACTGGAATTAGTTTGGCAAAAACCGATACTGCTACTTTAATTGTAAAAGCGAAAATCACGGCCGCACTTGGAGGATTTGCTTGCAACACGGCTTGGGTAAGTGAGATGAATCAACCGGATGTGGACTCTCAGCCAGGAAATAAGGACTTCAACGAAGATGATATTGCTAAGGCTTGTGTAAGTATTCCAATTAATCTCTGTTCAGAAAGAAAGGAAGAGATAAAACTTGAAGCCCCTACAGGATATACGAATTACCAATGGTTTAAAAATGGACTACCGATACCGAACGCAAATAGCAATGAGTACATCGCAGGCTCAGGCGGTGTCTATACCATAACTACCTCGGAAGTGAATACCTGCGGTATTTCCGGATGTTGTCCTATACTTGTTTCGGATTATTGTGAGTGTCCTGCAGCAATATGTTTACCATTTACTACTTCAAAAACTCAATAAATAAGATCATGAATTGTTGATAAACAAAAACTGATATAGGAAGTTTTCCTGAGTAATTGTATAAATTACTAAAGCAATTCATTACTTATATTTTATTGAGAATTCCTTTTCATAGTTCTCTCGTTTATCCTATTATTTCAGGGAATTTATCCTTAAAAATAATATTGAATGGGGAAGAACTTAAAAAAGCGTCTAACCAATAAATACCACCTGTCTTGAATTGAAAAGTTTTGTCATTTTGAAAATAGAGTTTATTAAAATCAAGGATAAATGCTAAATACTTAGTCTTATTGGGATAAATAATTTTTGATCTTTCAATTTTTTTCGGCACGCAATAAAATCTTGGGTTTCTAACTATATTTCACCAATTTTTTTTCGCAACCTTCTTCATTATGAAGGATAGTAACATACCTAAAGAAATTGCTCATAATAACCGTATTTTGTCTCCAAAAAATGTTGGTGCAAATTAGGCCTAGGATAGTGACGTAAATCAAAACTAATTCTCAGAACCTATTCCTATACTGTTGATTTTGGACTTTGTGAACCCTTTGAGATAAACTAATAATAATGATGTTGAAATAAAGGGCCATTGGCTTAATTGATGATTTTGTTAGGAAAGACATCATTCAAAATGGTATGAAGTATAAAGGAGTAACAAGAGTAGACAGTATAATAGTGATAATATGGTTAATTTAATGGCTTTCAAGACCTAAAACTTGATAGCATTATGACTTATTTCGGAATAAGTCATTTGTTTGGCAATTTAATAAAAAGCGATTATTTCGTCTAAAATGACCTTAAAAGCTAGCCTTTTGGACGTTTATTAAGCGATAATTTGAATAAAGACGTAAATTATTGGCTTGATTCTTATTTCTGGGGAACAGACAATCGCGACGGTTTGGTGTCTAATGATCGGTTCCATTCGAATAAACAAAAAATAAGGACGCTAGAAGCTGCTCTCTTCTCAATGAGATACAAAAGTTTGGGTTATTACATTTTGTAAAATGTATATTCAAATAGAATTCAGGGTTTAGAGGAATAGCCTGTAAATGAATTTAAACTTTTGATATGGAGTGCAGATAAAAAAAGGAATGCATTACTGCGAATTGATTCGACCTTAACCAATAATTTGGGTAAACATCAATTCGAATCATCGAGCAAATTAAAAAAAATGTTTGAGATTTTTATCGCCACAGCACCAAACTATTGCAGCGGCTTTACAAGGCTTAATGAAACTAAAGGAACCATGGAATTAGATTCAGAATCTTATAATACAGTACTCAGGATTTTGTTTTGAGTAGTTTAAATAAATATAATCCAACAATCTATGCTGAGATTTGCCAAAAATATATGGCAAGAATCTTGTATTCCTGATTCAATAAGAAAAATCAGAAATTAATCCGAATTAGGTTTTGAGATTCAATGAATAAGGAGTCCCGGTCGGAACTTTTTTTAAAAAATATTGGATCCAAAATTAATATTATATAACATTAATTTTGGATTTTTTTAAAACAAACTAATTTTGAAAAAAAACTATTTGAATACTCCATTTACTCCTCCTTTAATTCAATTTAATGGCCATTTACAAACCATTATACCCAGTGTTTTTAGAAAAATTCAAGTAAACTATAAACGTGATCGGATAGAATTGCCAGATGGAGATTTTCTGGATCTGGATTGGGTAAAAAAGGGAAACAAAAAGTTGATTATTGTTACCCATGGATTAGAAGGTGATTCAAGCCGTCATTATGTTACGGGAATGGTACACCTTTTTGCCGAAAATGATTTTGACGCCTTGGGTTGGAATTGCAGGAGCTGTAGCGGTGAAATTAATAGGGTGCCTCGTTTTTATCACCACGGAGATGCCGGCGACTTGAAATTCGTTTTGGAATATGTGATTAGTCTGGGCTATGAAGAAGTTTACCTTTCTGGTTTCAGTATGGGTGGTAGTCTTACCTTAAGGCTTTTGGGAGAATATGGCTCAAGTGTACCATCGCAGGTAAAAGGAGCATCCGTAGCCAGCGTACCTTTGGATTTACCTTCGTCTGTGCGGGAATTGTATAAGAGAGGGAAACGTTTTTATATGAATAGATTTATAAAAAAACTAGCCAAAAAAATAGAGCTCAAATCCCGCATGTTTCCGGATCACCCCCACCTAAAATTTGATAATTACTGGCAGGAAATAAAGAATTTCGACGATTTTGATAACCGTTATACGGCACCTTTGCACGGATATAAAAATGCCAATGATTTTTATTATCAAGCCTCAGCGAAACCCCTATTGGGTGAAATAAAAGTGCCAACCCTGCTTGTGCAGGCACAAAATGACCCCTTTTTAAGTGCTCCTTGTTTTGATCTGGGAAATGCAGTTTCAAACAAAAATTTAAAGCTTTTAATGCCTGTATACGGCGGCCACGTAGGTTTTCAGGAAAGAGGGGAGAAGCTAAGTTTTATGGAAAAAAAGACCTTGGAATTCTTTAGACAAAAAGCTGAAATTTAAGTTTTAAGCCGCATCAGGGATAGGAGGGGTTTAGTCTTTGTCCAAATTTTTAAACGATGGATATCTTTTAGACAATAGAAAAATTTGGACAAAGACTGAAGCGATAGCGGAGCCCCGGATAGCCCGCCCGGATGCCCAAAAAAATCATCCCCGAAGTTGGAGATGATTTTCTGATTTTACCCTAAACTAAACTGTAATTGAAATTTTAATTTTCGTTGCCACCGGCCCGACGCTTAAATTCTTCAGTCGCCGTGCTTCTTCTACGTGCACTTTTAACGTTTTGATTTCCAAAATTATAAGTAAATGATAAGGTTGCTCTGCGGCTCGCCCATCTGTTATGAATGCTTAAGTCGATATTTTGGTATTTGACTGCACCATTGAAATAAGAAGTTTGGAACAGATCGTTTACATTGAATTTTAATTTGGCTTTTTTGTCAAAGATGCTTTTCTGAACACCCAGATTTACAGCGTATTGTGGTTTTAATGACCGGATAATGCCATACAGATTTTTGGAGTTATACCACATGGAAACCTCAGCCGACCAATTGTTATTGAATGTAAGATTATTGGCTGTGTAAAAATTACCAGCCCACACATTTACATTCAAAGCCGCACCACTCAGATTGGGATCCTGGTAGCTTTGGCGGTAAAAACTTACATTATTTTGCATGCTCCAAAACTTGGCAACAGTAATAGGAAATGATAAGTTGGCAGAATAATTATCCGTTTTGTCCAAATTGATGGTTGTTTGGTACGTGCTTTTGGTTGTATCATTCTGGAAAAGCACCTGAAACATATTTTGATGCGTTACCGAATGGCCGATAGATAGCGAGTAGGCACCTTTGTAGGTATAAGTTAACTCCAGGTTATCGGTAAACTGAGGTTTTAAGAATGCATTGCCTTCTTCATACGTATATGGATCAATGAAGAAAAGGAAGGGGTTGAGCTGGTGATAGTTTGGTCGATCAACGCGACGGCTGTATGAATACCTCAGGCTGTTGTTTTTGTTTAGTTCTTGATTTAAAAATAAGGTTGGGAACAGCGACAAATAATTTCGTTTAACGATCTTATTTAAGGTAATAGAATTACCTTCTGAGTTGGTTTGCTCAAGCCTAAAGCCTGTCTGGAAATTGATTTTTTCCCAGCTTTTACCGAAATTCATATAGGCCGCATTAACATTCTCTTTGTAAACAAAATGATTGGTTTTGCCATAATCTGTTCCCCAGATACCGTCGTTTTGAACCTGGAATAAAAAATCATTATCCGTCTTTACATAGCTTGTTTTGGCACCAAATTCAAGTTTTACCTTATTTTCGAAAGGCAGAGTAAAATCAATTTTTGAAGCAAAAATATCGATAGAAGTCGGCGTTTTCTGTAATTGAATCAGCTCGCTGATGTTCACATTTTCGTTGTTATAGTACTGATTGTTAAAGTTTTGTGTTGCCGTACTGCTGAATCCGCTGTAATCGATATCAAAAGTTACTTCTTTGCCTTTCTCATTGAAATTGTGCTTGATGTTGGCATTTGCAGAGTAATTGTAATTTTGATCTTTTCTTTCAGCTAATGGGATGAGTGATGTCTGTACATTTTTAGTAAGGTCATTAATAATTGTTTCTCCATCCGAATTCATTTTACCTGCATTTCTATTAAAATCTGCCATTAGACCCAGGGTGGTTTTTTTATTTACATAGTAGTCGGCACCAATTTTTCCGTTAATGGAAATTCCATTACCAGCCCTTTGAGAGTATTGATTAAAATTGGTTTCCACGCCTTCGTACGTGCTGTTTCTGATAATTTTGTTATCGCTGTAGAAACTGTATCTTGATGTACCGCCGTTTCCATAAATATTCCATTTCTCGTTTCTGTGATTTAGGGAAAGGTTGCTGGATGCACGCCACAACCTATCAACAGGGGCATTTGGCATATATACTTTTCCGCCGGCCAGGTTTAAGCTGCCATTCGTGCCATAAGCTGTATTTTTCTTCAGTTTTATATTGATTATACCCGAATTGCCAGAGGCGTCGTATTTTGACGAAGGGTTTGTAATGATCTCGATAGTGGCAATATTGTCCGAACTCATATTGGTTAAATATTGCATGAGTGCTTCATTCGACATGTAGTTTTTTCTGCCGTCGATCATCACGATTACCCCGTTTTTATTTTTGAGCTTTAATTGGTCATTTTGGCGATCAATAACTACACCCGGGGCTTTTTCGAGAATCTCGAGTGCGGTATTTCCACTGCCTACTATGCTGTTTTCTACATTTAAAACCGTTTTATCTAATTGTTGCTCGATAAAAGGTTTTTTGGCAACCACTTTTACTTCATTGAGTTTGGTGGTTTGTAAGCCTAGTTTTATAGGCTGCAGCTCAAAAGTAGGATTAGCCTCGTTTATTACAAACTTTGGCGAATAAAAATCATCAAAGCCGACCATGCTTATACGTAGAAAATACGAATTGTTTAAAACGTTTTCAAATTGAAACTTTCCATCTAAATCTGAAGTAATCGCAAAGGATAATGTGCTATCCGATACTTGCAAGAGCAATACATTGGCAAAAGGAAGGGCAGTGGATTTTTCGTCTAACACTACACCGGAAATTTTTCGTTGATTTTGGGCAAAAGTGCCACTGTACGCCATTAAGGCGATGATTAAAAGTAATAGCTTTTTCATTTTCTCTGTTTACCCCGGTTAAGAGGATTTGTTAAGTAATAGCTTTGCCAATGTTGTTTAATTCTTATTGACCATTCAAAGGTATTGGTATTATGTATAACAAGGTAATAGTTAATACACAAATGGTATTAAAAAAGTATGAGCGGTTTTGAATGGTTAGTATAATGGATGTAAAGGAGGAAATGAAGGTTGCAGTTGTGGAGAATTAATAAATGTTAAAATCAGGAAAACCCATTTCCCTGAGAAAAATAATCAACAGAATCGGGCCTTACGGCCAGACTCACCCATTCGCCACAGCGGATAGCGAGGTTGGAATCTTCGTGCCCTACCGGGATACCGTAAGCAACCGGAAAATTATATTCCTCCGTGTGTTCAGCTATGATTTCATAAGCGGTTTTACCAAAAGGAGTTGCATTTTCGCGGGAATCGCTGAAATGACCTACAAGCAAGCCTTTCAGATTGGCCAGTTTACCGGCCCTTTTTAATTGAACCAGCATACGGTCTATATTATACAGGTATTCGCTTATTTCTTCTAAAAAAAGTATTCGGCCATCAAAAGAAATCTCGGAAGGCGTGCTTAGTAAATGATTGAGCAGGCATAAGTTGCCACCTACCAGCTGTCCTTCCGTAAGACCGGTTTTGTTTAGCTCTGTTGCCGGAAAGTGATAACTCAGATTTTCACCGAAAAGAGCCTGCCGTAATGATTCCGCGGAGCGGTCATCCATAAATACAGTCACAACCATGGGCCCGTGAATACTCTGGAAACCTAATTTTTGTATCTGAGAATGTACTGCGGTAATGTCACTAAAACCAACCACCCATTTGGGGTTTTCCATAAATTTACCCCAATTGACTTTATCGATTATACGGGAGGAGCCGTAACCACCTCTGCCGGCAATAATCGCCTTAATTTCCGGATTGTCCAGCATATCCTGAAAATCGCTCAGGCGTTCTTCATCGGTGCCTGCGTAATTATTTTTCTTATTCAGTATGTTTTTGCCGAAAACAACCTCCAGTCCGAATTTTTCTTCCAAATAGGCTTCGCCTTTAAGTAATCTGTCTTCATCAAGTACGGATGCTAAAGAAACCACACCTATTTTATCCCCGACAGATAAATAGGGTGGGGCGGTCAGACTGAAATTTTTCATAATAGGCTATTTATTTTATTCGCTTAGGGTCTTATTTAACTCTACTTTCTCAAAGTTACTGATTTTTGACAAATCAAGTACATAGCTATCTCCATCCACATCGAGCATGTTCACGTATTTGGCTCCCCACTCAATCATATCATATAGATAGGAGGTACGTGAATGGATAGGGTCAGTGAGCGTATCATCAATTCCTTCAACAGCAATTATAAATTCGGCATCGGATGCTTTCAGGCTTTCCTGTGTTTCATTCAGTAAAATGCTGTCTTTCGTAATCGGATGAACAACGGTCCAGGCGGTTGGGAAAAATTTCACCTTGGTTCTTTCCAATTCCAGGTTATAATACTTACGTTTAATTTCACCATCTACTGTTTCATTTCTGGAAAACATGATATTGACTTCCAGATTAATAAGCTGATTACTTTTTTGATTCGCCATTCTGAACATAAATCCGTTGATATCGAAATACGGGGCTATTACAGCTGTATTTGCATATAAAATCTTTGGGTTTGGCCTGGAAAACCGGCCATAAAGCAAGCCGGTCATGATCGCAAATATCATTAAACCGACCAGGGCTTCCACCGCTGCCAATAAACTTGCCTGATAACCAATCGGACTTATTTTGCCATACCCAACAGTAGTTAAAGTTTGGCTGCTGAAAAAGAATGCTTCCCAAAATTCGGAGATGCCTTGGTCGGGATCTATTCCGGCCAAATGCTCCATCCCGATAAAGTAGTAACCAATTCCAAAAATCAGATTTACGGTGAAATAGAAAACCAGTGTTACCCAGAAAAAACGGGCCCAGGGCATCATTATCAGACGATTATAAATGTTCAATTGTGCCGTGAAACTTTGTCCAACTTTACGCACATTAAAATCTCCATCTGGATTTACCAAACGAGCCTGTGTGTTTGTCACTTTAGTGCCAAAGCCTAATTCTTCGCGTTTTCTCTCTTTTTCTACTAAGGATTCTTTGATTCGGGCCATAGGTAAATCATTTTTTAAAGCAACAAATAATGCTAATCAGAAGTTTTGAAGTAAGTTTATTTTCAAATTATCAATTCTGGCTTCCAATTCAAAGTTCAATTTCCGGAATTGATTTTTCGACTGAAAGTCTTTTTGTTTTCTACTTTAATTACTGAACCTTCAGCAAGCATCACTGAAGCAGGCTTTTGTAAGTTCAAAAAGGAAAATTCTGATCCATATTCTAATCCAAAGTCAACTTTGATCTCACTTTTAAGTATATCATATTTTTTCCATTTGGGATGAGTTACCTCATACTCAACAGTTTTGGTTTCGCTGTGTTTTGCATATCCCCAATAATGTTCGGTTATAAATTCAGTTTCTGAACCGGCAGCAATTTCTGATGTTTCCAAGCTAGCTTGAATACTTATCGAATTCCATCTTTTATCTTTGACCCAGGCATAGAATACTGTGCGTTTTTCTTGGTCTTCAGTCCAGGAATGAGACATTTTTCGCGTTTCATAATTTTCCTTATAAAAAGTATTTGCAACAAAGCTAACAGTCGCTTTTGGTACAATTTCCTTTATGAAGACCACGCCTCGTTTCCAATTGCCATTTTCGTACTTTTTGACATAGAATCGAAGATTAACTTCTTCGAAGTTAACGTGATATGGAATTTTAATGCCTAATAATTTGGTATCAGTAAACAGGAAACCTACCAAACTTACAAAACATTTATTTTGCCAAAAATCTAATTCTGTGCCGTATGGTACATATTTTTTTAGAAATTCGGCCTGGACCAAATAATTAGCTATCGCCAGATTCCTCCATTCTGCTTTTAGAAAACTCATTAGTTCATATTTATTTTTCAATTAAACACTTATTTCGGGATTGAAAATATCAAAATAAAGAGGTGATTAATTTGTTAATACTTATTATGCTGATATTCAATCGGTAAAAATTGAGAGAAGTATTATTTGTTTTATTCGGATTTTAATTCTCGTTTACGGTTTTAATAAATTGAATTACGCCATTCATAAACACTTCCTGATCGTCCCACATGGCCAGGTGACTACCATTAGGGCAGTATAAATATTCTCCCTTTTGTACCAATTTACTTTGTTCTTCCATGGCTTTCGGATCCATGGTATCGTATCGGGCACCTATCATTAATGTGGGTACAGCTATTTCGTGAAGACGATTCTTTATATCCCAGTTTGCAAGACGGCCGCCCACACCAAACTCACTGGGCCCTTGCATCAGGGTGTATATTTCACCATTCACATGTTTCATAGAGCGATTAAAACCATCCGGCCATTCTTTAAGTCTGCATAAATGTTCGTTATAAAAATTGGGTATCAAAAGTTCCATATACCTCGGGTTACTGAAATCATTATTCGATTCCAGGACTCTTACTTCTTTTAGAACTTCCGGATTCATTTGTTTGGCCAATACTTCGTTCGCATATTTCCCATATTCCGGGGCACTTGCCATCATATTGGCTACAAGCAGGCCTTTCAGGTTTTTCTGATATTTCAGGGCATATTCCATTCCGAGAATTCCTCCCCAGGAGTTACCCAAAATATAGAAATTGGAACTATCAGCACCTATAGCCTGCCTCACTTGTTCTACTTCTTCCACAAAACGTTCGGTGGTCCATAAGGTACTTTCAGTAGGTTGATCGCTGTAATACGAACCTAATTGATCGTATTCATAAAATTCAAATCCTTCTTTTTGGAAGAATGTTTCGAAACATTCCATATACTCATGAGTCATGGCCGGGCCTCCGTGTAAAAGTAGAATTTTAATTTTCGGATTGCTGCCAAATCGTTTTGTCCATACTTTAAAATCACCTGCAGGAGTTGTTATTGGAATCATTTTTACCCCACCGCTCTGTATTCCATCTCGGTAATCAAAATAATGGACCAGTTGGTTTTCGGTATCATTGTTTTCTTTAGTACAAGAAAATAAGGACACTACAAGAAACATAAGTATAATTCTCATAAGGGAAAGGTTTAAAAAGTGAGTTATAGAAAATGTTGATTTTTAGAAATGAATAAGAAAAATAGATTTTGCATTTTCTGAAAATCAGGATCAAGTTATAAATGAATCCGGGTAATGTAAAATATTCCATCTAAATAAAAAGGGGCAATTGTCTGATCATATTCTTTCTTAAATAGGATGATTTCTATAAAACAGGAATCCTTATTTAAAATAATTCTAAATAAATCAATTTATTATTTGGAATGATTCTAATCTGAATTTACTTTTGTCGCGTTATTTATAATAAGTCTAAATAAAATCAAATGAAATATTTTACATTAATATTAATCATCTGGTCGCCTGTTTTACTGGCACAAAGTGGAAATTTAAAGGGGAAAGTAAGCGATGAAAAAGGGGAGGCGGTTGCTTTTGTAAATATCCAATTATTGAAAACCAACCTTGGACAAAGCACAGGGGAAGATGGCACTTTTGAATTTGAAAATGTTAAGAACGGCGAATATGTGCTTTTTGCATCTTTTGTAGGCTATAAACCATTGGAACAATTTATAAAAATTGAAGATGGTAAAACCCTGAATCTGGTAATGGAGCTACAGGAGAACGCTGAACTTTTAAAAGAAATTGTAGTCAAAGGTACCTTAAGCATTAACGAAAAAATTAACTCGATTGGCAAAGCGAATATTCGGGTAATGGATCTGCCACAAGCTGCGTATACTATTGACCGCGGTACTCTGGAGAGCCAACAGGCAAACAACATGCAAGATGTGCTTATGAATACAAATGGAGTGTATATTATGGGAGCTACAGGCGGATATCAGGAAGAAATTGCTGGCCGCGGGTTTTCATTTGGTAGCAACAATACCTTTAAAAATGGCACCCGATACAACAATTCCATGATTCCGGAAATAAGTAGTTTGGAAAAAGTG
>JAHEBN010000134.1 GCA_024645245.1 Jiulongibacter sp. | reverse complement strand
CTAATGGAAAATTTGGCGGTGATCTGGATTGGCATATGCTAAATGTGGTACTAGGTTCATTAAAAAACGGAGCCAAAACCGTAATCGAGTGGAACCTGGCCACAAATGCGGATTACGGGCCACATACACCAAAGGGATGTGCGGAATGTTTGGGTGCCTTAACAATAAATTCCGAAAATACTTTTACCAGAAATGTTTCCTATTACATCATCAGCCAAGCTTCAAAAGTCATCAAATCAGGAGCTAAGAGACTAAAAACCAAAAACGTAGAAAAAATAAATTACCAGGCTTTTGAGAACCCGGACGGCAGTATTGCAGTACTTGTGCATTATTCCTATGACACAGAATTTAAGTTATCGCTTCAGCTAAAGAAAAAATTTTATAATTATATGTTAGATTCAAAAGGAATTTACAGCTTTAGCATTTCTAAATAAGCAAAGAACTAAGGTATGTAGAGCACTGAATTATTTTCTCTCACAAGCATAACGCACCTCATCACAAAACTTCACCACTCATGTAGTTTGCAATACCTAGTACTATAATTCCATATACTTTTGAATCATAATTAAAATACAATATGAAAAAGCCTTTACAAAGAATCAAAAACAACGAGAGTGTCCTGGGGGGTGTCACTCAGGGACTGGGAGAATACTTTGAAATAGATCCGGTAATATTTCGTGTAATTTTTGTGGTCCTATTTTTTACACCTTTCCCGGCATTTATCACTTATTTAATTCTATGGATTGTATTGCCCGAATACAATACTTACCTTGATTATTCGGGCGATTACAGCAAAACAGATTATCAAACTTCAAATTTTACAGCAATGAGAAATCGCAATAATACAAATGGCAGCCTGGTTGGTGGCATAATACTAATAGTCTTGGGTTCAATTTTCGCTTTTAGAACATTTTTCGACATTAATTTATTCTCTTACATTGGTCAGATGTGGCCACTATTTCTAATCGGATTAGGAGTATGGCTTATTATTCGTGAAAGAGATAAAAGTTCATCACATCCAAGTACAGATGAACCCAAAACTGAGAATACCGAAACTTTTTAATTCAATTTAGATATGAAAAACAGCAGTAATGTATTTCTGGGTGTATTTCTGATTGTTGTAGGCTCCTTATTTTTCGCCGGAATGAACGATTGGTTTGGACTGGATATTTCATTCTCACAAATCGCCCGCTTCTGGCCAGTTCTTATAATACTTGCCGGTATAGCAGTTTTCTTAAATGACAGACGCTCAGTGGGTAATCCACTTAGTGTTCTTTTGGTGGCATTTGCTATACCTCTTGGAATTTACAGTTTTGCTTCAGAAGGTGTTAAAGAAATCAAAAACAACTTTGAGGATGAGTTTCATTTTGATTTTGATGATGATTTCAATCACGAAAATCTGGATGGTGATTATAATGATGATCAAACCGATGAAGAAGATAATTCCATAAGTTCGAAGCAAAAAGGCGACCGTACCGAACAATTATTTGATATTGAAAAAGATAATGGTATTGAAGAAGCCCGATTAAAATTAGGTGGAGGTGCTGCAGAATTTCATTTGAGCGAATCGAACGATAAACTCTTTGAGGCTCGCACTCTACTGAAATTTGGAAATTATAAACTTTCGGATGAGAAAAAAGGCAATCTGCATGAAATTGATTTCGAGATGAAAAATAATAAAAAAAGCTTCAAATTTGGAGACAATGACAATAATGAAGTGTTCTTGAAATTGAATAAAAAACCAGTTTGGGATATTGAAATGGGAATCGGTGCGGGTGATCTCGATTTTGACCTGAGCGGTTACAAAGTAAAAAAACTGGAGATTAAAACCGGAGCAGCATCTGTAGATGTGAAATTGGGTGACCAAATGGAAAATACTGACGTAAAAATTGAAAGTGGAGTAGCTTCCGTTGAAATTGGTGTTCCAAAAGGTGTTGGCTGCCAGATAGACATGGATGGTGCACTAAACAGCAAAGACTTCGATGGATTTCAAAAGAAAAATGACAAGTATGAAACCGAAAATTTCAATTCGGCCGGTAAAAAAATATTCATCCGTGTTTCGAGTGGACTATCATCTGTAAAAGTAAACAGGTACTAAAACCAGATAAACAAAAAAAAAGCAGCGATGAAAATTGCTGCTTTTTTTATGTCCTGTCGTTTACAACCCGATTATTGTCGTTGCTATACTACATTCATATATGATTTGAAAATTAGTTTTGTAAAATAATAATCTCAAAAATGAAACAGAAAATAACCCCCTACCTTTGGTTTGAGCAGAATGGTCAGGAAGCAGCGGAATATTACGTGAGTATTTTCCCAAATGCCCGTATGATTAACAGCAGTCCTTTGGTAAATAATTTTGAAATAGAAGGACAACAATTCGCCATTTTAACCGGTGGACCTCACCATAAATTCAATGATGCAGTCTCATTTATGGTGCATTGTGAAGATCAGACCGAAGTTGATTATTTTTGGAATAAATTAATTGGGGACGGAGGAAAAGAATCACAATGCGGCTGGCTAAAAGATAAATACGGGCTTTCGTGGCAAATAATACCGGCCGATTTAAGGAAATGCCTGGGACATCCTGATCCGGAAAAGGCTCAGAAAGCCATGCAAGCTATGCTTAAGATGAAGAAAATTATAGTAGAAGATCTTTTAAATGCGATAAAATAATGATAACAGTACAAGTTGAAATCAATGCACCGATAGGTAAAGTTTGGGAATATTTCACTCAACCCAAACACATCACAAAATGGAATCAGGCTTCACCCGACTGGCATTGTCCGGCAGCAGAAAATGATGTGAGAATTGGTGGAAATTTTAAATCAACTATGGCCGCTAAAGACGGAAGTTTTAGCTTTGATTTTGGCGGAATATATACCATCGTTTTGGAAAATTCGATTTTAAAATATACCCTGGAAGACGACCGGAAAGTAGAAGTCTATTTTAGCGAGGCCAATGGAATGACTTATTTAATTCAAAAATTTGATCCCGAATCCGAAAATTCGGAAGAATTACAGCAAGGCGGATGGCAAGCAATATTAAACAGTTTTAAGAATTATACGGAATCTCCTAATTAATTGTCCCTATTTTGCTATTTAATTTGTCATAGTCATGTAGTAAAAAACTTAAAATTAAAAAAATCATGCACGAGTACTTATTGATAATGCGACACGAAGATGGTGGGAAAGTTGCCTCACCCGAACAAATGCAAATATGGATGAAACAAACCATGGATTGGCTTGCCGGAATAGAAGCCCAAGGTAAACTTTTACCCGGTGGAAACGGACTCTCTTTCGACGATTCGCGGGTGGTAGATCACAATAAAATGGTTACCAAAGGGCCTTTTGGTGATATAAAAGAAACTATAGGTGGATACGTAAGGGTAAAAGCAGAATCGGCTGATGATGCGGCTGAACTCGCAAAAGGTTGCCCTGTTTTACAAGGTGAAGGCAATACCATGGAAATTCGAAAAATCGCCCTTCACGAATCCTGAATATCTGAAAATTCCGGTAGTGATCCATCAAGAAATCATACCTCATTTATTTAGAACAGAGTACCGCAAAATAGTTTCGGTACTCTGTAAATTTTTAGGCACAGGTAACCTGGAAACCGCCGAAGATCTGGCCGGTGAAACATTTCAAAAAGCTTTGGAAATATGGCCCTACAGGGGTATCCCTGAAAACCCACAAGCATGGCTATACAAAACAGCCAAAAACCTGACTATAAATCAATTAAACCGAAGAAAAACCTTTGAGGAGAAGATACTTCGAGCGTACGAAACACAACAGGCATCAATTTATTCAGAACCTTTTTTATCAGAACAGAATATTAAAGATAGTCAGTTGCAAATGCTATTTGTGATTTGCAATCCGCTAATCCCATCAGAGTCACAAGTGGCACTCGCTTTGCGTATTCTTTGCGGTTTTGGTTTAGCAGAAATTGCCGACGCATTTTGTAGCAATAAAGAAGCCATTCACAAAAAACTACAAAGAGCCCGTGAAAAGTTGCGTTCAGCACAAATAAAGATTGAAATGCCGAATGCCAGTCAGATAGACGTGCGTTTGGCAAATGTACTTGCTACCCTTTACCTTTTATTTTCGGAAGGGTATTATTCGGAAAGCCAGGAAAAAATTATCAGAAAAGATTTGTGCGAAGAAGCCATCAGATTAGCTACCATGCTTATCGAAAATAGCTTAACAGATAAGCCTGAAGTATCTGCTTTACTGGCACTAATGCTGCTTCAATCGTCGCGTTTTGCAGCACGGATTAATGACAAAGGTTTACCTGTATTATTCGATGATCAGGATACCAGTTTGTGGAATCAGGAATTGATTACTAAGGGGGCTTATTTCCTTCATAGAGCTGCGAAAGGCAATAAAATAAGCCGTTATCACCTGGAGGCTGGTATTGCTTTTTGGTATACTCAATATGGAAACGAAAAAACCAAATGGTATGAAATACTGAAATTATACGATCGGTTATTGGCCATTACCCCATCCCCTCAAGTAGCACTGAATCGAATTTATGTTCTTTCAAAAGTAGAAGGCCAAGAAAAAGCCCTTGTTGAGTTAGAGCTACTGCAGACAAAAAAAGATCAATATTTTCACACCTTAAAAGCAGAATTATTGTGGAAAATTGATCGGGATTCAGCATTGAATAATTTAGAAAAAGCCATTGAAAAAACCCGAACAAATACCGAAAAAGCTATTCTAAAAAATCGCCTGTTGGCCTGGCAAAAAGAAAATTTGGGTTTGAGTATTTCAGAATTGAATTAGTATTACTAATTTTTTACAAATATTCATGAGCCCAACTATTTAAAATAAAATAGACCTCAATTATAATTTAAACTACTTCTCAAAATTAAACTCAATACCACTCAAATAAAGCGTAATCTGATTATCGGCTGCTTCGGGATTCAGGCAAACAAAATACAAATCAACCGGTTCCGTGTGTTTTTCTAAACTAACATTTTCTAAACGCGACAAACCCAGAAAATACTCTGCCGCCTGCTGGGTAAACCGAAACTCCTGGTATTTCCTTATTTTTTTCTGTTTCTCTTTCGTATCTAATTGATCCTTTTTTACCGATCTGTCTACATCTTCTACTTCGAGGAAACCTGTCTTTCCCAGTAATTCACCATCCGGGCTACCTGCTCTGATTTCTATAATTCCACCTGCATTTGCTGTTTTTTTGGACGCCTGAACCAGCAAATCGAGTGAAGAAATACCCGTCAGATCAATGTCAGAAAATTTAATCCAGGATTTTTTTCCCGTAAAGCTTACGCACTCTAAAGGTGATATTACATATTCTGTACCCTTATTGGAATCCCATTTCCAGGGTTGCAAATAAGGATAAGACAGATACCTGATTTTTTCCTGAAATATGGCGGGTACCTTTTTAGCACCCTGATCGGTGTAAGCAATTCGAAAAGCAAAGCCACCAAATCCATTTTCACCGGCTGGCACATTCAAATTATAAGTACCCGAAACCGGTAAACTTTTAGGAATAATTTCATTTTCTGTAACCGATAAGATATAAGAAACCATGGCTTCTGCCTGAGAATTACTTAGCTGGGGATGAGCACTCATAGCGTGATCTCCCCATACTCCTTCCCCACCATTTATTACTTTGGCAGCTAAATTTTGGACAGCCTGGGGTTCATTTTTATATTTTTCGGCAATAGCTGCAAAAGAAGGGCCGATTGACTTTTCAATTTTAGCATGACACAAACTGCAGTCGTTTTGACCAATTAATCTAAATCCCGAATTAAAACGGGCATTTCTATCCGTAATCGCATAATTGGAAGCTATCTCTGCCCGATCGAAGCTTTCCGGCACATAGTCGATATTAACCGAAACCTGTGAAGGTTGAATTTCCGCAAAGTCCAAATTACCATCTTCCCGATCATTCACTATCACTTCATAGGGGATAGATTTATCTTTTTTGTAGAAAGTCTGATTTGAATTTTCAATTAAAAAATCAACTACCGGTGCTTCATTCCCTGCAATAATTTTCGTTTCGACCTGATCACTATCACCATTTTCGTCGGTAACTTTTAGCTTTAGGGTATACTCTCCCACTTTGGCAAGTTCAAAATCCGCATTATTCCCGGATGCTGTATTTACTAATTTATCTTTCAGAAAAAGCTGCCAATTGTAAGTAAGTTTGTCCTTATCCGCATCGGTAGAAGCCGATCCATCCGCCTTAATTTTCAGAGGAATTGAGCCGCTTTTTTTCGAAACATCTATTTTGGCCTGCGGATTTCGATTTCCGGAATTGTATTCTACGCGTACCAACCTCGATGTTTCAGTGCCCCGAAACCAACCCGAGCCATACAACAAAACGTACAAATCACCATCCGGACCGTATTCCATATCGATCAAGCTGCTAAAGTTATAATCCGGCACTATACGTTCCATCGAAACATAATCCGAATTTTGATCCAAAGTAACAGCCATAATCCATCCCCGCATAAACTCCCCGATCATCAATTTTCCTTCGTAATAGTCTGGCCAGGGACGAGCCGGACTTACAAAATCTGACTTATGATAAACAGCTACTCCGGTAGCACTTCTGCCCGATACGCCTAATTGAGGGAAGGTATCGGAAAGTCCGTATGGATACCAAATAAAGGCTGGCGTAGGCGAAGGAAGCTCCCGTAAACCTGTATTATTAGGTGAATCGTTAATTGGTTTTACGAGGCTGAATTTCGGACCGATGGTTTTTGTTTCAAAATCATAATCGGCGTAGGCTTCATTGGGTCCGGCGAAATATGGCCAACCAAAAAATCCGGCTTTTTTTGCCTGATTAAATTCATCGTAACCAACCGGCCCTCTATCTGATGCATGTGAGGCATCCGGGCCTACTTCACCCCAGTATAAATAACCTGTTTTACTATCAATAGTTGGCCGCCACGGATTCCGGGCACCTTTAGCATATATTTCAGGGCGTGTTTTGGGCATATCAGGTGGAAATAAATTTCCTTCGGGAATACGGTAAGTTCCATCTGGCAATGGTTTGATTCTTAATACACTTCCACGAAGATCATTGGTATTGCCAGCTCCGCGTTGATCATCCCAAAACTCTTGCCCAGGCCTTTCATCCAAGGGAGCATAGCCTTCCGAGTTCCCATTACTTGTATTATTTCCCACCGTAAGATACAAATTGCCGGATTTATCCCAGGCCATACCACCACCGGTATGGCAGCATTCAAATCGCTGGGCATTTACCTCGAGAAGTATTTTTTCTGAGCCATCCACCAGTTGATCGTCCACAAAATCCCAACGGGTGAGTATATGACGGGGCTTTTCCGGGTCGGAATAATAAAGATATAGCCAATGATTATTTGCAAAATCAGGATCGGCTACTATCCCCATAAGGCCCTCCTCGGCCTCTCTTTCTACTCCTTGCTTATTTTTGTATTTCGTATTTACCTTAATTTGTGCAACTTCTGAAGTTTCGTTGGTTTTAGTATCCAGTAGCTTGATAATTCCCTTTCTTTCGGCAATCAGTACTTTGCCTTCCGGCAAAAATGTCATCTCCATGGGTTCGTCTAGCGGCCCGGTCATTTCGCGAACAGTAAATCTTTGCGGGTCAGGCAACTGAGCAAAACAGGAGTGATTTGTACTAAAAAATAATAAATTAAAAGCAAGAGCTTTAATTAAAGTGCTGTTTTTCATTTCCCGGTTGATAGAAATGGAAAAATACACAAGGTATTATTGATTTACAAGCATAAGAAGGTTCAAAACAAGCAAATTGTAGACTTAAGCCCGTTTAGAATTACAACTGATAAAAATCCGATTTAATTTACCGTCTCTAATTACTTAAATCTTTAATTCGGATATGGCGAAATCGCAGTACATCCCCATGCCCCAGAAATCCAATATGTCCTGTACTCCTTTGCAATCCCGGGTGATCTTTGTGATCCATGGTACCATTTTTACTGGCTTCGAGCATATCACCTTCTAAAATAACTGTGCCGTTAAGGGTAACTTTTATTTTCGAACCAATCACCTCCACTTCTTCGCTGTTCCACTCACCTACCGGCTTTAGAAAACCTTTTTTGGCCGGCATAACGCCATACACCGAACCGTGATATTGGTAAGGCATTAGTTTTGCATATTTTTCAGCCGTATTATCCAGAATCTGAATCTCTTTTCCTACGTAAGCGGCATCACCTTCCAGCGGTGCATGAATACCCAATCCGTTATTACTGCCGGGCTCTAATTGAAACTCAAACCGAAAGATAAAGCTGCTATATTCTTTTTCTGTAAATAGATTCCCGCCATTTCCACCGCCTTTGGGGTCTACTACGATCATTCCGTTTTCGGCCTTATAACTCTGTTTGTTACCTACCCAACCATCCAGATTTTTACCATTAAAAAGTGGTATAAAACCTTTTTCCTTTTTAGGTTTTTGGGCAATGGTACAAGAGAAAATCAGTAAGACTGAAAAAAAGGTAAAAACTGTTTTCATATTGATAAAAGTATGTTTTCGTTTAAGAAAAGAGTTAATTTGAAAGTCAAAAATTTAAATCCAATGATGTTAGAATATCTTATATAGTTTACTAAATATAAAGTTCTTATCAAGAAACAATCATCAAAGGAGCCGTATCCTTCCAATATCCACGGGTGAAATCAGGGAATGGTTGCGGGGCACCGCCGCTGGCTACCGATCTTTCGCTTAATGGGCCTACTGCACTCCAGAGGCAACCCTCGTACACATTTTGATCCAATGGCTCGCCGTTGTGCAGGCATTCCACTATTCGGCTCACCATCATGCCATCCATACCACCGTGGCCACTACCTGTGGTGCTGGCCGATAATCTTTTGTAAAGCGGGTGATCGTATTTTTCGTACAGGGCCTGTAGTTTTTCGCCTTGCACCCATTCGTGATGGCTTTTCGAAATCCCTTCTATACCACCTTCCAAAGCAACCCGGGTAGGAAATCCTGCCAGAATACCTTTAGTACCCTGTATCATATTGTGTCGGGTGTAAGGTCGTGGGCTGGTTTCGTCCCACTGCACCATAATGGTTCTGCCCAGATTGGTCTTGATAATAGATGTATTCATATCGCCGCCTTTAAAATCGAGCTTGTTCCATTTATGGTCGGCGGGGTAATTCTTTTCTGCGTATAGTTTTCGACCACGAGCCGGAGTGGAATAAGACACCAAAGTACTAAAAGTATCTTCGGAGCGACCAATATTCATGTATTGAGCCACTGGTCCTAATCCGTGTGTCGGGTACAAATTTCCGTTTCTACGTGCATAATGATAGGTACGCCAGGAGCCCGTGCCCCGGTCTTCTTCCTTCATCTGCTCGCGTAAATCGTGTATATAAGCTGCCTCGGCATGAAGTGGCTCACCGATAACACCGAGCCGGCACATGTTTAAAAACATAAGTTCATCGCGGCTGTAATTCACATTCTCCAGCATCATGCAATGCTTTTGAGTGGCTTCAGACGTATCTACAATTTCCCACATATCTTCGAGCGTAAAAGCTATGGGTACCTCAACGAAAGCATGAGCACCCTGCTTCATAGCCTCGATTGCCATGGGTGCGTGATTACTCCAATTGGTAGCGATAAAAACCACATCAGGCTTTATTTCACGAAGCATGGTCTTCCATTTATTTTCGTCGCCGTAATACAATTTAATGTTATTATGACGACTCCCCTTACCTACTTTAACTGCTTTTTCTTTCCATTTCGTCACATTATCTTCGTATAAATCGCTTATGGCCACCACTTCGGTACCGCTCAAACCAGCGAGAAACTCAAGATGTGTACCTCCACGTGCTCCCACACCAATGAATGCAGCACGAATATTCGGGATTTTAGGAGCCGCGAAACCGCCCATATATTGTGCTGAAGCAGGCCTTGCTGGTGCGGCATTGGCATAGGTACTTAAAAGAGTGCCAGCCGTAACGCCGGCAGCAGATAGGGAAGTTTTACGAATAAAATTACGTCTGTTGATATTTTTCATAAATTAAAATCGAAATTTCAGGGTTGATAAAATAAAACTACGGCTTTTCGGCAAGGACTAAAAGCTGATATACTAAATTATTTTAAAAATAGCAGAAATTAGCGTACTGACCTGAAACTTTGTTTAGGAAAACAGCAATTGAAATTATTTAAATTGGTAAAAAGCTAAAGGAAGAACCCCTAAAATCCGAATTCTAAAAATCGATTTTAACTTCTCAATTTAAAAATTCTTCACCGTCAATTTGGTTTAAAATTTCAGTACTAACATTTAGTTCCAGAAACTTAAGCACGGAAGGAAAAATATCAACAATAGCCAGCCCTGTCTTAAATCTTTCATTCGTATGTGATTTATTGCATACTATCCAGGTGGTGCGTTCCCGATCAGACTGCCCTCCATGATTTTTCCCGCTGGTGGTATCGCGGCCATGATCTGTGGTAACAATCACAAGCCAGTCTTCATTAAATTCTTTCTCGCGTTTCTTTACAGCTTTCCATAACTGCCCGATTTGTTTATCCATCTTTTCCACAGCTGCCGTCATTTGAGGAGAGTCGCCAAATTTATGCCCCATGTCATCTGTAAATTCCAAATATACCCATGATAAATCAGGCCCGTATTTTTGAATCGTTTCTTTAGCTTTTGCTACTACAAGTTTGTCAATATTTTTAATGTATTCGCCTTGTTTATCGTGTGGAAAAGAAAACGTATCTTTTTCATATCCATCAAAAACATAATCTAAACGAAGGAAATTAGTTAGCTCCATGCCTTCACCCAAAAGTTTGGTGCGGTTATCTTCCCAAGTCGAAAAAATACCCAATTTCAACTCAGGCCTCGTATCGCGAGCCACTTTAAACAGGCTTGGGAAATGATAATTGGGATCCTTAATAGCATTGCCCCACACATTATGCTTATTTGCCCAAGTGCCGGTAAGCATACTGTTATAACCCACAGCGGATATGGTTGGAGACTCAGAAATCCCCCCTTTTTCTCCGCCAACATAAGCTCGTGCATAGGCACCCTTTTGGGCCATTGCATCGAAATTAGGTGTTTTAGTATTTTCAAGTACATCTGCCGGTATTCCATCCACTAATACCAGTAGGCATTTCTTTGTTTGAGCATTTAGCTGGCTAAATGAAAGAAGTATTATTAAAGTTAGTCTCATAAGCTCAAATTTTTAAAATCCTAAAGTTCAAACTTAATTTCAGAGAGATAGATTCCCACTACTTGTTTTGCAATATAATATCAAAAATACCAGGCGGCTTCAAATTGATTAAAATGAAAGTGTTAAGTTTTATAATGCTTTTTCAAAATATCATTTGCACAATAGATATTAAACTAATCCCCAATTTAAATTTCAAGTTCTAAATCTTTCAAATCCACGACTGTTCGAATCAACCCTTTATTTGAAGAATATATCTCGCGATATACATTGATTAAATTAGCAGAATCTATCTCATTTATTTTATCGGCATTTAATTTTGGCAAAAGTGTATTTATAGCCTCATCATAATTTTTCCGGTTAAGTACGGTTAATTCACTAAGTTTTGCTTTTTTGGCCTTCGAAGGGTGCTCGAGTAGTATCTGAAAATCATTGTAAAAAGCTCCAACGGCCTTTCGTATTTCGCCAAGAATCCCATACAAAATATCGTTGGCTGAATTCTCAAATTCTGTTAGGTTATGAATGATATCTTTCATGTTTTTTGCCGAACGCATCACATGACGAACAGCGTTCATTTGCATGGCCAGGCTTATCAATTCCTCGGCACTCATTTCATCTTTAGGCAAATCAGACAAAAAATTCAGGATTTCCCCTTGTAGTTTTTTCAAGTTTTCATATTCCTCAAAATAACTTTGAGTACCGGAATTGAA
Source organism: Jiulongibacter sp. (assembly GCA_024645245.1). GTDB lineage: Bacteria > Bacteroidota > Bacteroidia > Cytophagales > Spirosomataceae > JAHEBN01. Next base: position 627 of record JAHEBN010000134.1, on the reverse strand, counting down.
GTTTTTAATTTTGTCAATGATCTTTGTTTCTTTTTCTTCTTTTTCCTTAAACAGACCCTTGTTGGCATCTATAGTTTTACTAATCAGATTCATAATTTCCTTTTCAGAAATCTCCAACATTTCCTGGACAGAAGTTGCCGGATTTTTACCAATAAATCTGGATAAATTGTTCCCGGTTTTATTCGGAATAAATTTCTCGAGCATTCGGGCAAAAACATTTAAAAGAGGATAAAAAAGTACCAATGACACTAAATTAATGCCTGTTTGGAAAAGTACTAATGCCGTCAGAACATCTTTTACACCCAAAATTTGACGAACAAAATAGGTAAGATTTCGCAGGAAAATGGCTGCCAAAGTGAGAGTAAGAAAATTTATTATAAAATTACCCCAGGCTACTTGTTTTTTGGTCACATTAGATCCAGCCGAATTAAAAAGAAATTTCAAGGTGGTGCCCAACTCAGAACCAATTACTATGGCAGCAGCACTTTCAAAAGGTATGATATGATTATACAAAGCACTAAGGGTAATGGCAATGGTTACCGAACTGGACTGAATGATAGCAGTAAGAACGAAATCCCGTTTACCGAACAACTTACTTATGATTTTATTGATGTAAATGCCAATGCA
>JAHEBN010000279.1 GCA_024645245.1 Jiulongibacter sp. | reverse complement strand
TTCAGGACTAAGAGCCAAAGAGTTTGAAGAAAAATACGGCAAGAAAGTAGCTCAGGAGCAGGATTTACGGAAGGTTTTTGATGATAAAAACATTGATGCGGTAAGTATAGCAACACCAAATCACTGGCATGCCTTGGCAGCTATTTGGGCCATGCAGGCAGGAAAAGATGTTTACGTCGAAAAACCAGCTTGCCATAATGTATTTGAAGGACAACAATTAGTTAAAGCAGCCAAAAAGTACGATCGGATTGTGCAGCATGGAGTACAATTACGTAGTTCAGAAGCCATTCAAGAGGCTATCCAACACTTAAGGGATGGATTGATAGGCAAAGTCTATATGGCCAGAGGTACCGTGTACAAATGGCGGCCCGATATTGGAAACAAAGGTAATTCGCCGGTTCCTAATGGTTTAGATTGGAATATGTGGCAAGGTCCAGCTCAGCAGAAAGAATTTAGTGAAAACTATGTGCACTATAACTGGCACTGGTTCTGGGATTACGGAAATGGTGATATAGGAAATCAGGGAATACATGAAACCGATCTTTGTATGTGGGGTTTGGATGTGGGACTTCCCGAAGAAATCACATCTGCCGGAGGTAAATACCTGTGGAATGATTGCAAAGAAACTCCGGAACTATTGACCTCTACCTATAATTACCCCAAAGAAGGCAAAGTAATCGAATTTGAGGTACGCCCCTGGATGACCAACCTTGAAGATGGGGTAGGAGTGGGCAATCTGTTTTATGGCGATAAAGGCTATATGGTGATCAATGGATATGCAGATTATAAAACATTTTTAGGGCAAAAGAGAGAGCCGGGCCCTGCAAGAAATGCAGGTGGCGATCACTACAAAAACTTTGTTGAAGCCGTTAGGGCCCACGATAAAAGTTTGTTAAACGGGCCCATAGAAACGGGATATAAATCAGCAGCAATTGCCCATTTAGGTAATATTGCTTACCGTTTAGGAAGAAGACTCGACTTTGATCCGGTAACTGAGAAATTTAAAGGTGACGATGAAGCCAATGCTATGCTGACAAGGAAATACAGGGCCCCTTTTGTTGTGCCCGAGATAGTATAATTGATTTTATTTTATTAGGCAAAAAGCCTCTCAGAGATTATTCTGGGAGGCTTTTTTAGATATAGCAAGTCTGATTACCTCGGAATCTCCTTCTTCAAAATCTTACCCGTAGCACTCATAGGCAGGGTATCCATAAAAGTAATAATTCTTGGGTATTTATAAGCCGCTATATGCTCTTTGGTCCATGTTTTAAGTTCTTCTTCCGAAATTGATTCACCCGACTTTAGCACAACGCAGGCCCGAATTTCCTCTCCCATTTGTTCATCGGGAATACCAATCACAGCCACCATGCTTACCGCAGGATGTTGCATCATTACTTCTTCCACCTCGCGAGGGTACACATTCAGTCCACCACGGATAATCATTTCCTTGGTACGGTCTACTATAAAGTAAAAGCCGTCTTCATCTTTTACCGCCACATCACCCGAGTGCAGCCAGCCGTTTCTTAAGGTTTCAGCATTGGCATCTGGCTTATTATAGTAGCCCTTCATTACATTATGCCCACGGTAAACCAGCTCGCCTTTTTCTCCTACAGGAACTTCATTGTCATCAGCATCTACTATTTTGACATCCACTCCCCAAACCTCTCTTCCTACCGAGCCTGGTTTTCTGCCTAATTCTTTTTGATTAAAAGTCACTACCGGAGAACCTTCCGACATTCCGTAGCCTTCCAATATTTCTACATGGAATCTCGCTTCAAACTCTTCCAATACTTTAACAGGCAATGCAGCTCCACCCGATGCACATATTTTTAATTTTTTAGAAATGGAGTCGTAATCAAATTTTGGGTCTGTATAATTTAATAAACCCCAATACATGGTCGGCACACCAGCAAAAATACTTACCTCATGTTTTTGCATCAGTCCAAATACAGTTTCGGCATCAAACTTTGGAAGTAATACCGCTGTGGCTGAGCGGAAGGTGCCGGCATTCATCAGGACCGTCATGGCGAAAATATGAAACAATGGCAGCACAATCAAAAGCGTATCTTCTTTGGACATTTGAACCAAATCTGCCGATAAAATGGCGTTTTGCAATAGATTACTATGCGTAAGCTCGGCTCCTTTTGGTCTGCCTGTTGTTCCTGAAGTATAAATAATCACTGCGGTATCTTCGGCACTAGTTTGTACGGGATCAAAAACCGGGGACTGCCCTCCCATTAAACTTCCTAATGTTTCCGTACCGGGTATAGCAGAAGGCATATCCGGTTTAGGCATTATCATAAAGAAATGTTCACAATCTGTCACTTCCTTGTATCCGGCATAGCCCATTTGACCCATGGGTAATTCATCAGTACCCACAAAACAAAAATAAGCTTTCGCTTCACTATCGTATAGATGATAAGCGATTTCGTCTTTTTTTAGCAACACACTCATAGGCACTACCACTGCTCCTGCCTTTAGAATTCCGTAATAGATTATCGGGAAAAAAGGAAGATTGAAACAACTTAGGCCAACTTTATCGCCTGGTTTTATTCCTTTGGCCACTAGTCCGTTTGCAACCATATTGGCAGCAGCATTAACCTGGGCATAACTTAGTTCGGTTTCACCAAATATGTAGGCAATTTTTGAAGGGTATTTTCTGGCACTTTCCTGAAGAGTAGTTGATAAATTTAACATGGCTTAGAAGAATTTTACGGTTAGTTCTATTAATTTTCTTTTGAAATTTGAATACGGAGGCATCAGCATTTCGAGGGCTCCCGGCAATACTTGACGGTATACACCCCTGGCATTTGAGAAAGCCTGGAATCCAAAAAAGCCATGAGATTTCCCAATGCCGCTATTATTAGATCCGCCAAAAGGCAAATTGTTATTAAAGAAATGGACAGCATTATTATTGATACATGTACCTCCCGCACGTGTATTCTGAATAATGTGATCAATATTCTTATTATTTGAACTAAAGATATACAAAGCCAGTGGTTTTTCCCCACTATTAATTTCATTTATTACCTGGTCCAAATCATTAAAACTCAATACAGGTAAAACCGGTCCGAAAATCTCATTTTGTAAAAGTGCCGAATCTTTGGGCACATCGACCACAATAGTTGGTGCCAAATAATTTTGATTCTCGTTGCTTTGTCCTCCACATATTACATTCGCCCCTTTACTAACCGAATCCTGAATATAACTTACCAGCCTTTCTGTATGTTTTTCATTGACAACTCTCGAATACGAATCCGATGTTTCCGGATTTTCACCATAAAAGGATTTTATCTGCTTTTGCATTTCTGCCAGGAACTTGTCCTTAATC
>JAHEBN010000278.1 GCA_024645245.1 Jiulongibacter sp. | reverse complement strand
AAGGCAAATAAATAGTTTTACCTGATTATTGTTTTGCCTTTAAATCATTTGCTTTTATGGTATAATCCCATCTGGGCGTACCCGTATTATCAAAAACATTGATTTTTAAGGATCGGTCTGTTCTTTTTCCTGAAACTTCCATTATACTAAAACTCTGTAAGTCTGAAATGATCGTGCCGGGTACCAGATCTGAGGTCAACAGTTCAGCGGGTGTGGGTTTAGCGGCTCCGGAAGTCAATGCTGAAATCGTTACATCATATAGTGGATAGCTGCCAGGTCTTTCCAGCTTACGCATGGAAGTATGGTGTCTGTCACCCGTAAGGAATATCACCCCACTGATATTATTATCTTGAATTTTATCCAAAAGCTTCTTTCTTTCTACCGGGAAAGTGGACATATTTTCAAATAATCCATTGGAATTTATCACTTGGCCACCGGCCACAATAAATTTAAAAGGGGCACTGCTTCCAATTAAAGCGTCGATTAGCCACTCGATTTGTTTATCGCCAAAGTAGGCCTTTGTGCTGTCTTCCATTTCGTTTGGAGCCCGAAACCAGCGGTCATCTAATAGGAAAAACTGACAATCTTCCCAGAAGTATGTTCCGGTGGTAGCTTCATTATTAAATACATAATTCGGATTTCCCCAATTATCCTTAAAAGCTTCCAGCGTCCAGTTTTTACCCCAAAAACTTCTGTCGGCATCATTCGGGCCGTAATCGTGATCGTCCCAAATGGCGTAATTGTGTGTGCGGGCAAATAATTTCTGCAATTCCGGCTTTCTTTTAAAATCAATGTATCGTTTATAAATCCCGCTGCGGGTATTCCAATCCACCTCACGCAGGTAAATGTTATCACCACCCCACATCATAAAATCGGGATCCTGATCGTATATTTTATTGAAAATATCCATGGTATAGCCATAAGGCTTACCCGGGCGATCAAATTCAGGTTGATTGGTATAATGACAGCTGCCGAAAGCAAATTTAAAGGCAGGTGGGTCACTGCGATATTGCCAAAGTGTTTGGGTTTGAAATTCCAATGGATAGTCAAAATCCATTTTCTTTCCGTCTAAAATCAACTCGTAATCGTATTTTTTTCCGGGTAAAACATCCTCAGCAACTAATTTGGCTATGAAATAGTTGGATTTTGAAGTTACGTATTCATCTGTGCTGAAAACGGCCGTCGTATTTCCTTTTTCCCAATAATTAAACTTAACGGTGGCCGCTTTTTCTGTCTGAACCCAAAGCAATACTTCCCGCATTTCGGAGTAGCCAAGCATAGGGCCTGCTAAAACCTGGGCAAATGATGGATTAGAAAGGATGGAAATTGCGATAAAGCTTATTATTCGTATTAATTTCAACTTACGTTTTGGGGTCATTTGGTTATTTTATTTGAAGTGACTGTTCAAAGTTAAGCCAAGTGATTTAAAAGTCTTCAATTGCTTTGTATATCTTTGCCAAAATTTAAAAAAAGAAGGATTGATCACTTTAGAAAACAACACCTATCGCATTCAAAATGTATCTCCGGCAGAGCTGATTCAACAATTTGGCACTCCCTTATATGTCTACGACGGAAATAAAATAGAATCACAAATTAAGCAAATGCGGGAAGCATTCGGCGGCGTGGATGTTAAATTAAAATATGCCTGTAAAGCACTGACCAACATCAATATCCTGAAATTGATGCTCAAAAATGGCGTTGATATAGATGTGGTATCGATAGAAGAAATACAGTTGGCCATTCGGGCGGGTTTTGCTCCGAATCAAATTCAGTATACACCGAGTGGAGCCGCATTTTCGGAAATTGAAGAGGCTTTGGCTTTGGGCATCCGCTTGAATATAGATTCTTTATTTCTTTTGGAAAAGTTTGGTGAAAAATACGGTAACAGTCGTCCAATAGCTATCCGGCTCAATCCATCCATTATGGCAGGAGGAAATTTGAAAATCTCTACCGGTCATGCCGACTCCAAGTTCGGAATACCAATTGAATTTATTGAAAAAGTGATTAAATTGGTGAAAAAGTACGACTTGAAAGTAGTGGGCTTGCATCAACACAATGGCTCCGATTTTAAGGATGGAACAGTGATTGTAAATGCCATGCAAAAGTCTTTTGAAGTGGCAGAAGCTTATTTTCCTGATCTGGAATTTATCGATATGGGCTCGGGATTTAAAGTTGCTTATCATGCCGATGATCACATCACCGAAATAGACAAACTTGGGCAAGAAGTGGTGAAAAGTTTCGAGGCTTTTAGGACACGTTACGGCAAAAATATCCAGCTTTGGTTTGAACCCGGAAAATACCTGGTGAGTGAATGCGGTACCCTGCTAGTTACGGCCACAGTGGTAAAACATAATCCCAACCGCAATTTTGTGCATGTAGATTCGGGGCTTAATCACCTGATCAGACCCATGATGTACGACGCTTATCACGAAATCCTGAACATTTCAAATCCGGTTGGAAAAGAAAAGGAAAAGTACGATATTGTAGGATATATATGCGAAACAGACACTTTTGGTAAAGATCGGGACTTGCCCAAAGTAAATGAAGGCGATATTTTGGCTATTAAAAATGCGGGTGCTTATAGTTTTTCTATGTCATCCAACTACAATTCCCGGATTAAACCGGCCGAGGTGCTCATTTATAACAAGGAAGTAAAACTGATCAGAAAAAGAGAAACTTTTGACGATATATTACGAAATCAGGTTGAAATAGACTTTTAAATACATGTTCGAGCAAAATCAAATTACTATTTCCGGCAAATCGGATGATTTTTCATCTCCGGATTTTTATCAGATTGATGATTTGCTTACGGATGAGCATATTTTGATAAGAGAAAGCGTACGGAATTTTGTCAAAAAGGAAATCAGTCCAATTATTGAAGATTCAGCCCAAAAGGCTCAGTTTCCCTACTATTTAGTTAAGAAAATGGGCCAAATGGGCGTTTTCGGTCCAACCATCTCTACCGAAAACGGCGGCCAGGGCCTGGATTATATTTCGTACGGTCTTATGATGCAGGAATTGGAGCGGGGCGATTCCGGTATGCGATCTACGGCCTCGGTTCAGGGTTCGCTTGTCATGTTTCCGATTAATGAATTTGGATCGGAGGAACAAAAAAAGAAATACCTGCCCAAATTGGCCTCAGGTGAATATTTGGGGTGTTTTGGCCTTACAGAGCCCGATCACGGTTCCGATCCGGGTGGCATGCTCACGCACTTCGAAGAAAAAGAAGATCACTACCTGTTGAATGGAGCTAAAATGTGGATATCCAATGCACCATTCGCCGATTTGGCTGTGGTGTGGGCCAAAAATGAGTCCGGAAGAATTAAAGGATTGATA
>JAHEBN010000133.1 GCA_024645245.1 Jiulongibacter sp. | reverse complement strand
AGGTATCGTATCCACCCTGATCTATTATGTGCGGAACATATTTGGTCATGTCTACTTTAGCAGGTAACTGAGTAAAACTTAAAGAGTCACTATTCGCCTTTTGTGGAATGGTTTCGGCTAATTCGGGATCCAGATTTAAACCCTGACCAAAGCCGGATATACAGAATAAAAGTAAGGGCACGAGTATTATATTTTTCATCTGATTAAAAGTTTTAAAATAAGGCCTTATTTCATAAGGCAAGATTTTAAATCTAATGCGATTTAATAATAGTTTTCAACGTTCTATTTATAGAGGATTTATTCGTGTTTTCATTTCAATAATATTCAAGTATCGTTAAACTCTGGACCTTGCTATAGTTTATATTTCGGGTTAATGTACCAGCCGGGATAACCATTTTTTTTGGTTTAACAGTATTAGTTGTTAAGGTTTTAAGGTAATCATCTAAGTTAAAAGCTTTGGGTCTGGTACCTGGTGAAGAATTATTTTTAACCATAATTCGGGCATTTACGTCAAGCACTTTTGCCAGAAAATCACGGCTATTTTGTTTTATTTGGCTATTCGGGCTTAGTGCATAATCAGAAAAGTTTTTTTGAATATCGGTAACAGATGGAATTTCATCCGGCACATAAAAAGGTGATGTGCTATTAACTGCAGGGCAGTTTTTTTCCGATTTACCGAGCTGAAAAAATGTTTTATTGGCCGGCACAAATAGGTTTTCAATACTGAGTTGCTGCACTTTTGCCGGGTCAGAAACCGACATTACATTGGACAAACCGGAAAAAAAGATTTCTGTATAATCCAGGGAAAGTTTGGATGGAGGCTTGGTGCCATTTACTGCCGAAACAGCACCACAGGTTGTGAAAAATAACTTCCTGATAACGTAATCATCCAGTTTTTCATTGATTACAAGCGGTCGGTTTTTATCGTCCGAAGCTGGAAGGTCGATGAGCCTATCGAGCAGGATATTCATAGGGTCATTTTTATCAGAGATTGCCCTTTTTTTATATAGACTATCAATTACACAATCGAAGTTGCGGTTTTCGGTATATTCTACAATCGATAAATCGGGGAGAAGCCTAAACTTTTTTGTTAAAGGTTTATCAGAAGCCGGAAAGCCAATATTCGGATAATCAGACAGGCGTTTCAAAAGCATTTCCAGTCTGGTTTTTTCATTGTTTTGTGTATTTTCTTCATTAGCCACTTCCAAAAATTGCTGGCTTAGCTTTTCAGTTTCTGAGTTGTAATATGCAAGCTCATCTGCCGGCAATAGGGCCAAGTATTTTTTTTCAACTTCGGGTAAAATAAGTGTATCTGAAACCTCAAAATCAGTTAATTGATTATGATTTAGTGTATCAGAAGTATCGGTAAAATTGATGCTGCGTGTTTTGTAATAGGTTTCGTTGCAATCGGCTATTACCAATGCTAGCCGTCCACCTTTGCTGTTCAATATGTTTTTTATTTCATCCACATTCAGTTTGTAATCCTTATTACGGAACTCCATATCCGGGTTTTTAGCAACAGCATTTGGATATAATCCACGACCTATATAATAAAAAACCAGCATATCGTTGGAAGAAACACTTTTTGAAGCTTTTAAAAAGTTGTTTATGGTTTTACCATTAAAATCGTCGTAATAAAAAGTTTTATAACTTATGTTGTAATCAAGTGATTTGCTAATGGTTTCAAAAGATTGTTGAACTTTATTTATTTTCCCCAATGCCTGAACGCCGTATTTAGCATCATTTAAGTCAGCCGCAATAAATACATGTAAATTGGGTTTAGCGGTTTGGGTATAAGCCCGACCAAAAACAATTGTCAGAAAAAGCGGGAAAATAATATATGTAGTTTTCATGCTAAAAATAAGTCTTGAAACGGCTAAAACATGGGATAAAAATCAAACGCTTATTGGTTTTTCCTGATAAAAATAAATTCGCCCCCTTCATCGCCTACATCCTGAATCACCCCATATTGTGGAGTGGTAGCCGAATTATTGGTAACGGCTGGCCTTAGCTGCTGAAAGAGGTCGTCGGAGGATAAATAATCTTCCGTATTATCGGTTAATTTTTTAACCAGGTATTTGATAAACATGCTCCCATCGGGCACAGGCTCCACATTGCCACTGGTCATTGCCTTGCGACTTGGTATTTCGTATAGTTTATTTATAGCCATAGATGCATTCGCAAAAGCTGCCCGGGTTTTGAAGATACTTCCCCCGAAACAAGCGTCAGCAATTAAAAGGGTATGCTTGGATTCTATGCTATGCAAATAATCTTTGATTCGGCTATTGGCCAACCATTGTGCTTTATTTCTTTTTTTTGCATCGATCGGAAGCCAATAACCAAGACTTTTGTCCTCATCCCAATATCCATGACCTGCATAAAACATCAAAAAATTGTCCTGAGGAGTAACTACGCTCGCCAGATGATCAAGTTCTTCAATGGTCTGTTCATAACTGGCATTTTTGAGGAAATATACATTTTGATTGTCAAAAGTATAGTTAGTCATAAGGGCTTCGTATAGCATTTGGGCGTCACTTATGGGCTTATCCAGTGAAATAATATCGGGGTCGGTATAATCATTATTTCCAATGATCAAGGCGTAATATTTTCCCGGACCCACCACGGGGTTTGATGGTACTGGTTTTTCGCTCTCCTCCGTGCTTCTAATTATTGGGGTAGCAGGGGAGTCTATGGTATTTTGCGGGTTTGATGGGCTATTGCTTGCAATTTGCACTACCGGGAATTTTATTTTGTTGGACTCAAATGCCGCCGAACGGTCTTCCATACTGAATAGTCCTGCTATTTCTGAATCACTTAAGATGCGGTTGTAAACCCGAATTTCGTCCATGGCTCCATTTGCACGAATGGTTTGTGGCATAGCGTTAACCAGAAATTTGGTTTTACCGAAATACAGTTCAGATGCGTCTGTTTCTATAGCCTGAACAAAATTTCTTGGTGTCATTATACCTAAATTATTCAGGTATAATCCCCAAACCATCTGGCTGGCATTTTGTTGGGCATAATTACATACCAAATGATACCAGGTTTTTTTATTTATGTTAAAATTAAAGGTTAGTTCATCTTTCCGGTCTTTAATTACCAAACTTGTGGCATTGGCATACAGTGTAAATCCATAGCCTGAAAAAGCTTCTGACTTATTCACGATTGGAAAAATATCTTCAGACCAATCTTCCACATAAAACCAAAGGGAAATGCAAAAGGCGTTTTTTTGTGAAAGGGTATTGATAGAAGGGGAATTTTGAGAGAATAAGTCAGCATCTTTTCCATCGAAATAGACCGCACCGTTTTTGTTGCCAAAACGATCTTTTATAAAATCGGTGTTTCCTGCAATTTGGGCGTCGTTGCCATTACCGCTATAGTCAACTGTCTTTTTATCAAAAACCGGATAATAAGCCACCAGACCATTTTGATATCCAACTGATTGACCTACAACTGAAATGCTTAAAAAGGAAAGAATTAAAACACTTAATATTTTCATCGCTTTATTTTTATAAATAAACGTATAAATGGGGTTTTAAAGCAATGCGGGATTTATTGTTTCTGACTAATGGTAAGTATTTTGATCATAATATTAGTTTCAAACACGCACTTGCATAGCTAATATACTAATCTTCAATTGATTTTGATCAATTACAAGATTAAAATTATTGAGGGGCTTTTGGAAATATAGTCACAAAGTAACGGTTAATCAATGATTTTCAAAAGTGAAATCTAACAAAAACGGGGGTAAATAAGTTGCTGTGTTAGATATCCAAAATAAATTATTTGCTGATCATTATTACACCAAAAATAACCACCAACGAGCCAAAGAACTCTTGTAACGACAAGGTTTCTCCAAGAAATATCCAGGCAAGAAATACGGTGGAAACAGGCTCGATGCCGGAAATGATTGAGCCCAAACTTGCTCCTAAAAGAGCTATGCCTTCCATCATTAAAAAAGTAGGAATTACGGTACATAAAATTGCTAATGCCAGGCCATTTAAATGAATTCCAGTTGGAAGCTTAGATAAAGCAAGTTCTGATAAGAAATTATAGTGAATCAAAACAAAAACAGAGGAAAACAACATGCCCAGTGTGGTGAAATTTATCGAGCCATATTTACGAATCATTTCCCCGCCAAATACCAGATACAATGAATGTGTAATAGCCGAAATCAATATCAAAGTACCACCTTTTATAAACCCCAGGGATTGAAACATGCGTGGCTCCGCGGCTATAAGCACGATTCCGGAATAGGTGATAAATAATGCCGAAAGTGCTTTTTTTGAAATACTTTTCTTTAAAAACAAACGGGAAAAAATTACGACAAAAGTGGGATATACAAACAGAATGACCCGCTCCAGGCCAGCAGAAATATATTGCAAGCCTTGAAAATCGAGTAAACTGGCAAAGTAAAAACCTACTAAAGCCAGAACGGCAATTATTCCCAAATCTTTTAAGCTTACCCTTTGCAACTCATTTTTGCGAATTTGCCGGAATGCAATCGCCAGAAAAAAGGGAAAAGCATAACCGAATCGCAAACTTAATAAGGTGAGGTGATCGACGCCGAATTGAGCATAGGCCAGTTTGATAAAAATAGCTTTTGAAGAGAAAAGTACGGCACCCAGGCATACCATTAAAATGCCGTTTAATTTATGGTTTTTCATGAGTACAAATTTCTGGATTCGAGAATAAAAGCAACTATTTGAAACAAGCATATTATTCTGAATTGTTTTTGGCAATACATAGCATAAGTACTTAATAATTAGTTGACTATCAATTTCAACAAGTAGCTTAAAAATGTATTTGGGTAATTATTTCCAGCAAAATAATCCACAACTGAAACAGAAATTACTAATGATTACTAGTCGCTGAATATAACGCTGGAATGATATGCTGATGGCGAGGGAAACATAAAGCCTTGTGCTGTGATATTACTGAAAAGACAGCATAGAAAAGATTTGGAACCATTAAGCCGGAATAATTTTCGGCTTTTTCTGCCTATATATTTGGCCAAAAAAGTAATATTGTAATAAATATTCAACCCTAAATATGTTAACATTGAGATTTTTAAAAATTTGTTTAGTTTTAACACTCTGTTCTGTTTCCACTTTTGCTCAAAAAGGCAAAACCCTCTTCGAAACCAATTGCAGCTCCTGCCATAATTTTAAACAAGACGGTATCGGCCCGCAGCTGGGCGGCCTGGCCTCGCAAGTGGATAAGAATTGGCTGCTTGACTATATTAAAGACCCGCAAGCAAAAATTGACGGGGGCGATAAAAGATCGGTAGCTTTATTTAAAAAATACAAAGTTTATATGCCGGGCTTTTCGCACATTGCAACGTCGGAATTAAATGAGATTGTAGACTACATTTATGCTCAGGCAGCTCCAAAACAAGCAAAAGGTGCTGGTTTTGGTCCCGAAATTCTGGATCCCATTCCGGGAAAAGTGCAGCTATCTGATCTTGTTTTGAATATTGAGCCTTTCACATCCATACCTTTCTCCGGTGAGAAAAAATTAGGAACCCGTATTTCAAAAATGGATTTTCACCCGGTGACTAAAGAAAACTATATTTTAGATTTACGAGGAAAGCTTTATCGATTAAATGGAACAGAACCCGAAGTTTATTTAGACATGGCGGCAGAAATGCCCCATTTTGTCAATCAACCCGGTTTGGCTACCGGTTTCGGGAGTTTTGCTTTTCACCCGGACTTTGGCTCGAATGGATTACTTTACACTACGCATACCGAAGCACCCGGATCTGCTCCGGCAGATTTCGCTTATGCCGATTCTATAAAAGTTACACTGCAGTGGGTGGTGACCGAATGGAAAACAAACGATCCACTGGCTGTGCCCTTTAAAGGAACACCTCGTGAGTTGTTTCGGGTGAATGTGGTAACGGGTATTCACGGTGTGCAGGAAATCACTTTTAATCCTCTGGCAAAAAAAGGTGATGCAGATTATGGAAACTTGTATATAGGAGTAGGGGATGGGGGAGCCGTGGAGTCGGGTTATGCCTTTATACCGAACAATACGGATCATATCTGGGGCTGTGTTTTGCGAATAGACCCAAGTGGCCGAAACAGTGAAAATGGCAAATATGGAATTCCGCCCTCAAATCCCTATGCAGGTACAGACAAAAGGGGAGAAATTTATGCCATGGGATTTCGCAATCCACACCGGATTTGCTGGACCAGCGATGGAAAAATGCTGGTGACCAATATTGGCCAAAAACAAATTGAATCGATCAATCTGTTAAAGCCAGGCCTGAATTTCGGCTGGCCGTATCGCGAAGGCACTTTTATGCTTGATACCTACGGCGACCTGAATAAAGTGTATGCTTTGCCCAAAAAAGACAAGAAAAGCGGATACACCTATCCTGTGGTACAACTCGATCACGACGAGCTCAATGCCATCTCGACCGGGTACGAATACACCGGGAATTTAATTCCGGAATTGAAAGGTAAATTTGTGTTCTGTAGCGTGGTAAAGGGTCGTTTATTGTACATAAATATTGCCGACCTGAAACAAGGCAAAATGGCGGAGGTGAAAGAGTGGAAAGTGGCCAAAGATGGGGAAATAGTGAAGTTTAATGAACTCGCCGGTAATAACCGCGTGGACCTGCGTTTTGGTCGCGATGCTAATGGAGAGCTATACCTGTTCACTAAGCCGGACGGTAAAGTTTACCGGCTGGTAAAATAGGCATTTGGATAACTGAATTGGAGAAATTTAAGACTTTCCCTTAATCTTTAGAGCGATTTCTCGAATCAATAAAGAGCTTAATGCACCGATGGCAAATATGGAAATAAACTGAACCGGGCTTATACCTTCCTTGCTTTGCAGCCTACTGAAATTACCAATGGAAATCACCAATAGAACAGCGATTATTGCAGCTCTGTTTTTCATGTATTTAGTTAGTTTTTAAGAGATTAGATCAAATTTAAGCGTTTTTTCGAAAAATCAAAGTGTGGAAAGTCTGTATTCCATTTAACAAAAAATCCCGCCCAAGGTATGGGCAGGATTTTTACATAAAAAGTCTATTATCTTATGTCTGTCTGTCTTAATGGATCAGATCAACTCTTTTTTCAACAAATACTCCGCAATCTGCACCGCATTCGTGGCTGCACCTTTGCGTAAGTTATCCGCCACCACCCACAGGTTAAGTGTGTTATCTTGCGACTCATCTCTGCGGATACGACCCACAAAAATCTCGTCTTTACCGTGTGCTGTGATTGGCATGGGGTAAATCAAATTTGCGGGATCGTCCTGAATGATCACTCCTTCGGTAGCGGCAAGCAATTCACGCACGGTATCCAGATCAAAGTCGTTTTCGAATTCGATGTTAACCGACTCCGAGTGACCGCCAATGGTTGGTATACGTACAGTAGTTGCCGTTACACGGATACTGTCGTCACCCATGATCTTGTTGGTCTCTTTGATCATTTTCATTTCCTCTTTGGTGTAGCCATTTTCCTGAAACACATCGATATGAGGCAATACGTTTAAATCGATTTTATATGGATATACTTTTGCCACGCTATCGTCGCCGGCACGCTCAGCAAAAAGCTGATCTACAGCCGCTTTACCCGTTCCGGTTACCGATTGGTAGGTAGATACCACTACTCTTTTGATTTTATATTTATCGTGCAAAGGCTTCATTACCACCACCATTTGTATGGTAGAGCAGTTGGGGTTTGCAATGATTTTATCTTCGGCTGTAAGTACGTCGGCGTTTACTTCGGGTACTACCAGCTTTTTACTCGGGTCCATTCTCCAGGCCGAGGAGTTGTCGATCACGGTGATACCGGCTTCGGCAAATTTCGGGGCGATGGCTGTGGAGGTTCCGCCACCGGCAGAGAAAATCGCCACATTCGGTTTCATTTTTATGGCATCTTCAAAACCCACCACGGTATATTCTTTACCCTTGAAACTCACCTTTTTACCTACCGATCTTTCGGAGGCCACGGGAATAATTTCGCTTACAGGAAAGTTTCTTTCCGCCAATACTTTCAGGATTTCGCTACCCACCAGGCCGGTAGCACCAACAACTGCAATTTTCATTTTTGTAAAAAAGCCCCCCGACCCATGGCAGAGCATTTTATTTTACATAGAGAGATAGGTCTGTTCTCCCGTTTTTGATTTGGGCTGCAAAATTAGTGCTAATTGGGTGATTTGGAAAGGAATTGGTGAAAAAGAGATAAGGGAATCTATAGGCTGAGTTTTTAGAAGAATGGAAAATCGAAAATTCTAATCTTTAGGCCGCGTACTTCGGTATGTCTTTTTGCTTTTACTTTTATGTAAATTTGAAGTTCAACTTAAAATTTACATAAAAACTTATGAGTTTTAGATTCATAAAATGGCTTCAAAAAAAGCAATGAACAGGTTTCAAAAATTGAAAGCATAAACATACTCACCAAACAGATTATCTACGATGGAAAGAGCATGGCCGGCCCAAATGGTTTTGAGATTTTGAATTATTTCGAGTATTTCGGGAAGTAGGTGGAGATCAGATTTTTCACATCTAAAAAACTCAAAATGTTCACACAAAAGCTACAAGAAATGAAGCTCAAAATAATTTCAAGCTCAAAAACTTATGGTTTTGAGCTCAAATCAAGTAAGAATTGAGCCGTTTTTTATCGAATGTTGAGCTTTATGTCAATTGAAGCTTATTTTGTGGTTACAATAAAGACAAGTGTAAATTTCATTAATCCCTCAAACAAAAAAAGGCACATGCATCAAATACATATGCCATTCTTTCGAAAAAATTGGGATTTAGATGAAAGCAGGAGGTACGATACTTAAATCCGCATCTTGAAATTCAACTTTGTTTTCCCAGATAAACCGGAATACAGCTTCTGATAAATTTACCTTAGCTAATATTGTTTCTGAACCCGGTCTTTCACTTGCCGCTAAATGGTTTTTAATAGCTTCTGCAGCGGCGTAAAATTCGGCTTTTTCATTTTCAGAAAGCGTTAAGAATTTTCCGGTAGAAGTAAAATAAGTGTTCACCACTTCGTGGAATACAGCCCAGTTTTCACCACCATTTTTGTGGGTATTGTTTGCTGTTGCAGTTCCGGAAATATCATTGGCAAATGCAGTAGTTGATACTAAACCGATAAGGATAAGAGAGTAAGAGATTAGCTTTTTCATATTTGTATTTTTTTAAATGTTATACTGCTTGGATGGTATGTTATGGGCAAAGGTTTAATGGGGAATAGGCTGTATTCTACCAAATCCCCATATCGCTCTACGGTTACCGATTTATTATCTACCATTGGCTTTAAAACATTATGGTTAAATAGCTTATAAAGGAAGCCGGTAGGAAGTTTGTGGTATGGTTTTGATTCTATGGCAAGCTTAAGATTAGGTTTCTTCGAACAAGTTTCTTTATCAAATCAGAGCTTATATGGCAATGTGAACCAGAAAGGCAAGGTTATACCTTTTCGATGATACTTCTTTTTATTGTGCCGGCGGGTTTAGGTGCCACCCTTAATCTGACCTTTAGTTCTTCGCTTGCCAATAAATTGTTTAATGATCTTTCAAAAAATTCTTCTCACCAGCTTCAATTCGCACCTTCAGGTGGTTTTCGGTTGGTGGAATAGGGCAGGCGTAGCCGCTTGAAAATGCACAGTAGGGATTATATGCTTTATTAAAATCCAGGTACAATTTTTTACCATCCAGCTCTTTCATTCTTAAGTCCATATACCGACCACCGCCGTAGGTTTCTTCCCCATTAGTCAAATCTTTAAAGGGTACAAAAAGGTAATCGCGGTAGATTGGATTATTCATCAAAGCCATACTTCGGTAAACGGCCAGTTTTTGCTTTTGCCCATTTACCTTAAAAGAAAACTCGCCGAATTTGGTATACGTTTTTGTATTACCCGCCGTGGTTGGAATTTCAAAAGGCTCACCCCCACTTTTCGCTTTAAACTTACATTTTACCTTGTATTCTTCATTTGCAGGATAAAAATCCAGGTATTTAAAATCAGCCTCTTTCAATGGTGAATGTCCGTCTTTTAAAAATTCTGCTTTATAGTTTTCCCTGAAAAGCTCAATTTCCTGTTCATAGCCCTGAGCATGTATTTTCAAAGAAAAAACCACTATTAAGCCCGCCACACACCATTTGATTAGTTTCATAAATATCCTTTTGCTATTTTCCCGACTGTAATTTAAAAAACCCTTTTCATATGTCAATCACCGTAGTTCTGATTGTTATTACTGTTATCGCCAGTTTGGCTGCCTGGCGTGATCCTTCTTTGCAAAAAAAATGGATTCACAATGCCTACAGTGCCAATAAATACAAGGAATATTACCGCTTACTTACTTCAGGTTTTATTCATGCCGATTATTTGCATTTGTTTTTCAATATGTATGCTTTTTATCTTTTTGGTGGCGTGGTGGAAGCCTGGTTTGGGTATTTCTTCGGGGGGAAAGCCATACTTGCTTTTCTTGGGCTTTATATTGTTGGTATTATCGTGGCCAATATTCCGGATTTTATTAAGCAAAAAGACAACATCAGTTTTAATTCACTAGGTGCTTCAGGCGGGGTTTCTTCCGTAGTTTTTTGTGCAGTCATATTGCAACCGCTTATGAAACTCACCATTTTCCCCATACCGATACCGATGCCGGGTTATATTTTCGCTTTGGTGTATGTGGCTTACTCGATTTACATGGAAAAACGCCAGATGGATAACGTAAATCACCTGGCTCACTTATGGGGTGCCATTTGGGGAATTGCTTTTATTTTTGTTGCTCAGCCTGAGTCATTGACTAATTTTGTAGAACAAATAAGAGGTTCGTTTTGAAAATTTTAAAAATATTCAGTCAGCCATTTCCCTTAAAAACAGGAAGCGATTATTTATGGAAAAATCTGCTATCTGCATTTTTATATGGCATGTTTGTCTGGTTATTTCTGGAGTTTTTTCAACCATTTGGTATAGCAAATTGGGTGCATCCCAATAAGCATCTTTACCTTTTCTATTTTGGGCTTATCACTACTGTTTGCTTATTGTTCTTGTGGTTCATTCTCTTTCGCGTATTTCCCGGTTTTTTTAAAGAGGAAAAATGGACGGTTGGAAAAGAGATATTTCTCAACTTGCTCATTTTGTTACTGATAGCTCTCAGCAATTACTACTACGGCACCTTAATCTTTATCGGAAATCTTAGCATTCATCATTTTTTCTGGAGTTTTATCAGTGTGGTAGCCATTGGTATTTTCCCGATTGGTTTTGGCGTGCTTACCAAATATCAATACCTGAATGCACGATACAACAAGCAAATTCCGCAAGTGAATCATCCGGAAGTCGCGGATTCCACAATAGAATTACTGGCCGAAAATGGGAAAGATAAATTAACCTTAAAGCAAACCCAGCTTTTCTACATTGAGTCTGCCGACAATTACAGTTCGGTATACAGTTTACAGAACAATAAGCCGGTAATCGACCTGATACGCGGCAGTTTGACCCGACTGGAAGAACAGATAAAAAGCCCTGAAATTGTCCGTTGCCACCGATCGTATATTGTCAATTTAAATCAGGTAGATAGCCTCACAGGCAATGCCCAGGGCTATAAACTGCATTTTAAAGAAATTTCGGCTGTAGTACCGCTCGCCCGTAAATATGCTTTCCTGATTGAGAATCTGAAATAAGTCGTTTACCCAATCAGAGCCAAAACCGTAATACCACCAATTATGGCCCATTTTGTGAAATTCCAAATTCGGTGGTGTTTGTTATAAACCATCAGAATCACTTCGGCCAAAAGTATAGCGAACAGTGTGAAATAGATTGGCATGCTGAAGCCCTGTTGAAAAGCATCAAAAGCAAAACTCAGGGCAATTAATAAAACAGTACTTAGCATAAAAAGCCCACGTGTAAAATACCCTTTTCCCAAATTTGGAGTTTCTGCTTTCATTATTATAGACTAAATTTATTCGCTCAATTTACATGATTCGCACTATACAAAAGATGAGTTTAAGTAATTTTAATTATGATCTTTATCATTTCATTTCTAACTTGAAATGCTTCTTTTGAAGTGAAATTAAATAAAACTGAATGGAGTTTGTAGATTATTATAAAATACTGAATATCAGCAAGAACGCTACGGATGAAGATATTAAAAAAGCTTATCGTAAACTAGCCAGAAAGTTGCATCCTGATTTAAACCCGAATGATCCGGAAGCGAAAAGAAAATTTCAGGAAGCCAATGAAGCCAACGAAGTACTGTCTGATCCGGAGAAAAGAAAGAAATACGACAAGCACGGCAAAGACTGGAAACACGCAGATGAAATAGAAAATGCTCAGAAGCAGCGAAGGGCCTATCAGGGTCAAAGTGGTGGAGGTTATCAGAATTATTCAGGCAACGAATCCGATTATTCTGATTTTTTTGAATCCTTTTTCGGTGGTTCGGGCAGGCAATCGAGTGGTAGAAGTGCCAAATTCCGGGGGCAGGATTTTAATGCCCGTCTTTCTCTCAAGCTCACCGATATTCTGGCAGATCAGAAACAGGTTTTAACTGTTAACGGCAAAAATATACGTCTCACTATTCCGGCCGGAGTAGAAGATGGTCAAACCATAAAAATA
>JAHEBN010000132.1 GCA_024645245.1 Jiulongibacter sp. | reverse complement strand
TTCCACAGTAAATAAAGAGGCAATAAGCAGTGTCAATAAATTAAAAACAATCCGGAAAAAGCTAGCCGATAGCACAGAAAATATTCAGGAATTAATGATAATTCAGGAAATGAAAGCTCCTAAGCAAACCTATTTGCTGGAAAGAGGAAACTACGATTCACCTGGAGAAAAAGTGTTTCCAAATACCCCTGAAAGCATTTTACCCTGGCCCAAAAACCTTCCCAAAAATAGGTATGGCCTGGCCCGCTGGCTTACCCATGAAGATAATCCGCTTACAGCCCGGGTGGCCGTAAACCGGTATTGGAAAAATATATTTGGTACGGGTCTGGTAAAAACCGCTGAAGATTTTGGTAACCAGGGAGAGCTGCCCTCGCATCCCGAACTGCTGGATTATCTGGCTATAAATTTCCAAAAGTCGGGCTGGGATGTAAAAAAGTTAATGAAAATGCTGGTGATGAGCGGCACCTATCAGCAAGCTTCCAAGCCTAACGAAAAACATAAAAAAGAAGATCCGGAAAACAGGCTTTTGGCCAGAGGGCCGGCATCCAGACTTTCGGCAGAAATGATCCGGGATAATGCCCTGATGGCTTGCGGTCTGTTGAATGATGAAATCGGGGGAAAAAGCGTAAAACCTTACCAACCCGAAGGACTTTGGAAAATCAATTCATCAGAATACAAAGCTGATACAGGGAATTCCGTTTACCGAAGAAGCCTTTATGTGATTATAAAGCGTACCGTGCCGCACCCCACACTTGCGACTTTTGATGGCAACTCCAGAAGTGCCTGCACCATCCGAAGGCAAAAAACAAATACTCCGCTTCAAGCTTTGGTCACACTCAACGACCCCACTTTTGTAGAGGCGAGTAAGGTTTTCGGAGAAAAAATGGCCAGGAATCCCGATACTCAAAAGGCCATTACTCAAACCTACCTGCTTTTGACTGGAAAAACGCCTTCTGCCTTAGAGATTAATCTCTTGAAAGAAGTTAAAGAGCGTGAAGTGAATAAATTTAAGGCAAATCCGGACAAAACAAAAGGCTGGTTAAATGCGGGATATTACAAAGTAAATGCAAAAGCTGATCCTGCTGAAATAGCAGCCAATGCCGTAGTGGCCAGCTTGATTATGAACTCTGACGCAACCCTAGTAAAAAGATAGAAAATGAGCCATCATCACAAAGATTTTCGATTGCATACACCAGAATTTGAGCAGATTTACAAAAAGCTTGACCGAAGAAATTTCCTAACCAAAACCTCATTGGGTTTGGGTACGCTTGCTTTGGGTTCCTTATTTGGCTTTGATAAACTTAATAGCAATAGCTCCAAAAGAACCACGGGAATTATATCGGATGAGGATTTACAAAAGCAAATTCTGGCCAATCTCCCCCATTTCGCACCCAAAGCAAAAAGGGTGGTTTATCTTTTTATGAGTGGCGGCCCATCTCAATACGAAACTTTCGATTACAAACCCAAACTGGTTGATATGATGGGTAAAGAACTACCCGAAAGCATCCGTGGGGGGCAAAGACTTACCGGCATGAGTGCCTCACAAAGTAGCTTGCCTATTGCTCCTTCTTTTGCTGCTTTCAATCAATATGGCCAAAGCCAAACCTGGGTTAGCAATTTATTGCCTCATACAGCCAAAGTGGTGGACGACCTGTGCATTGTGAAATCCGTTTTTACCGACCACATAAACCACGACCCGGCCATTACTTTTTTTCAAACCGGCCACCAACTACCAGGTAGGCCATCGATTGGTTCCTGGCTCAGTTATGGATTGGGCTCCGACAATGAAAATCTGCCTTCGTTTATTGTTTTGGTTTCAAAAAACGGAAGTGGGCAACCGCTCTATGCCCGCCTTTGGGGAAATGGCTTTCTGCCAACCGAGCACCAGGGAGTGCAATTTCGGGCAGGAAAAGACCCGGTTTTATACCTCAATAATCCCGATGGTTACGATGGTGAAGACCGCAAAGAAATGCTCAATTATTTATCCAAACTAAACACCATTCAAAATGCAGACATTGGCGATCCGGAGATTGATGCCCGCATAGCCCAGTACGAAATGGCTTACCGCATGCAGACCTCCGTACCCGATGTGATGGATACCTCCGACGAAACCGAGGAGACCTTTGAACTTTACGGGCCCGACAGCCGCGATTCAGGAACTTATGCGGCAAATTGCCTGCTTGCCCGTAAACTATTGGAAAAAGACGTGAAGTTTGTTCAACTCTACCACCAGGGCTGGGATCAACACGGCAACCTTCCTAAAGGAATTGCACACCAATGTAAAAATACCGATCAGGCTACAGCCGCTTTAATTACTGATCTTAAAAGAAGAGGATTACTCGAAGATACCTTGGTGATTTGGGGAGGTGAATTCGGCCGCACGGTATATTCTCAGGGAAAACTGGCCGCAGATAATTACGGTAGAGATCACCACCCCCGGTGCTTTAGCATGTGGATGGCTGGAGCTGGAGTGAAGCCGGGTATAAGCTATGGCGAAACCGATGACTTCAGTTACAACATCACCCAAAATCCGGTACATGTGCATGACTTTCATGCCACCATTATGAAAATATTGGGCATTGATCACGAACAATTAACATTCAAATCTCAAGGAAGAAGATTCCGGCTTACCGACGTAAGTGGAAAAGTAATTCCCGATATATTGAGTTGAAAGCGATATTTTATGACAGTAAAAATACATTTCGATTGTAATAAGCCTATAGTGGTAAATACCGAAAACCGTACTTATAAATCAAACAGGAAGTTTTAATATGGTAATCTCAACTATTCAGACTTTCCTTGGTCACCTGCATCCCTTATTGGTGCATTTACCTATTGGTTTTTTAATTACTGGCATTATTTTCGAAATCCTGTCTTATCGAAAAGATTTGCATTTTTTAAAAGAAACTTCTTCCCTGATTTTACTTTTAAGTGCTGTTTCCGCTTCAATATCCTGCCTTTTAGGATTTCTGCTTTCCGCATCCGATGACTATGATCCGGATATTCTGACCAATCATAAACTCGGTGGAATTTTACTTTCCTTGTTATGTTTTATAATTTGGGCTTTGCAAAAAAAATGGCTCAGCAGCATTATTACCATTCCCAAAAAACTCCTGACCAGCCTTTATTTTCTGATTATATTTCTACTCCTGTATGTTGGACACCAAGGCGGAAACCTCACACATGGCTCCGATTACTTGTCTTTTGAAATTTTGACAAAAAAAGAAAGAATACCGCCTAAAAGTATGGATGTGGCATTGATGTACGAAGACGTAATTCAAGCTATTCTGGAAAAAAAATGTGTACAATGCCATAATAAGAGCAAGCTAAAAGGGAATTTAAACCTAAGCAGCCTCTCAGCAATTAAGAAAGGGGGAAAGCACGGAGCTATTCTTACAGCAGGATTCCCCGAAAAAAGCGAAATAATCCGCAGGATAGAGCTAAATGAAACAGATAAAGAATTTATGCCTACAGATGGCAAAACACCTTTGACAAATAAAGAAATTGAAATTTTAGAATATTGGATAAAATCAGGAAATATTACAGAAAATCAGCAACTGAGCACCTTAAAATTACCCAAAGAAATAAACGATTTGATAGCCGGACATTTGGGGTTTTTGAATGAAAAAAGCTCAAATAATGAACTTCAAACTCAGGTAAAAACAGCTGTTGATCAAAAATACCTGGATCAGCTAAGAAAAGCCGGATTTTCAGTTAGGGTGATGTATCAAAATCCCACCTTACTCGATATCCGGTTGATGCTCGCTGAAGATAAAATTTCTCCTGATTTAGTATTCGAAAAACTAAAACTTTTAACTCCTGTGGCTCAAAATATAATCTGGCTCAATCTTTCCGGTTTGTATTTAAAAAACGAACAGCTGCAGGTATTAAAACAGATGGAAAATCTGGAAAAACTACGTCTAGATAAAAACGACATCGATGATGAAATAGCTTCTTATGTCAGGAATCTGAACTATTTAAATTCCTTAAATCTCAATCAAACAAAAGTTACATCCAAAGTTCTGAAAGAACTATATGGTATGCCCGGCTTAAAAACTGTTTACCTTTTTCAAACAAATGTAAAAACCCCCGATACCCTGAAATCGTCCCTACCCAAGCTGATTTTATTCAAAATCCTTTAAAATCTGTTCGAAAGAATTTGATTTACCCCTTTTAATCAAGCAAAATCAATTGGCTGACACAAATTGGGACAATCAAACCAAATCATTTTTTTAAATTCAAATTGGAAAAAGCATTTTTATAAAACTGACAAAAAATACGTGTCATTTTTACATTTAAAATTTTATTTCCATATTGCTTACTATCATGCTGTTAATATTCAACCCTAATGAAAAAAATTCTTTCTATCCTGATTTGTTTTATCTTGTTTCAAAGCACAGAAGCACAGATAAAGACGCCGAAACTCATAAGTAATGGCATGGTGTTGCAACGTGACCAAAAACTCAACATCTGGGGTACGGCATCACCCAATGAGAAAATAAGCCTGAGTCTGGATGGTAAAACTTATAAAACAAAAGCTACTGAAAGCGGCGATTGGTCTATTTTAATACCACCACATCCGGCGGGTGGACCTTTTGAGGTTAATATCAAAGGCAAAAATGAAATACTAATCAAAGATGTACTTTTTGGGGATGTGTGGTTTTGCTCCGGCCAAAGCAATATGGTTCACCAGTTACAACACCACGATGTTACTTATGCCCAAGACATCAAAAACGCGAATAATTCTCAAATTCGTCAGTTTTTAGTTCCAACCATCACAAATCTGACCGGCTCAGTTAAAGATTATCCCGAAAATACGAGTTGGAAAGTCTGCAACCCGGAAAATGTGCGAAACTTCTCTGCGGTGGCTTATTTTTTCGCATTGAAAATTTATGAATCTCAAAAAGTACCCATCGGAATTATAAATGCAAGTGTGGGTGGTACGCCGATAGAGGCATGGACCAGCGAAGCCGGATTTACCGATTTCAAGGAAATTTTGTCAACCATTACCAAAAATAAAGATACCAGTTATGTAAACGAGCTTTATCGAAAGTCCAGGTTCACACCAGCACCGATAAATGATAAAGGGGTACTTGAAGATCCAAAATGGTATGAAACCACTTACCAGCCACAAAACTGGAAGAATATTAATATCCCCGGCTATTGGGAAGATCAGGGGATTAAAGATCTTAACGGTGTGGTATGGTATCGAAATGAAGTGGATATTCCCGTTTCAATGGCTGGAAAGGAAGCCAAGGTATTTCTGGGAAGAATTATTGATGCGGATGAGCTTTATATCAATGGTAAAAAGATAGGAAACACCGGTTACCAATATCCACAAAGACGTTATGCTGTTCCGGCAAATTTATTAAAAAGTGGCAAGAATGTGTTTGTAATAAAAGTAACAAATTCGGTTGGAAAAGGGGGTTTCGTGCCAGATAAGCCTTATTGTATTTTTGCCGGAAAAGACACGGTAGACCTGAAAGGAACCTGGACTTACAAAGTCGGTGAAGTGTTTGTGCCAAATACAAATCCTGCATTTCCCCGATTTTCGGCTCAAAACCAGCCTGCCTCCTTATTCAATGCCATGGCTGCCCCGGCTACCCGCTATACAATCAAAGGAGTACTTTGGTATCAGGGCGAGAGTAATTCCGGCAAACCGGAAGCTTACGAGAATTTACAGAAAACTCAGATTCAGGATTGGCGAAAAAAATGGAACAATCCCGATTTACCTTTTCTGTATGTGCAACTGCCCAATTTTATGGATGCCAACTATTTGCCTGCCGAAAGCAATTGGGCACAAATGCGGGAGGCTCAGCGAAAAACCCTGGATATGCCAAATACGGCCATGGCTGTGGCAATAGACCTGGGGGAATGGAACGATATTCATCCCGACAATAAAAAAGACGTGGGCGAAAGGCTGGCACTTGCGGCAAGAAAACTGGCATATCAGGAAAATTTGGTGGCCTCGGGGCCTTTGTTTGAATCTTTAACTCAAACCAGAAATAAACTCTTAATTTCCTTCTCATCAATAGGTTCAGGGTTAAAAAGTAAGGATGGTGAAGCACTCCGAGAATTTGCCGTTGCGGGTTTCGACAAAAAGTATTTCTGGGCAAAAGCCAAAATAACAGGAGATAAAATAGAAGTTTGGAGTGAGGAAGTACCCCAACCCGTGGCCGTGCGATACGCCTGGGCCGATAATCCAGATGTAAATTTTTATAACGAATCCGATTTGCCGGCATCTCCTTTTCAAGCAGAAATACCTCAAACAGATGCCTTGTGGAAAGGCAAAAAAGCCGCAATAGTTCTTACATATGACGATGCCCTGGAAGTTCATCTCGATAATGCCATACCCGCTCTTAATGAAAATGGCTTCAAAGGCAGTTTTTACCTCTCTGCGGCATTTCCGGGAAGTAAAAACAGAATTGAAGATTGGAAAAAAGCAGCGAAAATGGGTCACGAACTGGGTAATCATACCCTGTATCACCCTTGCGACGCCAGCAAACCGGGTCGATCCTGGGTGTCTCCTGCCAATGATTTAAGTAAATATACTACAGCTGAGATTACAAGGGAAGTGGAAATGACCAATGCTTTTTTGGAGTCATTGGATGGTAAAAAAGAGCGGACTTTTGCCTATACCTGTGGCGATATGAGCACGGGTGAAGGTTCGTTTGTCGATACTATTAAGGATCAGTTTGTAGCCTTGCGAGGCGTAAGCGGTGAGCTGAATAATGCCAATAGTCTCGATCTTACCTATGTAAATTGTTATGTAATCAGCAATGATAATGCCCACATGCTTACCCAATGGGCAGAAAAAGCAAAAGCTGAAAACGCCCTGATGGTTGTACTTTTTCACGGAGTAGGTGGCGGACATAATATCGACACCGACCTCGACAAACACAATGCTTTTTTGAAATACCTGAAAGAAAATGAAAATGATTTTTGGGTAACAACCATGCTCGATGCTGCGAAAAACGGCAAGTTTTACAAACAAAATTAACTTATTCAACAATATTCAAATACAATGAAAAATTTAATAATCCAAATTCTGATTTCTATTGGAATCAGTGGAGCTTTTGCTCAGAATTCTCCTCCTCCGGTTAATTTCACCACACAGGAAGATCACCAAAATATGAAAGACCAATTAGGAATAAAAACATTGAGGCCTGGCCCGAGCGGAAATGAATCTGCCCCCAATCATGCCAATTATGATCTTTCTTTAGCCGATCCCTGTCCGGTATTACCCGAAATTCTTACAACTAATAATGGCAAAAAAGTAACTTCTGTAGAAATGTGGAATACGGTTCGTCGACCAGAACTTATTGAGGAGTTTGAGAAAAATGTGTACGGCCGTATCCCGCAAAATGTGCCAAAAGTAAACTGGGAAGTCAAAATAACCGATCGCGAATTTGTAAACAGAATCCCCGTTGTGGCCAAAGAATTAATTGGAAGGGTGGATAACAGTGACTACCCGGCTATTGAAGTGAATATTAAAATGATGCTGGTGATACCCACCAATGTGAAAGGACCTGTGCCCGTTTTGATGATGTTTGGCAGGCCATCTTTTCCGGCTCCTGCTCAACCCAGCTTGGAAGATCTGGCAAAAATTAACGACTCATTCAAAGAAATGATGATCAAAAACGATCCGGAAATGAAAGAAATGTTTGAAAAATATCCGGCTTATGATCCCATAAGCAGGCTTCCCGTACCGAGCTTTTTTACACCGGCTAAAACAGAAGAAGAACTAACTCCGCAAGATCGATTGCTCGCGGCAGGTTGGGGATTTTGCACCATCGACCCTGCAAGTATTCAAGCCGATAACGGTGCTGGACTTACCCGGGGCATTATAGGTTTGGTAAATAAAGGGCAACCACGCAGTCCGGAAGATTGGGGCTCTCTGAGAGCATGGGCCTGGGGAGCAGCCAGAGGACTGGATTATTTAGAAAGTGATTCCTTGGTTGATGCCAAAAAGGTGGGCATCGAGGGTGTTTCCCGATACGGAAAGGCAACTTTGGTAACTCTGGCTTTTGAGCCCAGGTTTGCAATAGGTTTAATTGGCTCATCAGGAAAAGGCGGCACCGTTTTGCATAGAAGAGTTTACGGCGAAGCCATAGAAAACCTTACAGGAAGTGGCGAATACCATTGGATGGCCGGAAATTACTTGCAATACGGAACGGAGGAATCAAAATTTGGCAGAAAAACCGGCTGTGATATGGCGGTGGATTCCCATGAATTGATCGCCCTTTGTGCCCCCAGGCCTACTTTTGTAAGCTATGGGATTCCGGAAAAGGGTGACTCCAATTGGCTTGATCAAAGAGGAAGTTATCAGGCCGTAATTGCCGCCGGAACCGTATTTAAACTACTTGGAGTAAAAGACTTAGGCGTATCAAATGACTACCGAAAAGAAATTATGCCACCCGTGCTTACCGATATGCTCGACGGGCAATTGGCCTGGAGGCAACATGATGGCGGCCATACAGACGCTCCCAATTACAAATACTTTATTCCCTGGGCCAGTAAAAATTTAGGTTACGAAAAAAGTAATCCTTAATTGTATTTTACAATTTAGGACTACAAATAACCAAAGGATGAAGTACCCTCGAAATGCTATTGTGCTCAAACATTTAATTTACTTAAAAATAGTAAAGTCGGCATAAATTATTTTTAAAAAATTACCTGATTCATATTAAGAAGCATTTCTCTATTTAAGTCTATTATTATGAAAAAAACAATTTTCCTTTACTTCTGCACGGTTCAAATAGCTTTTTCGCAACCGAATAATGCATTAAAACTTTGGTACAATCAACCCGCCGGCAAAAAATGGGAAAATGCTTTACCCATTGGAAATGGCTTTTTGGGTTCTATGATTTATGGTAATGTTGAAAGTGAAGAAATTCAACTTAATGAAACAACTGTATGGAGTGGCGGTCCAAACCGAAACGATAATCCTTTAGCTCTCGCCGCTTTACCCGAAATCAGAAAATTGATTTTTGAAGGAAAACATAAAGAAGCGGAAAATCTGGCAAATCAGACCATCATTAGTAAGAAATCGCAAGGTCAGATGTTTCAACCTGTTGGAAGCCTCAATCTAAATTTTGCAAACCATAAAAACTACAGTGATTATTATCGGGAATTGGATATTGAAAATGCGACGTCTAAAACCTCATACGAGGTAAATGGAGTGAAATACATACGCGAAACTTTTGCTTCATTTGCCGACAGAGTGATTGTAATGCAAATTTCTGCAAGCAAAAAACAAAGCCTTTCATTTGAAGCATATTATACTTCTCCGCAAAAAAAATGCTCCTTCTCTGCGAATGGAAAAACTCTGGTAATTACTGGCACAACCAGTGATCACGAAGGAGTGGAAGGTCAGGTTAAATTTGAAGGAATTACAACAATCAAGCTAAATGGAGGCACAATTAGTCAAACAGATAGCTCACTCATTGTATCGAAGGCAACTTCTGTAACGATTTTTATTTCAATCGCTTCAAATTTTGTTAATTATCATGACCTTAGCGGAGATCAACATTTAAGGGCGGTTGAATTCCTGAAAAAGGCCAGTTCGAAACCTTTTGAAAAACTTAAAATTGCCCATATTGCCGCCTATCAAAAATATTTTAACCGGGTAAAACTGGATCTTGGAACCAACGAAGCCGCAAATTTACCAACAGATATACGGCTTCAGAATTTCAGGAATACTTACGATCCGC
This sequence comes from Jiulongibacter sp., assembly GCA_024645245.1. Taxonomy (GTDB): domain Bacteria; phylum Bacteroidota; class Bacteroidia; order Cytophagales; family Spirosomataceae; genus JAHEBN01. Next base: position 2,882 of record JAHEBN010000132.1, on the reverse strand, counting down.
AAATGGTGACCTTGTATTATCAATATGGTAGGTATTTACTTATTTCCAGCTCGCAGCCAGGTGGTCAACCTGCTAATCTGCAAGGAATTTGGAATAATCGCCTGAGTCCACCCTGGGACAGCAAATACACTATCAATATAAATGCTGAAATGAACTATTGGCCTGCCGAAAAAACCAACCTTTCGGAGCTTCATGAACCATTTTTGAATATGATAAAAGATTTATCTGTCACAGGCCAGCAAACAGCAAGAGATATGTATGGGGCACATGGTTGGATGGCACATCATAATACCGATATCTGGAGGGCTACCGGTGCCATAGATGGAGCATTTTGGGGCATGTGGACCGCTGGTGGGGGCTGGCTGAGTCAGCACATTTGGGAGCATTACTTGTATACGGGTGACAAAAACTTTTTGACAACTGCTTATCCTGTACTTAAGGGAGCGGCTACGTTTTACCTTGATTTTTTGGTAGAACATCCAAAATACAAATGGATGGTGGTGAATCCAGGTAATTCACCAGAAAACGCCCCGGCAGCACATGAAGGCTCCTCTATTGTAGCAGGTGCCACTATGGACAATCAAATAGTTTTTGATGTATTCAGTTCTGCCATTCGTGCGGCAGAAATACTGGGGAAAGAGGATAAATTTACCGATTCTTTGAAGCAAATGCGGGAAAGACTGGCACCCATGCAAATAGGAATGGCTCGAAGACCTGGACGATCCGGAAGATCATCACCGACATATTTCTCATTTATATGGACTATATCCCTCCAATCAAATTTCGGCCTATAAAAATCCCGATTTATTTGCAGCTGCACGAAACACGCTGCTCCAAAGAGGCGATGTATCTACCGGATGGAGCATGGGCTGGAAAGTAAACTGGTGGGCCAAATTGCAAGACGGCAACCACGCCTACAAATTAATTCAAAATCAATTGACACCAATTGGGAATGAACAGGGCAGTGGTGGAACTTACAATAATCTGTTTGATGCCCATCCCCCATTTCAAATCGATGGAAATTTTGGTTGTACTTCAGGCATAACTGAAATGTTAATGCAGAGTTCAGATGGTGCAATTCATCTTCTGCCTGCACTGCCAGATGTGTGGCAATCGGGTATCATAATGGGTTTGAAAGCGAGGGGTGGATTCGAAATAGTGGAATTGAAATGGGATCAGGGAAAAATCACCCGTTTGGTGGTAAAATCAGAATTAGGCGGTAACCTGAGATTACGGCTTCCAAATAATTTAAATTTTCAGGGTGATTCTGAATTAAATTCCGTTAATGAAAATACACCTAATTCAAACCCGTTCTATTATACCGACGAAATTGCGGAGGCTATTATTTCAGAAGAAGTACTTGTAGAAACATTTCAAATAAAACCAACTATTCTCGTAGAAATAGATACAAAAATAGGAGAATCCTATTTGTTTACGATTAATTGAAAAAGAGCCTCGAAATTATTAAAGCTTTTTAAAAAAAATATTCTAAGACAGAGATTATCGACTTTATATAACTATATTAATTCTAAAAATAAAAGTATCCTGATTTTAAATGTGTAAATTAGACACGTTTTTATATATTTGAATAAGCTCATTGTTAATCAACCAATTAAATTTAATATGCCCGTATTCCTTAAAAATATAGCTCATTTTCTACTTATTTTAATTCTTTCTTTTCAGGTAGTCCATGCCCAACCCATCACTATCCAAAATCCGGTACTAACCGGTTTTTACCCTGACCCAAGTATCGTAAAAGTTGGGGCAGATTACTATTCTGTGCATTCTACTTTTTCATATTTCCCAGGTTTGCCTGTTATGCACAGCCGTGATTTGAAAAACTGGAAACAAATTGGTAATGTAATCAATCGACCATCACAAATGGATTTTATGGGCGAAGGCATGAGCCGTGGACTATTTGCTCCTGCTATTACCTATTACAAAGGCATTTATTACGTTACTTGTACTGATATTGACCATGACGGAAACTTTGTGGTAACAGCTACTAACCCTGCTGGTCCATGGAGCGACCCTGTAAAAATGAGCCAAGTACGAGGAATTGACCCCTCCATTTATTTTGACGAAGCCACCGATAAAGCCTATGTGGTTTACAACAGTGATGCTCCTGATAATAAGCCACTTTATCCGGGCCATCGCACCGTACGAATGTATGAGTTTGATTACAAAAACCTAAAAACCATCGGGGAGCAAAAGCAGTTGATAAACGGCGGTGTAGATATTACCAAAAAACCAGTATGGATTGAAGGGCCGCACATTTTGAAACGTAACGATTGGTATATTTTGTATTGTGCGGAAGGCGGAACATCGGTCAATCACTCACAAGTTGCCTTGCGTAGCAAAGATATTTGGGGGCCTTATATACCTTATGAAGGAAATCCAGTGTTAACTCAAAGAGATTTACCAGCAGACCGTCCAAATCCAATTACTTCGGCTGGCCACGCCCAATTTATAGAAGGACCAGACGGAAATTGGTATTCGATTTTCTTAGCCGTCCGCCCTTACGAAGGTGATTATTACAATACGGGTCGTGAAATGTTCATTGCTCCACTCACTTGGGTAAACGACTGGCCGATGATTGAACACGGTGAAAAAGCGATTGAATACAAATACAAAACGAACATTAAAGAGGTAAAACAAAAAGGAGCTTTGCCACAAAACGGCAATTTTGCTTACACCATGAAGTTCAAGAAAGGCCTCGACCTTTCGCTCATGCACTTGCGAACAGTAGATAGTAGTTCATTCAAAACTTCCAAAAAAGGACTAACACTTAAACTAAAACCCGAAACGATTTCTGAATTGGGTAATCCATCATTGGTGGGTAAGCGTCAGCAACATTTAACAAGCTCGGCAGAAACCGAACT
>JAHEBN010000131.1 GCA_024645245.1 Jiulongibacter sp. | reverse complement strand
CGTTGACCAAGGATGAAGTAACTACCCGAAATACGATTAAAACATTTGAAGATGGGAGTACATTAACAGAAACCACCCGAACTACAGTATATAAAAATGGAGCAGAGCCAAAAGAGGAGCTTTCAAAAGCCATCACACTGAACAGTTCTGCTAAATGGATGTTGATTTTTCTGGTTTTTGTACAAGTAATTTTTGTGACAATGGCCTACGGACCGATTGCAGCCTTTTTGGTGGAAATGTTTCCTGCAAAAATCAGATACACTTCCATGTCACTTCCATACCACATTGGTAACGGAATTTTCGGTGGACTTTTACCGGCGATAGCTACTTTTTTAGTAACCAATGCCAAAAAAGGAGGCTCACCAACGTATTACCTGGAGGGTCTTTGGTATCCGATTATAATCGGCGGAATTTGCTTTGTAATTGGCCTGTTATACATAAATGGTAAAGACCACAGAATAGATGATTAAAAAAAGATAATTGGCCTCTAAAATGAAGAAGGTAGGGTGAGGTTAAAGCGAAAGAACAAGAAATCTCTAACCTCTTGGGAAGGCAGTTTAAAAATGTAAGAGAAAAATTAACAGAACTCTCTCCCGTGGAGAGGGCAGGGTGAGGTTAAAACAAAAAACAACAAATCTCTAATCCTCTAAACAGTAAGGTGAGGTTAAAAACGCAAAAGCTAAAAAAAATGAATAAACTAAAAAGAATACTCGGAATAGTTTGGATCTTAATCGGCATTTATGCCGGTTATTACCTGATTGTTAATCAGGCTTTAGACATGTGGAAGGTCGGTTTGGCCGATTCGGCAAATATAGACAAGCTGGTGCCGGCAATTATTTATACCTTTATATTAACACCCATTATAGTGGGTGGACTGTTTATTTTTGGGAAATATGCCCTGCAAGGGGAATACGATTTAGAAGACTAGATTTAGGAAAACAGAAACAAGTATTGAAATGAGAATAAGAACTTTTGAAGAATACCAGCAAGCTTATAAAAAAAGTGTTGACGATCCGATTAATTTTTGGGCTGAAATCGCCCAGGAATTTGAGTGGAAAAAACCCTGGATCAAAGTATTGGATGGCAGTTTTGAAGACGCTTCTACAAAATGGTTTGTAGGTGGAAAATTAAATATTACCGAAAATGCCCTCGACAGGCACGTACGCGAAAAACCGCATTATCCGGCTATAATCTGGGAACCAAACGAACCAGGAGATGAGGCTATTACGCTCACCTACAAGGTCTTGCATGAAAGGGTTTGCCGCTTTGCCAATGTTTTAAAGAAAAATGGTATTCAGAAAGGCGATCGGGTTTGTATATATATGCCTATGATACCCGAATTGGCTATTGCTGTGCTGGCTTGTGCACGTGTAGGTGCTATACATTCCGTAGTTTTTGGAGGTTTTTCTGCCAAATCCATTGCCGATCGGGTGAATGATTCGGATTGTAAAATGATCATTACCACGGATGGAGCTTTTCGTGGTGCTAAGAAAATTCCGATGAAAGAAACGGTGGACGATGCTCTTATCGGTTGTCCTTCTGTTCAAAGAGTAATTGTAGCTACCCGTACCCGCACCCCGGTTTCGATGATAAAAGGCCGCGATGTTTGGTGGGAAGAAGAAATTAAAACCGTTTCGGCCGACTGCCCAGCCGAAGTAATGGATTCGGAAGATCCATTGTTTATTTTATATACATCAGGCTCTACCGGCAAACCGAAAGGTGTGGTTCATACCACGGCGGGTTACATGGTTTACAGTGCCTATACATTCCAGAATGTATTTCAATACGAGCCAGGCGAAGTGTATTTCTGCACGGCAGATGTGGGCTGGATCACAGGCCATTCTTATATTATTTATGGCCCTTTGGTAAGCGGAGCTACTTCGCTGATGTTTGAAGGTGTGCCCACTTACCCCGATGCTGGTCGTTTTTGGGATATTATAGAAAGGCATAAGGTAAATATTTTCTATACTGCCCCTACGGCCATTCGTTCTTTGATGGGCTTTGGTAACGAATTCTGGGAAAACAAAGATTTAAGTTCGCTCAAGGTCTTGGGTTCGGTAGGTGAGCCGATCAACGAAGAAGCCTGGAACTGGTACAATACCAATATAGGAAAAGGAAATTGCACCATTGTTGATACCTGGTGGCAAACTGAAACCGGTGGAATTATGATTTCGCCTTTGGCTAATATTACCAAAACCAAACCTGCATTTGCCACATTGCCATTGCCGGGCATTCAACCCGAGTTGGTGGACGATAAAGGAGAAATAATAGAAGGAAATGGAGTTAATGGAAATCTGGTTATCAAGTTTCCATGGCCATCGGTCATTCGCACTACCTGGGGCGACCACCAACGCTGCATCGATACATATTTTAAGGCTTATCCTGGAAAATACTTTACCAGCGATGGCTGCATGCGTGATGAAGACGGCTATTACCGCATCACCGGTAGGGTGGATGATGTTATCAATGTTTCCGGTCACCGGATAGGTACTGCAGAAGTAGAAGATGCTTTGAACTCACACACAGGTGTGATAGAATCTGCCGTGGTGGGTTACCCACACGATATTAAAGGACAGGGGATCTATGCCTATATCATTATCGATCACATGCCTCATGATGCATCAATGACCAGAAAAGAAATTTTAGCCACGGTTACCCGAATTATCGGCCCGATTGCAAAACCGGATAAAATTCAATTCGTGAGTGGTTTACCTAAAACGCGTTCCGGGAAAATCATGCGAAGGATTTTAAGAAAAATAGCTGAAGGTGAAACCGGAAATCTGGGTGATACATCTACTTTATTAGATCCTGCAGTGGTGGACGAAATTATCGCTGGTGCCAAAGAATTATAATTAACAAAGGTGAAGTACTAATGACCAATCGAAGGGTAATTTTGACTTTCCATAATAATTCCGCTTGAACTTATCTATTATGTTTAAAAATAGAATTCAAGCGATAAATACATTTCAATAACAAACATGATAAATCATACTGTAAAAGTATTTCCTTCAAAAGCAAACCTGAAAAAAGAAGACCAACTGGCATGGAAATTGGCCAAAATGGTTACGGATAACACACCGATTTCAGCTGAGGTTATTGATATGGTGATAAACAGGGTAATCGACAATGCCTCGGTAGCTGTTGCTTCCTTAAATCGAAACCCAATTATTAATGCCCGTGCACAGGCCATGGCACATTCGCGATCGGGAAAAGGTGCGAATGTTTTTGGTTTACCATCTGATATAAAAATACATGCCGAATGGGCAGCCTGGGCAAATTGTGTGGCCGTACGCGAATTGGATTATCACGATACCTTTCTGGCAGCAGATTATTCACACCCAGGAGATAATATTCCGGCGGTTTTAGCTGTAGCTCAACAAATGGGTTTGGGAGGAAAAGAATTGATTCGTGGAATAGTTGCTGCCTATGAAGTGCACGTCAATCTGGTAAAAGGCATTTGTTTGCACGAACATAAAATCGATCACGTTGCTCACCTGTGTCCGGCACAGGCCGCCGGTGTATGTGCTCTTTTGGGATTAGATACTGAAACTACCTTCCAGGCAATTCAACAAGCCTTGCATGTGAGCATTAGTACGCGTCAGTCGCGAAAAGGAGAAATATCAAGTTGGAAAGCTTATGTTCCGGCACACGGTGCCAAATTGGCCATTGAAGCCGTAGATAGAGCCATGCGTGGAGAAAAAAGTCCTTCGCCCATATATGAAGGCGAAGACTCGGTAATCGCCTGGATATTAGATGGTCCGGAAGCCAACTATACCGTGCCTTTACCCGCGGAAGGTGAGGAAAAAAGAGCAATTCTGGAAACATATACCAAAGAGCATTCTGCCGAATACCAATCGCAGGCTTTGATAGATCTGGCTTTCCGTATGCGGGAAAAGATTTCGGATTTTTCACAAATTGAAAACATACTCATTGAAACTTCGCATCATACTCATTATGTGATAGGTACAGGATCAAACGACCCGCAGAAGTTTGACCCAAATAGCACCCGCGAAACCCTGGATCACAGTATCATGTATATTTTTACGGTTGCCTTACAGGATGGATTTTGGCACCACGAGAAATCTTATGCTCCTGAAAGAGCCCAACGAACTGATACGGTTGAGCTTTGGCAAAAAGTTAGCACGGTAGAAAAAGAAAAATGGACCCAATTGTATCACGATCGGGATCCGGATAAAAAAGCATTTGGTGGTAGAGTGATCATAACCATGAAAAACGGGGAAGTAATAGCAGACGAACTTGAAAGAGCCAATGCCCACCCCGCTGGAGCCATTCCGTTTGTGAGAGCAAATTATATTAAAAAATTTGACATGCTAACGGAAAGTATAATTACAAAGGCTGAGCGTGACAGATATATTGCTCTTGCCGAGAATCTGGAAAACCTGAATGCAGAGCAGCTAATTCAATTAAATGTAGTGGCTCCTGAAAATTATGTTGTAAATTCAGACATCAAAGGAATTTTCGGATGATTACAGATCAAACTTCTCCGGCACAAAAAAGAGCTAATTTGGCCAGCGACTTAAAGTCAGGTCGTTTACTTAAATACCCGGGTGCTTACAATCCGATGGTGGCCATGCTAATTGAGCAGACCGGCTTCGATGGAGTTTATATTTCAGGTGCAGTGATGTCTAATTCACTCGGTCTGCCTGATATTGGTTTTACCACGCTAACGGAAATCACATTGATGGCTTCGCAGATAGCCAAAGTGACCAGCTTGCCCTCCATAGTAGATATTGACACGGGTTTTGGCGAAACCATGAACGTGGCTCGTACCATCCATGAAATGGAACACGCCGGTTTGGCTGGATGCCATCTGGAAGATCAGGTAAATCCGAAAAGATGCGGGCACTTGGATAATAAAACCATAGTCTCTCAAGATGATATGGTAAAAAAAATAAAGACGGCTGCCCAAAGTAAATCCGATCCCAATTTTGTGATAATGGCTCGCACGGATTCCCGTGCTTCGGAGGGTTTGGATGGAGCAATAAAAAGAGCTCAGGCTTATGAAGCTGCCGGTGCCGATATGATTTTCCCGGAAGCCATGTATTCAGAAGCCGATTTTGAAGCCATGCGAAAAGCAATAAAAGTTCCGATTTTAGCGAATATGACGGAGTTTGGGAAATCAGAATTATTAACAAGCAGTCAATTGGAAAACCTGGGAATTAATATGGTGATCTACCCGGTAAGCACCCAAAGATTGGCTATGAAAGCCGTTGAGGATGGTTTGAAATCGATTCTCGAAAACGGCACACAAGAGCAATTGTTAGGCCAGATGCAAACCCGAAAACGCTTATACGAAGTACTCAAATACGAGGATTACAACGAATTCGACAGCGGAATTTATAATTTTAAATTAGACTAATTTATGTCCCTTTGCGGGTTATTCAATTGATGTATGTGTTTTATTTAACACATAGAAACATAGAAAACATAGATTTAAACTGACCTATTGAAAATACTTATAATGAGCGAAAATACCCAAATATTCAAAGGACTTGCAGGAGTAATTGTTGACGAAACCGCCATCAGCAAAGTAATGCCTGAAACCAATTCACTTACCTATCGTGGCTATGCGGTGCAGGATTTATGTGAAAAATGCAGTTTCGAGGAGGTTGCCTATTTATTGGTGGATGGTGAATTGCCCGATGCCAATCAACTCAAAGCATTCACGGATAAAGAAAAGTCAAAGCGAGAACTTTCACCTGAATTACTTCAGGCTCTAAGACTTTTGCCTCAAACTGCACATCCCATGGACTCGCTCCGAACGGGTGTGAGCATTTTAGGTTGTGAAGATCCACGCATCTGGGACAGCAGCCCGGAAACCAACTTGGATAAATACCTCAGTTTACTGGCTAAAATTCCCTGCATTATTGCGGCATCTTATCGCAATAAAATTGGAGCTGCTTTTATTCCGGCTGATTCCGGTTTGGGCTTTAGCGAAAACTTTTTCCACATGTGTTTTGGGAAAGTGCCCGCACCGGAAGTTATTAAGGCATTTGATGTTTCCCTTATTCTCTATGCCGAGCACAGTTTCAATGCTTCTACTTTTGCAGCAAGAGTAATCACAAGTACCACTTCCGATATTTATTCCGCAGTGGTTGGCGGAATTGGTGCTCTGAAAGGGCCCTTACATGGCGGAGCCAACGAACAGGTAATGCACATGCTAAAAGAAGTAGGCGAGGCAGAAACCGCAGAACAGTGGATGCTGGATGCTTTGGCACAAAAGAAAAAAGTGATGGGTTTTGGCCATCGTGTCTATAGAAGCGGCGATAGTCGGGTACCTACCATGAAGAAATACGCCATAAAAATGGCTGAATTTACAGGCTCTAAAAACTGGATGGAAATTTCTGAAATCCTGGAAAATGTGATGGTAAAGGAGAAAAATATTTATCCCAACCTCGATTTTCCGGCAGGCCCGGCTTACTACATGATGGGTTTTGAAATTGAAATGTTCACCCCGATTTTTGTGATGAGCCGCATAGCAGGTTGGACGGCCCACATACTCGAACAAAATGCAGATAATAAGCTCATCAGGCCATTGAGTGCTTATGTGGGCGTGCCGCAGCGAGAGGTGAATAAGTAATTTGCAATAAAGGGAAATGTTGTTTTTAAACTTTTATAAGCTTTAAATAAGATTCTGGAATATTTATCATTCCACTTTTAAATACCTGGGACTGCTTCTTTTTTAAGTTTTAATCAATTTTTAATTTTTTTTAATAATTAAGAATTTATTGGGTCTTATCATTTAACTTTATATGATCTCTAACTTAAGGTTTAAGTTCTGTAAAGTCTGACTGAATGAAAAAAATCATCTTCCTACTGGCATTTTCTTTTCAAGTTTTTGCTCAAAAAAATGCCACCATAATAGAGCAAAAAAAAGAAATACTAACTTACCCATACAGCAATCCAAACCCTATACCAGTACTTACCGGTTCCAAAAAACATATTTATCCTTACCATTCATTTGATGATTATTCCATCCAGGGTAAAATGCAGGAATGGAAAGTGGTAACGCTGGAGAATGACTTTATTATCGTCTATGTACTGCCCGAAGTAGGCGGCAAAGTATGGGGTGCAATTGAGAAATCAACAGGCAAAGAATTTATATATAAAAACGAAGTGATGAAGTTTAGAAATATCTCACTTCGCGGCCCCTGGACTTCGGGAGGTATTGAATTCAATTTCGGAATTATAGGTCACAGCCCTTCCACAGCTACTCCGGTGGATTATTTACTTCAGGAAAATGCCGACGGAAGTGTGAGTTGTTTTGTGGGAAATATCGATTTACCCAGCCGGACCAACTGGCGGGTGGAAATAAAATTACCAAAAGATAAGGCCTATTTTGAAACCAATGTGCTCTGGGACAATCCCACTGATTATACCCAGAATTATTATAATTTTATAACAGCAGCGGCAAAAGTTGGCAATGACCTGGAGTTTATGTATCCGGGAAATAAAACCCTGGATCACAATGGTGACGTTCATCCCTGGCCTGTAGATGAACAAGGGCATGACCTTTCTTTCTATAAAAACGATAATTTCGGGTCTGATAAATCCATACATACGGTTGGGGAATTCGATGATTTTATGGGCGGTTATTTTCATGATTCCAATTTTGGATTTGGCCACTATGCTTTGTACGATGAAATGCCCGGTAGAAAGCTCTGGCTTTGGTCTACCGCCCGCGATGGAGGTATTTGGGAGGATTTACTGACCGATTCCGATGGGCAGTATATGGAATTTCAGGCAGGTCGTACTTTTAATCAATATGCACAATCAGATTTTGAAAGTCCGATAAAAGAAATGCCTTTTGCTCCTCAGTTAGCCGATCGGTATCAGGAATTGTGGTTTCCGGTAAAAGACATTGGTGGCATCTCAGAAGTTTCTCCGCATGGGGTTTTGCATGTGAAAAGGGTAAACGGAGAAATTACAATTGGTATCAATTCGCTTTCCTATTCAAAAGCAGAACTTTTGGTTAAATCTTCCGGTGAAATAATAAGTCGAACTACCCTCGATTTTGAACCCATGGAGGTTTATGATACGAAAATTAAGCAAAAAACAGAGTTGCCTTTTGAAGTGGAAGTGGTGGGTATGGAATTGAAATACAGTAGTTTAGGAAAAGAAACTATAAAAAGACCATTTAAAACGGAAGTTAAAGTTGACAAAGAATCGGTCTTTTATTTATATCAACAGGCATTAGAACTGAGGCAAAACAGAAATTACCCTAAGGCTAAAATATTTTTAGAAAATGCTATAGTAAAAGAGCCGAATTTCACGGACGCCCGGGCGGCATTAGCAGATTTGTATCTCAGACGTTACCAGCCGGACTCGGCACTGTTTCAGACCAATTATGCTTTGCAGCTCAACACCTACCATCCGGCTGCGAATTATTTTGCAGGACTTGCTTATTTGGCCAAAAGCGACCTGATTAATGCTTTGGAAAGTTTAGGTTGGGCTGCTCGTTCCACCGAGTTCCGATCGGCAGCTTATGCAAAAATGGCTCAGATTAAGTTAAGAATTAATGATTTAACTTTGGCTGAATACTATGCTGATAAGGCCTTGGATTTTAATAAAAACAATAGTTCAGCCTTAATGACGCTTGCCATTATTTACCGAAAGAATAATCAAAAGGAAAAGGCGAAGACGGTAATTCAGGAATTACTTTCCAATGATCCACTGAATCATTTCGCAAATTATGAACAATTGGTTGCCGTTGGTGGAGATCAAATCAAAGAGAATTTTGGTGGAAAATTAAGCAATGAATTTCCTTATCAATCTTTTTTGGAATTGAGTATGTTTTATTATCATTCCGGAGAAACCATGGAAGCCTTACAAATTTTAAGTTTGGCTCCAAAATATCCAATGATTGGTATTTGGGCTGCTTTTATTAATAAGGATGCCAAAAGTTTAAATGCGATTTCGGAAATGAGTCCGGCATTTGTTTTTCCTTACCGGACCGAAGAATTACAAGCTTTGGAGTGGGCAGTATCTCAAAATAAATCCTGGAAATTTGCTTATTTCTATGGCTTAAATTTATGGGCGGTAGGTAGAAAAAAGGAGGCACTGCAAAATTTGGTAAATTGTGGGGAACAACCGGATTTTGCGGCATTTTATATTTCAAGGTCTTTTCTGAAAAAGGAAATAGAGGGATTAGAATCGCAAAAAGATTTGGAAAGTGCTCTGGAGGTCGATAAATCGGATTGGCGAATCTGGTATAAACTAATTGATTATAAGGTAAGTAAAGGTGATAATGAAAATGCTGCGGAGCTAGCGAATGAAGCACTTGGTATTTTTCCAGAAAATTTCAATTTGAAGCTGCTTTATGCCCGTATACAAATCAATAGAAATAAGTACGATGCATGCATAAATACACTGAATAATACGGTGGTTTTGCCATTCGAGCATTCCTTTGAAGGACGGGTTATATATGAGCAGGCACAGCTTCTAAAGGCTATTGAGCTCATGAAGTTAAATAAATACGAGGATGCGAAACAGGCCATTGAGAATTCAAAAAAATGGAATGAAAATCTGGGTGTAGGTAAACCTTATAATCCGGATTTTCGCATGCAGAATTACATCGAAGCCGAAATTGCTATGAAGGAAGGGAAAATGGATTTAGCTCGTAGTCTCAGAACTGAAATTGTGAAGGAAAGCATTAAAAATCCAAACAAATCTGCTTTAGGCTTTAATAATTTATTGGCTTTTGATATTCTTTCAAAAGATAAAAATCAAACTTTGAGCACTCAGCTGAAAAATAGCTTGAAAGATAATAAACAAGCTACCCAACAATGGATTTTAGCCAAAGTTTCGGGAGATGCGACCAAAGCAAATTCCTTTGAAAAGGATTTTCGGGACAATAATAATTTTAAGATTATTCAGGCCCTGGGACTTTAAATTATTAATTCAGGTTGTATTAAATTAAAAACACCCATTTCTTAACGGCATTACACTTTTCTGTTTTGCTGGTTTAAAGTCAATAAAACCATGTTAAAAGTTGATTCGAACTATAAATTCAGCAGTGTTATTAAACTGAGCTAAGAATAGTAATTGTGTTTCAATTCTTTTTACATTTTTTCCCTTAAATACTGAGCTGTATAGTTATTTTCGAGTTTCACCATTTCTTCCGGAGTGCCTTCGAAACAAAGGTAGCCACCTTCATCTCCTCCTTCGGGTCCTAAATCAATAATCCAATCGGCACATTTTATCACTTCCATGTTATGCTCAATAATGATTACACTGTCGCCTTGTTCTACCAATGCATTCAGAGCTTTTAACAATTTACGGATGTCATGAAAATGGAGTCCGGTGGTGGGTTCATCAAAAATAAAGAGTGTTTTCCCTTTTTCGGCATTGCCTTTTCCGAGGAAAAAAGCCAGTTTTACCCGCTGAGCTTCTCCACCAGATAGGGTATTAGAAGATTGCCCCATTCCGATATAACCTAAGCCCACCTGCTGTAGCGGTAAAAGTTTTTCGTATAATTTGGGCTGGCTTTCTTTAAAAAACTCCAGAGCTTCGTCCACCGTCATGGATAAAATTTCGGATATGTCTTTGTCCTGGTACTTTACTTCCAGAATTTCCTGTTTGAATCTTCTACCGTGGCAACTTTCGCAGGTGAGTTTTACGTCCGCCATAAATTGCATTTCGATGGTTTGCTCCCCTTCTCCCTGGCAGGCTTCACATCTACCGCCGTCCACATTAAAGGAGAAAAAGGCCGGTTTGTAGTCTCTTTGTTTAGAAAGCGGCTGCTCCGACATCAAAGCACGTATGGCGTCGTATGCTTTGATATAAGTTACCGGGTTTGATCTGCTTGATTTACCAATCGGATTTTGATCCACCATTTCGATCTGGGTAATTTTACTCAGACTACCTGTTAATTCAGAAAATTTTCCGGCATCCAGACTGTATTCTCCTTTTAACCGGGCAATAGCCGGATATAAAATTTTTCTGATCAAAGTTGATTTTCCGGAACCACTTACTCCGGTTACCACGGTAAGACTATTCAGAGGTATTTTTACGTCCAGATTTTTTAAATTATTCTCTCTCGCTCCTGATATTTTCAGGAAATCCATCGGTTTTCTTCTGTTTTTAGGCACCGGAATTATGTCTTTTCCTGTTAAAAAACGAATGGTATGAGATACTTCATTTTTGTTGTCCGGCAGTTTATTTATATCTCCCTGGAAAATCAATTCACCACCTAAAATTCCCGCATCCGGACCGATATCTATCAGTTCATCGGCTGCTTTCATGATATCTTCTTCGTGCTCCACCACAATTACGGTATTACCGATATCACGCAGTGACTTGAGCACTTCAATCAATTTGGCGGTGTCTTTGGGGTGAAGTCCAATACTTGGCTCATCGAGAATATACATGGAGCCCACCAAAGCCGATCCCAGCGAAGTGGCCAATTTAATACGCTGAAACTCTCCGCCAGATAAGGTGGAGGTTAGTCGGTTCAGGGTTAAGTAGCCCAAACCCACCTGCTTCATGTATCCAAGTCGATTGGTTATTTCTATTAAAATCCGCTTACTTATTTCAATTTGATGGGAATTTAAGGCTAAGCCATCAAAAAATGTTGCCGAATCTTTTATCGGTAATAATACGATATCTGTAATTGATTTTCCTCCGATTTTCACATAAGAGGCATCTTTACGTAAACGTGATCCGCGGCAATCCGGGCAGGTGGTGCGTCCTCGATATCGGGAAAGCATGACACGATACTGTACTTTATAACTTTGTTTTTCCAAATCTTCGAAAAATGCATTCAATCCTTCGAAAAATTTATTTCCTGTCCAGAGTAAATGTTTTTCTGCCTCGCTGAGATCGGCATAAGAGCGGTGGATCGGAAAGTCGAAGCGAATTCCATTTCTTAATAAAGGTGCCAACCAATCACTCATTCGCTCGCTTCGCCAGGGTGCAATTGCACCTTCGAAAACAGAAAGGTTTTTGTCGGGAAAAACTAGGTCTTCATCGATCCCTAAAACTTTCCCAAAGCCTTCGCATCTTTTACAGGCTCCGTAAGGATTATTAAAAGTAAATAAGTTGACACTTGGCTCTTCGAATTGAATGCCGTCTGCTTCGAATTTATCGGAAAATTCCTTTTTCTCTTTTCCTATAATTTCCACAATACAAATACCCTCTCCTTCAAAATAGGCCGTTTGAATAGAGTCGTTCATCCGGTAAAGGGTATCTTCATCCGGTTGCTGATTCTCGTCGAAGCGTACAACAGCCCGATCGATCAAAATTTGAAAATCTGATGCTTTTTTGCCTTTGTGATTACCGGATTCGAGTAATTCCTGTATATCAATGGTTTCGCCATTGGAAACCACCCGGGTAAATCCTTTTTTCAACAAAAGGTCCAATTCCTTTACTAAATCGCGGTCAGGGGCGACTTTTAGTGGCGAAAGTATGTAAAGTCTCTGCCCTTCTTCAAAACTGAAAATATAATCAGCAACATAAGTAACAGTGTTTTTCTTAACTTCTTTACCTGAAACGGGTGAGTACGTGGTGCCGGCCCGTGCAAAAAGCAACTTTAGGTAATCGTAAATTTCGGTAGTGGTACCTACAGTTGATCTGGGATTGCGGGAGTTAACTTTTTGCTCAATCGCAATAGCCGGTGAA
>JAHEBN010000130.1 GCA_024645245.1 Jiulongibacter sp. | reverse complement strand
ATGGTACCCGCACTACTTAAAGCTCTGCTTGATTAGCAATATCCTTCTGGTTTTGGATCTCTATAGTATAAACCTCCGTAGCAAGTTTTACATGCATCTTGTTTTTCGTACAAAGTCCAGGTCCATAAATAATTATCACCTACACCCTTAGGATCATCATAATCAACATATATTTTATGACCGGGTAAAGTCTTGGTCGCAGTAACTTGTACAGCCTCCGGATCTATGGTTTTATATACGTTTTTAATTGCCGGAGCCTTGGTGAGCTTCTGTATGTCCGACTCAAGCTTTGTACCATCATTTAGTTCAATTTCAAGTTGATAAGTCCTACCAATTTCACCTTTAAATCCGGTTTCCGGATAATAATAACCTGATTCTCTCTCAGAAAAAATTATATTATTTCCGGTATTATCCGTCACAAAAACCTTTGCCTTTGATATTACCTTAAAATAGCTGCTGGTTTGACTCGATGGTATGGATTCCCGAATTGTAACATATTGCTCTCCCTCAATATCCGATAGCACACCTTCAATAACCAGTATTCGATCTTGCAATTCAAATTTAGCTTCAAAGTCTTCCACGCAGGATAATAAAAACAATCCGGGAAGAAATGAAACCAGAAAAAATTTAAGAATTTTATTTTTCTTTATCATTTGTTTTTGATCCTTATAAAAATCCATCAGGCCTAAGCCTGGTTCTGTTGTCTCCTTCAATACACGGAGCTAATGGTGGACGGGTTGCTGTAGAAGGTTCAGGGTTGACAAATCTTCCTTTTAATAGTCCGTAAGGGCGTATTTTTAAGTCGGTTACTTCACTCCTATCAATCCAATACGTTTTTTTACTTATTCCCGCAACAATGAACAAACCTGCAACTCCATCATTAATATCTGATGTATTCCTGATGTTTCCGATAAGTGCAGCAGGTGGGGTATCAGCAAAACTTCCGGTAGTTTGTGCCTGATCCCTCAATAATTTGAAATATTCATATGCTTCCAGACTTAAAGCATATTGTTTTATAACCATCAATCCACCATGATCACTATATAGTGGCACTCTGGCAATTTCTTTACCCTTAATTGTTAAACCATCCGAGAATTGATCACTCAAAATTTCAATTCGATCTGAATAAAAAATATCGTAACAATCACCATCACAGGTATAATCATATATTGTACCTGATCTCTGTAAATTACGATTAGGCTCACAATGTCCAAGTGGTAGTGGGTCATTATAATACAAGGCCCCTTCACAGCTGATACATACATTTTGTCGCTCATAAAGTTTCCAGGACCAATAGTAATTATCTCCCATACCTTCTGGATCTTCAGTATCGACATAAATAATATGCCCCGGATATGGATTATCATTTATATTAATTCCATCCTGAGTAAATTTCTGATAAACTGATTTTATTGGTCTGACAGATCTTAGCTCTTGAGGTGAACTTTGAAAACTTTTGTTATCACTTGATGTAAATTTCAGTTGATAGGTATGACCTTCTTCACCTAAAAAAGCTATTTTAGGATAATAATAACCATCTTCATTTTCAACAAAATCTATATTTTCATTGCCATCTTTTACAACAGTAACTTTGGCATTTTTCAATGACAGAAAGTAACTATCATTATAACCAGAAGGGACCGAATACCTCAATCTAACATATTGTTCGCCGGGTTCATCAGTAATAGTTGATTCTACAATTAAAACTGATTGAGTCAAATTAAAATCAGGGGTAAATTCTTCAATACACGAACTTAAGCATATGGACAGAACTAAAAATCCGATAATAGTTCTTCCATTAATAGATACATTCAAGTTAAATCAATTTATTTGAAATAAAAACAACTGTGCAAGTAAGGCAAAAAAAAAAAATATATTTGTTTTTACCGACCAAATTCAGGTATTAGGCCATGTAAATAAATTATTAGAAAATTTAGATATAATTAAATCTTTCGAAATAAAACTATACAATTCTATTTTTCGTAATTTATGAACCTAAAGCCTGTTAAATGCATATTGCTATTATTGGAAACGGAATAAGCGGTGTAACAGCTGCCCGATATTTAAGAAAAAAAACAAACGATAGAATTACTCTTATTTCTTCAGAAAGTGATCATTTCTTTAGTCGTACAGCTTTAATGTATATTTATATGGGGCATATGAAATATGAACATACTAAGCCTTATGAAGATTGGTTTTGGGAGAAAAATAAACTTGGACTTATTAGAAATGAAGTAATTTCAATTGACTTTGAAAACAAAAAATTAAAATTCAAAAATTCAGAAAGTTTAAGCTACGATAAACTTATACTTGCCACAGGATCTAAACCCAATAAATTTGGCTGGAAAGGGCAAAACCTAAATGGAGTTCAAGGTCTTTATAGTTACCAGGATCTTGAAAAATTGGAGGAAATTACTCCGAAAATCAAAACTGGAGTTATTGTTGGTGGTGGTCTAATAGGAATTGAATTGGCGGAAATGTTAAAAAGCCGTGGTAAAAACGTTATTTTTTTAGTTAGAGAGAATTCATTTTGGGACAATATTTTGCCAGAAGCTGAGTCCAAAATGATAAATAATCACATTAAGAAGCATCATATTGATTTGCGTTTAAATACAGAATTTGAAGAAATCATAGATGATGGAAATGGAAATGTAAAAGAAATAAAAATAAAAAATGGTGAGATTTTGCCATGCGAATTCGTTGGTTTAACTGTTGGTGTTAGCCCAAATATTGAATTCTTGAAAAATACTAAACTCGATACAGACATAGGTATTTTGGTTGACAAATATTTCCAAACAAATATTACGGATGTATTCGCAATTGGAGATTGTGTTCAGCACCGGGAACCTCCAGCAGGTAGAAGAAATCTGGAGCAAATTTGGTATACAGGAAAAATTATGGGTCAAACTATTGCAGAGATTTTAACAGGAAATAAAACATCATATAATCCGGGTAACTTTTTTAACTCCGCAAAATTTCTGGATATCGAATATCAAACCTACGGTCAAGTACCTGCGAATCCACCTGAAAATATTAATAGTATTTTCTGGAAGCATCAAATAGAGGACAAATTAGTTAGAATAAATTTTGAAATAACTTCATTAAAAGTTACCGGAGTAAACACTTTTGGAATTCGAATGCGACATGATGTATGGGATAAGTGGCTATCGGAGGAACTAACCATAAATCAGGTTTTAAACTCTTTAACAAGAGCAAATTTTGACCCCGAATTTTTCAAAAAACATGAAACAGAAATTGTGGAAGAATTAAGATCTCAAATCAGTTAATCAATTAGTTTTTATTCGAAAATTTCGGATTTAAGCTAATTGAAGCCTTTATTAAGAAAATTTCTATGAAAAAAACAGGTATTATATTTTTGCTAATCAGTATAACTATTTGGATTTTAAGTCTATTTTTAAATCAATTTAAACTCACATCTGAAATCTTGCATGAAGTAGTAAAAAAAGAACATTACTCACTTTTAGAACCGGAATTACAAAATATACGGGACAAAAACTTTAATGAAGTTTTTAGCTTTTCCACCGAAATAAAATCAGCCGTTTCGAGAATAAACAATAAGCTGGAATCAGAAGGGAAATACAACGAAAAGATATTCGATAATTATGAATTATCATTAAGTAAAGCTTCTGGAATTGGTGCGGTATCTAAATATCCATTGTTATTTTTTCTACTGATATTTGGACTACTTATCACCGGGAGTTTTTTATTTATACTGCCTGAAAGGAAAAATTTACCTGGTATAAAAAATGACGGCATATTTCATCATCCTGCTACATCGGTGCAATGGATTGGAATAATACTGGGAACTCTATTGATTTGTTTTTACATATTGCTCTATTTTTTTCCTCATTTTATTACAAACTGGATTCTGATTATGGATCCACTAAGCAAATTGATGAATGGAAATCCGGCTTCTCAATGGTTTCTATATGGATTTTTATATACTATAGCTGTACTTGTTATGGGCGTAAGAATGTGGATTAAATACCGCCACAGTAAATATCAATTATTTCGTACCTGTTCCGTAATGTTTTTTCAATTGACATTTGCATTTTTAATTCCTGAGCTACTTACCAAGTTAAACCTACCATCAGCAGATTTAAAAAATATGTGGCCACTTGATTATAGCTTCTTTTTCGACTACCGCATCGATCAAAAAATTCAGGCTGGTACATTGGGAATCTTCATGTTCGTTTGGGGAATTATTCTTTTTACAGTTGGTGTGCCAATTATGACTTATTTTTTCGGTAAAAGATGGTATTGCAGCTGGGTATGTGGCTGTGGTGGGCTCGCCGAAACATTGGGTGATCCATTCAGGCAATTGTCCAGTAAAAAACTAAAAGCCTGGGAAATAGAGCGTTATCTTATTCATTTCGTACTTGTAATTGCGGTAGTAATGACTGCCGGGGTAATTTATACCTATTTATCGGGCAATTCGACCATAATGGGATTTTTAGATACCGGAACATTAAGGTATTATTATGGTTTCGCCATTGGTTCCATATTCTCGGGCGTGGTAGGCACAGGGTTTTATCCTTTAATGGGAAACAGGGTTTGGTGTCGGTTTGGCTGTCCATTGGCAGCTTATATGGGTTTGATTCAACGTTTTAAATCCCGTTTTAGAATTACCACAAACGGTGGGCAGTGTATATCTTGCGGAAATTGTTCGACCTATTGCGAGCAAGGTATTGATGTTCGCTGGTATGCACAGCGTGGTCAGGATATTGTGAGGGCTTCATGCGTCGGTTGCGGAGTTTGCTCTTCTGTATGCCCTAGAGGCGTACTTAATTTGGAAAACTTAAGTCCTGCAACGCGTAAAATTTAAAATCAGGCCTTCAGTATAAAATGCTGTTTGGGGATATTTTTTCTAAAAAAAACCATACCCACCTTAAAAAAATCCAGACTTATACTTACTTTGGGGTGTTCACAGATTTCTTTCCATGCTTTTTTCATGCCCGTTGACCAATATATATCATCAAACACAAAGCAAGAGTTTTCGCTGGCTAATGAAAGACACTTATTAAAATAATTAAGGGTTGGTTGGTACCTGTGATTGGCATCAAAAAGTGCGAAATCAATTTGAGTCAATTGTTTTAATATCTGGGGCAATACCTCATCAATATTTCCTAACAGAGGTACTACATTATGGATTTCTAATTCTTTAAAACTACTTTTTGCAATTTTTAAGGTTTCCGGACAGCCCTCCAGGGTGTAAATCTTAGCATGCGGATTTGCCTTTGAAAGATAGGATGTTGTTAATCCCAAAGAAGTACCCAATTCTAAAATTACTTTAGAATCGATTTTTCTTGCAGTATTTGATAATATTGAAGCCCATTTGGTACTTCTATGTGCGTATTTAGCGATTGAACTTACTTTTCTTAAGTTACCCGAATTGAACTTAGAACCTGCACCAAAATCACTGATTCGAATAACTTGATTTGATGATTTATAATTTCTTTTAAGGATTTCAATCTCCTGCAATGGCTCAAAATTTTCGCTATTATTTATAACGCTATTGTAAAAGTCAAAGAGAAAAGGAGAATGCAGACAATGTTCGTCTTTTCGGGCTATAAAATACCTCAAACGGTCAATAAGCATATAAAATTAGTTCAATAAGAAAGGAACTTCCATAATAAATTCCGGAATTTCTACCTCAAACCTACTCCCATCCATTACCCTTTCCATCATGTAAGATCCAAACATTTTGCCTATCATCGAACTTAGGTTACAACCGGAAACATACTCGTGTGATTCCCCTGGCTCGATTACTGGCTGTACACCTACTACCCCATCGCCATTTACTTCTCTGCGGATTCCGTTACTATCACGAATTTGCCAATGACGGGTCATTAGCTGAATAGTAAAATCAGCATTGTTTTCTATATTAATACGGTAAGAAAATACAAAATTACCCTTTTCAGGATTGGAGTAAAAAGCCTGATATTCCGATTTAACCGTTACTTTTACACCATTAGTAATAGCAGAAACCATAAAAATGACGATTGATTTTCAAAAATAACTAAATTTTTTGATGCTATAACGACCAATTTGTATTTAAAATTATGGATGTTAAAATTGAAAATGGATGGAAAGCAAGATTAAGCGACGAGTTTCAAAAACCTTATTTCGAAAACTTAACACACTATATCAAAGAAGAATATCGAAACTTCATGTGTTTTCCTCCAGGTAAAAATATATTTGAAGCTTTCCAAAAGTGCCCATTTGATAATGTTAAAGTAGTAATTCTAGGACAAGATCCTTATCATGGTGTTGGTCAGGCACATGGCTTATGCTTTTCGGTTAACGATGGTATTCCCTTTCCTCCTTCATTACTAAATATTTTTAAAGAAATTAATGCAGATATGAACATTCCAGTTCCCGCTACGGGCAATCTAAATAGATGGGCAGAGCAAGGTATCCTGCTTCTAAATGCCACGCTCAGTGTTCGAGCCAATGAGGCAGGTTCTCATCAGAAAAAAGGCTGGGAAGAATTTACGGATGTAGTCGTTCAAAAGTTAAATACAGAAAAGGATAACCTGGTTTTTATGCTTTGGGGCAGTTATGCTCAAAATAAAGGGAAAATAATTGATAATAGCCGTCATTTGGTATTGAAAGCAGCACATCCATCTCCTCTTTCAGCCAATCGTGGTGGATGGTTTGGTACAAAGCACTTTAGTAAATGCAATGAATATTTGATTTCTAATAATCAAGATCCAATAAAGTGGTAAAAAAAAAGAGCCGGTTCTTAACCGGCTCTTTTTCTATTTAATTAAACTAAATAGTCGCTTCCACCTTATCTTATTAAGGAAAGTTCCATCTGCATTTATTGACATCCAGATGAACACAGCTTTACCAACTACGTGATCTTCAGGTACGTACCCCCAGTATCTACTATCATCAGATTCATAACGATTATCACCCATCATGAAATAGTAATTCTGATTAAAGGTGTATTCATCTACTTTTTTTCCATCAATAAATATTTTTCCGTCTTTATACTCAGCATTTTTATTTAAATCAAAAGTAGTGATCACGCCTTTATACAATGCAATATTTTTTTCATCCAACTTGATTGTCATCCCTTTTTTAGGAATAGTTAGTGAACCAAAATTATCCCTGTTCCATGAAAATAAAGATTCATTGTAGGGAAAGGTTTTGTATGGTGTAAATTTATCATCGGCTGCAATTATATCCGGATAAACATTAGATACGAAATCAAGATTTTTAAGACTTTCCACCGCTCCGGCAGTAGCATTAATGGCATAGTAATATTTTCCATCTGATTGACTGGAGCCCCTTTCTGTAACGTCATATTTTGAAAAAAGTCTGGGGTTGATTGACGTATTACTTTCGAGCGTATACCATTTTTGCATTTCAGGCGGATTGGCCATTGGTTGGTCGTTAATATAAACTTGCGAGTCTTTAATCGTAATTACATCACCTGCAATTCCAACACATCTTTTTATATAATTGGTACGCAAGTCTACAGGATATTTATCAAAACCTCCGTATTCGTCCGGACGCTCCGGACAGCCGGGATAATTAAACACCACCACATCGCCATTTTTAACATGCGTAAAACCAGGTAATCTGTAATTGGGTAATTGAACCCAATCAAGATAAGATGGAATTTCTGTAAACCAAATTTTTTGATGAGTCAGAGGCATTTGGAGAACTGTTTTTGGTGTACGCGTTCCATAATGCACTTTGCTTACAAAAAGAAAATCATTCACTAATAAGGTTTTTTCCATAGAACCCGTAGGAATGGTATATGCTTCCAAAAAGAGCCATCGTATTAAGGTTGCTGCTACCACTGCAAACAATACCGAGTCGAACCATTCTCTTATGGGGCCTTTCTTTTTTGCTGCTTTTAATTCTTTATTTTCTACTACTTCTGACATATATGTCGTTTTAAAATTTTGGCGAAACTACTTTTTTTTATTCGAATTAACTTTAAAAATTGGACAAAGGGTTCAAATTTAAATTCAAATGGCACTTCCTAGCATTTGATCCATACCATAAACACCTGTTTTATCTGCAAGCCATTCTGCACATACTACAGCTCCCAGTGCAAACCCTTCTCTGGATTTTGCCGTATGCTTTATTTCAATCTCATCTACATCACTAATGTATTTTACCAAGTGAGTACCTGGCACCTTACCCTCACGAACCGACCAGATCGGGACTTCATTAGGGGCCGCTATTGCTTGGTTTACCCACTTATTTTTATTGTCAATATTGCTAATAATTCCTTCGGCAATTGTAATTGCGGTTCCGCTAGGTGAATCCAGTTTTTCCGTATGGTGTATCTCTTCAGTACTAATCTGATATTGATTCTGGCCTTTCATCAACTTAGCTAATGCTTTATTTAATTGAAAAAACAAATTAACTCCAATACTATAATTGGACGAATAAAAAAATGCCGCCCTATTCTGAATACAAAGCTCTTCTATTACATTCTTCTGTTCAAGCCAGCCAGTAGTACCCGAGACGGTCTTCAAACCTGCATTCATACAGAATTTAAGATTATCGTAAGCTGAATGGGGTGAACTGAATTCTATAACTACATCCGTATTATTAGGATTTAGATTTTCTCTTTCAAAAGCATTATTTATGCCAATTTTTGCAGAAATCTGATGACCGCGTTCCAGAGCAAAACGTTCAATGATTTTACCCATTTTACCATAACCCAATAAGGCAATCTTCATATCTATTTTAAATTAAATGTTAAGTTTACGCCAATACCCTGTCCATTTAGATCCCTGGGCATAGCAGGTTTAATTTGCATACTTATATTATCTGTAACATCAAATGCTTTTAAATGTGCTGTAGCATTAGCTTCTATTGCAAAAAATAACCAACCCACAGTAAAACCAATTCTTGATAAGTCTCTCCAACGGCGATACTGGTTTTTAGCTGAAAGCAAGGTGTTTTCAGCGTATGGTCCACGTAAGGTTTCTGAACTTACATCCGCAACATTAGCCTCAAATTGTTCTGTACTAGTTTTTTTTAACTCATAGTAAACATTGTTTGACTGAAAATAAATTCCAATCGGACTGACTTTGTTTTTCTTTTGCTCTACAGATAAATAAATAGAAGCCGAAGAAGACAAAGGAGTGTTATCTGATAATAACACGGCATTTTGTTTCAAATAGAAAACCTGCTCATAATATCCAAGATATTGTTTATATTTTCGATTGTTAATCACATTACCGAAATACCAACCCGCTCCAGCCGCACCATATATTAAAGGTAATTTCCAATAATCATGATTAGTAAATTGCCCCCAACCAGGTAAAATCAAGGAGCGAACAAAAGCGATTCGGGGTATTTCGGGCTTTTCAAATTCAGTAACGCCAAACACCTTTGACATAGTTTTTAAAAACTTTCGACTAGTATCAACAGGTATATTTTTTTCAAAAGTATCTCCCAAAATAGCTTTATCTAAGTCAACTGAAGTGCTATCCTGAGCAATTGCATTATGTATAATCAGAAAAAGTAAAAGTGAAAAAATATATTTCATTATCTAGAATCACAATACATTATTGCTGTTTCTTCCTAAGCTTATTCATTATCAGTTCGAATTGTTCTTTGTTTTGAAAGCCAATCTTGATTTCACCTTTATTCTTCGAATCCGTTTTGATTGCAACTTTGGCACTGAACCATCCTGAAAGCTTTTTTTCTAAATGCGTAAATCGGTTAAACTCAGTAACACTATTTTTTTGTGAAGTTGATTTTTGTGGTTGATTAAAATTTTTTACTAACTCCTCCAACTTTCTAACGGACAGGCCCTCAGAAAGTGTACGCCGATATAGTGAAATTTGATCTTTTTCATGTAATAAGCCAAGAATTGTACGGGCATGCCCCATGCTGATGGATTTTTCACGAATCCCTTCCTGAATTTCAACAGGTAAATTTAACAATCTAAGGTAATTCGTAACAGTGCTTCTTTCTTTACCGACTCTTTCGCCCAAGTCATCCTGATTCAATTTACATAAGTCCATTAACTTTTTATAACTCAGGGCAATTTCAATGGCATTCAGGTTTTCTCTTTGAATATTTTCAATCAAAGCCATTTCCAGCATTTGTTGGTCGTCGGCATCCCTGATGTAAGCAGGAATCGTTTTTAACCCGGCAAGCTTTGAAGCCTGAAGCCTTCTTTCACCAGATATAAGTTCATAATCACCATTTTCCTTCTTTCTTACAGTAATTGGCTGGATAATACCTTGAATACGAATTGAATCTGATAGCTCTTGTAAAGCTTTTTCATTAAAATAAGAACGTGGTTGAAAAGGGTTTGTATTAATCTTGTTGATTTCAAGATCATCACTTTTAGGCTTCTCAGTAGCCTCATATGTTAAGCTATCATCCGAATTCTCTATGTGATTATCTGATAATAATGCATTCAGACCTTTCCCCAAACCTTTCCTTTCCCTAACGGGTACTTTAGCCATATTAATTATTTATTTCTTTCAATTAAAATATTGGCAACATTCAAATAGGTAAATGCGGCCTTTTCAGTAAATAATTTTAAGTCGAACTCTATTATATCCGATTGCCTGGCAAGATAATAATTTCGAACGATATAAGTATCGAAAACCAAATTACCGAAACTTCCTTTTATTTGTTTAATCATATTTGTCGATACTTCGGATTGCGACCGAACCATCACTGGCAAAATCCCCTCTATTTTCACATTTTTACTGACCAAGCTTTGAAAAAAAATCTCCTGATTATTTAATCCATAAAACTCACTTTCAATCGGAATAAGCATGGATAGTTCATCATTAAAACGTTCTAATGAGTCGGTCCAATTATTAATTTCAGAATCTATTATTAAATAATCATAATCCCCGCTTAATTCAGGAAGCTCCTGATCAAGTGAAGAATAGTAATGAAAAAGTGGCAAAATCTGATTTAAGGTACTATTAAATTTATTTTCACTTTTTAATAATCTTTTAAGAAAATTTCCATCTGTAGTATCAAATAATAATACCTTTTTACCCAAACTAGATAAACACAACGATAGATTTAAAGCCGTGGTCGACTTTCCGGATTTCCTTTGCCCATTGGCAATTAATATTTTTTTACTCTTTTTCAAACCTCAAATTTCAGTCTAAATAAACTAGTGTCAAAAAATACGCTGTTATATTTTCAAACTTTCACTAAATTCATGAAAAATTAACTGTTTTATCAACGCTAAAAAATAAAAATGAATAAAAGAATCTTTCTACTTGTCGTACCTGCAATTTTGGTTATCGCCTATCTTTCAGGCCCAAAACCAGCCTCTCCTGACCTGGATAAAAATTATTCCTTTCAATTACCTGATTCATTAAATTTACTTGAAAACGAAATAGTCACACATGAAAAAGCTGTTGCAGGAATCAAAAAAGGGAATGAGGCGAAAATTATCTGGGCCGATTCTATACCACAAAAAACAAAATATTCATTGGTATATATTCATGGTTTTTCAGCGTCCAGAGAAGAGGGTGCACCGGTGCATACAGATTTAGCTCAAAGATATCATGCAAATTTATACCTTGCCAGATGGGAAGAGCATGGAATCGATTTAGGCGATGAAACTATGGCTAATCTTACCGCAGACAAAATGATAGAGTCAGCTGAAAAAGCATTGGCAATTGGAAAGAAAATCGGACAAAAGGTTATTGTAATTGGAACATCTGCTGGAGGTGCATTAACGGCATATCTGGCATCAAAGCATCCCGAAATTGAAGCAATTATCTTGTATTCTCCTTGCATTAAAATATACGATGATAATGCTGAATTGATGGATAATCCGTGGGGCCTACAAATGGGAAGAATGGTACAGGGTAAAGATTTTAATGACATAGTACCAAAAAATGATCAACAACCCTTATTCTGGACCATGCATTATCGTTTAGAGGCCGTTGTGGCTCTTCAAAATTTCATAACTCATACTATGAATGAAGAAACTTTTTCAAAAATAAAATGCCCGGTCTTTATTGGTTATTATTTTAAGGACGAAGAAAATCAGGACAAAGTGGTGTCTATTCCAGCTATCTTAAAGATGTATGATGAATTGGGAACTTCTAATAAGCAAAAAGAAGCGTTCCCCGACGTAAATAACCATGTACTTGCTTCCTATGTTTTATCCGAAAATTGGCAAAAAGTTGAGAATTCCACTGCTACATTTCTGGACAATATTATAAAAATTCAGGACCTTACTCTTTAAGGAATTTAAACATATGCTCCTTACCATCCGCATTTTTACTCCATAAAAAGTATAGACCGGAAGGGAAATCTTTCAAATTTACCGACATCTCCGATTCAGGAATAAGTAGGAGAAAAGCACCATTTTGATTTAGAATAATGGCATTTCCTTTATGTTTTAACTGTTCGATATTAAGGATTTCATTCACCGGATTAGGGAAAACAGTTTCATGTATTTTCTCATTCGAAACAGACAAAATTTTCAAAACCGTGAGATTAACCGAGGTAGATGCTGTACAACCATTGGAATTTGTGGCAATTACGGAATAAACTCCAGCCTGCTCAGGAATAATATTGTCAATCGAAATTGTAGGATCAATAGAAGAGAAACCATTTGGGCCCGACCACGAATAGGATTGTCCTCCTGTGGCTTGAAATTGTGCTGAGTTACCTTCTAAAACCTCAACAGGACCTGTAATTTCGGTTTTGATTTCGTCAAT
>JAHEBN010000277.1:2119-3397 GCA_024645245.1 Jiulongibacter sp. | reverse complement strand
CCCTAACAAGGTATTGCTGCAATAGGGGCTGATGAGCAAATTTCAGCAGTTGTACTTCTATGGAATGTTAGTGCTACATTCGGCTGACGGTTTTCAAAATCCCCCACTGCGGCAGTACCCGGCCCGTTATCGACAAGCGTGTGTCCAGAATGAAACAATGCACCCATTTATTAATTAAACAAAGTTCATGATCAATGCTGTAAATAGGATGGAGGCGGGCCCTCTGGAGGCGCCATTCAGGTGGAGTCTTCAAATCACCTTAAGGTGCTGGGAGAGTGATTTTCTGGTGCTGAGCGTTAAGGGAAAAGGCCTGGTGGGACAAGTCAGATACGAATAGAAAAGATGAAGCAATTGAACCTCCGAAGAAGTGCCGTGAAAACGAACATTCTGTCAAAACATCGATTAGCTTGTGTTCGATGGATAATCATAGCGGGCGACCTGATAACTGGCTATGGGGCAGACGTCATTTAGGGGGCATGATTTCTATTTAGGCTTATTTATGGAACTGGAGAAGTCAACTAACAATGAAAAGGGAAAGCATCAAGTAGGTCAAACACGTACAAGAGCGAATACCAATGGGTTAGTTGATGGCGGACTCAATCGTAGTTGTGATGAAGGGCCTGTAATGGGCTTGGAGCGAAGGGTTGGGGTTATACAGTTAGAATTACCATTTACAACTTCCGTCAAGGAAAGGAGGATAGATAGTGATTCGACAAAGTGTATACCTATTACCAAAAAGATGGTATGGTTAGCTTACAAGAAAGTGAAAAGTAATAGAGGGAGTGGTGGAGTAGACTTTATAAGTTTATCAGACTATGAAGAAAACTTGGAAAACAACCTTTATAAACTTTGGAACCGACTGTCCTTGGGCAGTTATTTTCCGCTCCCTGGGAGAGAGAAGGGGATCCCGAAGAAGGATGGAAAAGTGCGACTACTAGGAATACCAAGTATTTCAGATCGGATAGCTCAGCAAGTGATCAAAGATTACTTAGAGCCGAGATTTGAGGCTATATTCCATAAGAGGTCGTACGGCTATCGTCCGAGACTCAATGCACATCACGCCTTAGAGCAAGTAAGACAAAATGTAAGAAAGTTTGGCTGGGTGATCGACATGGATATTAAGGGATTCTTTGACGAGGTTTCACATGTATTGTTGCTGAAAGCATTAGATAAACACGTCTCAGAAAGCTGGGTCAAAATGTACATTCAACGATGGCTTGAAGCACCAGTTCAGAAAGAGATGGGAGAGCTATGCAGAAAGATGGAAAAGGTACTCCT
>JAHEBN010000277.1:0-2109 GCA_024645245.1 Jiulongibacter sp. | reverse complement strand
TATTCTGCTTAGCGGAAGTATTTTCAGAATATTATAAACCCTAGATGGAGCAAAAAGAAAATTCCACGACCACAGAAGGAACGTACACTGCCGGAGATTTTATCGCAGGAGGAAGTTGTCAAATTAATTGAACATGCTCCGATCAGAAAGAGATGGGAGAGCTATGCAGAAAGATGGAAAAGGTACTCCTCAAGGAGGCGTAGTAAGTCCATTATTGGCAAATTTGTTTCTGCATTATGAATTTGACAAATGGATTGAAGTGCACCACAAGAATGTGAGCTTTGTGCGTTATGCTGATGATATCATTGTTCATTGGGGGACAAAATCAGAAGCGGAGGAACTACTGAGCTCAATTGATGCACGAATGAGGAGTTGTCATTTACGACTACACGAAACAAAGACCAAGATTGTATCTGTAAGAAAGGCAATAAATGGTCAAGCCATGATGTAGTAAGTTTTGACTTTCTTGGTTACAGCTTTCAGCCACGGTCAACTGCCACGAAAAACGGACAAATGTTCCTTGGCTATGATTGTGCCATTAGCAAAGCTAGTATAAAGAAGATTGCAGCCACTATTAGAGACTCTAGATTTCAAAGGTGGACGGAGTGGAGTATAAAAGAAGTTGCCGACCACTTCAATCCTAAACTGCGTGGGTGGATTAACTACTACGGTAAATTTAGGATAAGAAATCTCAACAGAATCTGTAAAGTCTTTAATCGAAGGCTAACTGATTGGGTAAGAAATAGGTTTAAGAGACTGAATAATTCCTATATTAAAGCGTGTAAATGGCTTAGAGAATACAAGTCGAAAGATCCAGATCTCTTTGTGCATTGGCGCATAGGTTTTATTAACTCTTAATAACTCTGTATAACAAGAGCCGTATGATGGGAGACTATCACGTACGGTTCCCCGCCTGAACGGACGGGCAGGTGTGAGAGGCTTGAGGTGAAACCCCTCAGGTCTACTTGACAAAAAACATCAAATATGACTAAAGTATTTACTGCAATAATTTTGATGCTTGGGATTGGATTTCACGCAAAAGCCCAAATCATCACTGAAAAAATCGACAGTATTGTTAATAATACTGTAACGAGTGACCATTTTGAAGGAACAATTTTGATAGCTGAAAACGGTACTATAGTTTTTCATAAATCATTCGGGGTTATTGATAAGGAGAAGAATACTCCTATTGAAAACTCGATGAATTTTGGAATTGCTTCAGTCACAAAAATGTTTACTGCAATCATTATTCTACAACTGGTAGAAGAAAGTAAAATTCAATTAGAAGACAATTTGAATGTTTTACTACCAGAATTAAAAGTTCCAAAATCAAATAAGATTACCGTTCATCATTTGTTGCTACATATTTCGGGACTGCCAAATGAAAATGATGAAATTTATACCCTATTGAAAAGCCCTCAAGAGTTTGTAAGTGAAACTTTGAAGAACAAACTTAACCGTATGGGCAAATTTAACTACGCCAATATAGATTACATTTTACTTGGTTTGATAATCGAAAAATATGACAAAAATACTTGGAGAACTTCAGTTCAAAATAGAATTTTAGACAAGGTATCAATGGACCAAACAGGTTTTCTAGAAAAAGGAAAATACCCAAACAATTTTGCTTATACTTTTTCCTATGACAAAGAAGATAAGAAGAAAGCGGATCCATTATTTTACATTGAAAATTTTTATGCAGCAGGATGTATGTACTCTACAGCTGAAGATTTGCTAAAACTTGACCAAGCAATGTATGGAGATAAATTACTTTCTAAGAAAAGCAAAGAACTAATGTTCACATCATATCCAGAATACAATTATTCTGGCTACAGTGTATGGACATACAACTACCCATTTGCTAAATCAAAGCCAAAAATTATGGAGAGGAGGGGTGGTATATTAGGGTCTAATTCTGTTCTGATACGGATGTTAGAAACTAATAGAACAATTATTATTCTTAGCACCAACAGTAAGTTCAATCCCGATGGATATTCCGGAGCATATTGACCCCCCGATTCTGGTTGATTTACAAAGGCTGAATTTTATCCTTTAGACCATACCCAGATGCCAATCCGGCAGATATTG
Source organism: Jiulongibacter sp. (assembly GCA_024645245.1). Taxonomy (GTDB): domain Bacteria; phylum Bacteroidota; class Bacteroidia; order Cytophagales; family Spirosomataceae; genus JAHEBN01. The sequence continues at coordinate 21 of JAHEBN010000277.1, read as the reverse complement.
ACCCCTTTGCAGAAGTGAGAA
>JAHEBN010000276.1 GCA_024645245.1 Jiulongibacter sp. | reverse complement strand
AACTTACAGGTACCCCATCCACTACATAAAGTGGCTCGTTACCACCAAATGATCCGAAACCACGAACACGAACCTGAGAAGTAGTACCCGGCTGACCGTTAGTAATTACTGTAACTCCACCTACACGACCTTGCAATTGCTGCTCAACGTTACCCGATGGACGAGCTACTAAGTCTTTTGCCTGTACAATTGAAACTGCACCGGTAGTTTCGCGGCGATTATCAACTGTATAACCGGTAACTACCACCTCTTGAAGAGCTTGAGCATCGGTCAACAAATCGACATTAATTACATTTTTGGCACCTACTGCCACTTCCTGAGCCTGGTAACCTACAAAACTGACTACCAAAACATCGTTGTTGCTGCTCACGTCAATTGAGAAATTTCCATCAGCATCAGAGATAACACCTCTTGTGGTACCTTTTACTACCACCGACGCACCCGGCACACCCAATCCATCATTGGAGTCAACAACCTTTCCGCTTACTTTTCTGCCTTGAGCAAAAGCCATGACCGTGGTCACGAACAATCCCAGAGTGAGAACCAGCAAACGCTTAGCATAAAGCTTTACTTTCATAGAAACTAAGGTTAAAATGGTTAAAAAATATTGATTAAAAAGTGATAATAGAATCCAAAATAATCCTATTCATCACCACAAATTAAATTAAATAAAAATCAATAATAAAATTTTAACCCTTTGTTTTTATGCATTTATTCTACCCAGCATCCTATTTTATCTTCCTTTTTAAATATACATTTCGCTAATAATTACATTATTCTTGTTTTAATTCAATTTAACTCTACTTAAAATGATATTATAAATTTATCATTTTGAGATAGTTAGATAATATGAAGAAATGAAACAATTTCATTATGTATTAGAAAAGTAATATTTTTTTTAATTTTATTAAATCTAATTAAAAAATTAAAAATAATTCCAAAAAAAACAGACCATTTTTGTTTAAGATCAATCAAAATAAAAAAAAGAGGCTGTCTTTATAAGACAGCCTCCAATTTCTAATTCGTAATTAAATTCTGTTAATAACCAGGATTTTGTTTAAGAATATCCGTACCAACAAGGTCAATCTGGGATTGAGGTATTGGAAGTAAAGCATGCTTCGCCTCATATTTAGCTGATCCGTATGTATTAGCAAGGAATTTCTTCTCGTAATCAAGGAATGCATTCAAGGTAGTAACATCAGTTCCCCAACGCACCAAATCATAGAATCTATGTCCTTCCTGAGATAACTCCAGTTTTCTTTCGAATCTTACCGCTATACGAGCAGTAGCCTGATCTGTCCAAGCAGCATCATAAATTCCTATTACATAATTCGCCGCCTTTGAACCATCACCTCGTACCACGAAACCTTGTGGGTTTGAAGCTCTTGTGCGAATCAAGTTTACATATTCACGAGCTTTTTCCAGGCTACCTACTTCTACTTCGCATTCAGCTGCCATAAGAATTACATCTGCCAGACGAATCACAGTGTAATTCAAAGCTGTATAACCTGGCGTCCAGGAAGAGTTATCCTGAAGAGATCCACGATCCGACTTGTAATACGAATACTTGATCGGTGAATAAGGACCACCATTTGGTTGGTTACGAATCCAGTCAGCACCAGGGTGATCTTGCCAATCCAGGAAAGGAATACCACGACGACCAACTGTCCAGTCCAATCTCGGATCTAAATTACCTGCATCCGGTGTAAAACTGGCTGAAGAAGCAATACCCATATCGGTTTTCACCTGATTGGCACCGGTATTGTATGAACCATCCAATAAAGGAAGTCCGGCAGCCGAAGTACGGAAAGAATTAACCGCTTCAAAGCTAGGCTGGAAGAAACCGCAACAGTTACCCGGACCATTCGGACCTGTGTTGTACGGCCAGTTCAAATCGCCATCAGCATTTGCATTGTTTACACTTCCGGTATTTGCAGCAGCTTGTACAGCAAATATCGATTCAGAATTATTGTCGTTCGAAGCCTTAAATAATTCAGCAAAAGAAGGTAACATAGCAAATTTAGTTCCTCTAGGATTGGTACCATTTGCAATTACGGCGTTAAATAAAGTTTTTGCCTCGCTAAATTTTTTCTCGTATAGATAAATCTTACCAAGATAAGCTGCAGCCGCCCACTTATTTGCTCTACCCACTGCATTTTGAGCTTCCGGAAGGTTTTCATATGCTGCTTTCATATCTGCCTCTATCATAGGCCATAGGTCGGCAGTATTGGTAACTTCTTCAATTCCTCCACCATAATCCAATGTCTCATCCACATATGGAGTGTTATTGTAATTACGCTTCAAAGAGAAATAAGCATGTCCCCTTAAGAATTTAGCCTCAGCAATTATTCTTTTTGCATCTGCATCCGTAATATCGGCTGGTTTTTCTATCATCAAACGCAAAACATTGTTTGCACGAGCAACTATCTCGTATAATCCACGGTAATTATCGTTCATTACACCCTGAGTTGCCTGATACGAATAGGTTTGAATCGGGTTGATATCAGAAAAGTCACCCGGATCTGTACCTTTATTGGCATCACCGCCACGCACCGATCCCCATACCCAGTTCCACGGGTGTACCATACGGGTACCTGAACCTGATAGCATACTGTAAGTAGCAATCAAAGCTCCCTCAACTCCTTTTTTAGAAGCCAACTGATCTGCCGAAATAGCACCTGTTGGTTTAACTTCCAAAAACGAGTCTTTACAAGCAATGACCAATGCCAGCAAGGATGCCGTCATTATGATCTTTTTATTTGCTAATATTTTTTTCATTTTATAAATAATTTTCAATTAATGTTTAATGTATTTCTTAGAATCCAAGATTGATACCGAAGTTAAATGAACGGGTTACCGGATAGTTTCCTACATCGATACCGAATTGTGTATCGGCATTACCACCCACACCCGGATCTAGTCCCTGGTATTTAGAAAGTGTAAATACATTGTTGGTTGAAGCTGAAAGTCTCAATCTTTCGATATTGAATTTGCTTAACAAGCTTGATGGGAAGTTATAACCCAATGACAAATTCTGCATTCTCACATAAGTACCATCTTCCACATAGAATGAATTGGCTTGCGTGTTAGTACTGAAATTTGAAGCTGTTTCAAAAATCGGAATAGTGGCACTTGTATTAGAAGGAGACCACGAATCTTTTACACGCTCACTGATTGCAGCACCTGCAAATGATGGATAAAAATCAGTAAACCATTTTGAGGCATTAAAGATTTTATTTCCAAATGATCCATAAACCTGAGTATAAACATCAAAGTTTTTATAATTAAACCCGATGGCGGTTCCTGCAGTAAACTTAGGAACCGGAGACCCAAGGTAAGTTCTGTCGTCACCAGTAATTTTTCCATCACCATTCACATCTCTGTATCGGAAACGACC
>JAHEBN010000129.1 GCA_024645245.1 Jiulongibacter sp. | reverse complement strand
CAAAAAGAGACCCATTCCTGAACTGAATACCTATTGAAATATGAAAAGAATTATTGCCATTTTATTTTTTTTATTGCTTAGCATGAAACTATGGGCTCAAAACACCTCAAGCATAGCTAATGAAATTGAATTTATTACCTCATTAAAAGACTGGAATAGGGCGAAAATGAAAATAAATGATTTTTACAAAAGCCTTCCTGAAAGTTTAAATGAGTTACAGATTGTTGCCAAATATGAAGTCTCCAAAATCGAAAAAAATGTGGATATTGCCTTAGCTGAAGAGGAAAACTTATATAATGGAATAAAAAACTCAGGTGATATTAAACTGTGTAAAAGTTATCTGGAAAAGTATCCTTTTGGTAAAAACAAGGAAGAAGTTAGCTGGAAGGCCGCTACTCTATCCAATTCATGGGAGGGTTATTATAATTACGTTCATCAAAACTCATTCTCAAATTATAAAAATGAAGCAAAAGCCAGAATGGAAACTTTGGACGAGGCCGCATTTGAATACGCCAAAAGATCAGGAAGATCAATTGTAATAAAGCAATATATAGATACTTATTTTGAAGGCAAATATTTATCAGAAGCTAAAATTTTACTACGAGAAAGACTTGAAGATGAACTCTTTGAAAGTGCTAAAAAAGTGAATACTATTAATTCTTACGAATTATATATTGAAAAAACACAAACAGGTAATTATATTAAAGATGCACAGGATGCCCTTGAATTCCTTTATTTCAATCAGGCAGAAGTTAATTTCAAGAAAAAAAGATGGTTAGAAGCTGTATCCGAATATGACAATTATTTATCCAAATTCCCGAATGGATCCAATTTCAGTATGGCCAAAAAACATTGGGAAATTGCAAAATTAAAGAGCAAGTTTGAATCAAAAACCATTTCGTATTTTTCATTCGATTACGAGAAAGGTAACGAGATTGGCTTATCATTTGGAAGGCTAAATACTCAATCTTCAAATCTTTACATGAAAACCAAATTCAACAAAGAGATTTTCTCACGTGGTGGTCTTCTTAATACAATTGATAATAATGGAAATAGTAGCAGCCTAAACAATGTGTCTTTTCTAGGCGACACTCAATACAATAATTGGAGCTTTATTTTGGGATTAAATGTAAAAATCAGTAATCCGATTTGGTTATATATTGGAGGGGGCGTTTTAAACAAAGGCAATTATTGGAAAACAGAAGAATACAATTCTGACACCGGAAAAACAAAAATCAGATGGATGAAAAACACTGATCAACAAAGTTATAAGTTTGTTGGGGAAAGCGGTTTAGCTTTGAATGTGGTTAATAAAGCCATTATAAAACTAGGTATAGGCTATTACGACAAAATTATTACTCCTCAAATTGGTTTAGGAATAGCTTGGTAAGTCTAAAGTTCAAGAATAACAGTTTAAAATCTTATTTTTAAATGCTATTTTGATACATTATTCAAGTTATAATTTTGAAGTATATCTTAATATGGAAGAATTTTAAAAGTGTAATCATAATGCTACAAAACATTTTTATCAATTATATCGGTATTTAATAGTTAAAAAACTGTCCAACAGGCTTTTTTAGAACAATTTATCACGGCTCATCTCCACATCCGGATTCATCATATAGGTATAAATATTTCCATCTTTCATTACCTCCACTACCCGGAATCCGTGGTAATCAGTACCCCAACTGCCGCCAATATGTGAATCGAATATGTAAGGAATATTCTCGTGATTTTTTATACCATCCTGGTCGTGTTCATGTCCGTGGAAAACAGCTTTTATGTTCGGATAATTTTTTAATAGTTCGAAGAAAGCTGGCGTTTCAATCCCATTCGCTGTCCATTTGGCCTGTGGAATGTGAATCACTATGAACACATTTTTAAATTTGCGACTTGCTTCCAGTTTTTCTTTTAGAAAATTAAGATCAGGAGATAGGTATTTACCCTCTTCGTTGGATGTAGTGGCCAGAATAAAGGCATTCTTTTTTTCAACAAAATAATAATTGACAGGCATTTTCCAGATTTGCTCCCAAGTGGTGTCGTTTACTTTATCGTGATTGCCCTTGGTTACGTAAAAAGGCATTTGCAGTTCATCAAATTTAGCTTTTGACTTAGGCATTAAGGTAGGTTCATCGTGTATCAAATCGCCATTGAGAAAACAAAAATTGCATTTTTTCTGATAGTTAAATGCATTGGCTTTTTGGATAAAAGTATCTGCCATTTCATCAAAAAGCGTATTAGGCTGTCCATAATGGGCATCAGAAGCCAGTATAAACCGAAGCTTCACCTGATCCCTATTGCCGGAAATAGTTGCAGCCGAAACGGCTTGTAAACCACCCAAACCTGTAAAAAGAAAGGCCGAGCTAATGTTTTTGATAAAATCTCTTCTTGATGCCATTTTATTTTTGCGATATTAAATTTACCTGTTAACAGGCTTTTACCTTAATAAACATTATTACTTATTTGTTATTTTTTGATATGCAGCTTTTAGTAAACTAAGCTTTTCCGGATTTTCAGCTGCAATATTGATTTTTTCGCCCGGATCATTTTCCAGATTGTATAGCTGATCTTCCATCGCAAATCCGGTTTCATTGTTAACGTGCTCAATAATAGCCGGCCCTTTGTTGGGTGGCAGATAGGCGTATTTATCCTCTCGATATGCTAACCTTCCCGATGATTCCAGGATCAGGTTTTCCCTTTGTTTATCACTATTGCCTAATAAGGTTTCCAGAAAATTCTGTGAATCTTTCCCGGCAATATCTTTTCCAAAAATACCGGCAAAAGAATTCAATAAATCCAGTTGGCTTAACATAGCATCCGATATGCCGGGTTTGATTTTTCCTTTCCAGAAAGTAATAAATGGTACCCGGGTACCGGCTTCAAAAAGGCTGTATTTGCCTCCGCGGAATTGCCCTGCTGGTGTGTGATCACCCAATTTTTCCACGGCGTCGTCGTAATAACCGTCATTAAGTACCGGGCCATTATCAGAACTGAAAACGATCAGGGTATTCTCCAGCAAACCATTTTTTTCGAGCTTATCGAGTAATTGACCAACGCACCAATCGGCTTCCAAAATAGCATCACCACGAGGTCCCATACCCGATTTTCCAACAAATTTCTCATTCGGAACACGCGGGACATGCGGCTCGTGTAAAGCATAATACAGAAAAAATGGTGTGTCGGCAGATTCATCAATAAAGTTTTCAGCCTCGTTCAGGAAAACCTCGTGCATGGTTTCATCCACCCAAAGTGCCGATTTCCCACCTTTCATAAACCCAATTCGGGGTACGCCATTATGAACCGACATATTATGGCCATGCTGCCATTTCAGCTTGGTCATCAATTCAGGGTTAGAAATCGCAGTCGGTTCCCCTTCAAAATTTTCTTTATAGTTTACCAGAAGAGAATCGTCCGGCGAAAGGTTTTCTACCTTTCTGTTTTTTACATAAACTGTAGGTACACGGTCGTTGGTGGCTGCCATGATGTAGGAATAATCAAAACCGAGATCGTTGGGTGTTTCTGAAATATCTGTGTTCCAATTAATATTGCCATTACCCAGACCGAGGTGCCATTTGCCAACTACGGCGGTGAGATATCCTTCGGATTTAAACATATCGGCCATAGTGATCATGCTTGTATCAATCAACATGGGAGCATCGCCCGGAAGCACAAAGGCCTTATCGTTTCTCCAGGGATATTGACCCGTAAGCAAGGCGTAGCGGCTAGGGGTACAAGTGGCCGATGTAGCATAAGCCTGGGTAAAACGCAATCCACCAGCAGCAAGTCTGTCTATATTGGGCGTAGGCAATTTACCTTGCCCATAGGCACTTACATCTCCATAACCGAGATCATCGGCATAGATTAGGATAACATTCGGGGTGTCTGTTTTAGATTCCGGCGTACATGCTGCAATACTTGCGAATAGAAGAAAAAGGTAAATATTAATTTTCATTTCAATATATTTTTAGAACCTGCCAATTTATTTTTATGTCCGAAACGGATCCGACCCTTGGTCTTACCTCCATTTCAATTTATATACCGCTGTTTTATTTCTCCATCATAACCAAACTCATTCCAAAAGCATACCTTCCGAAATCTTCTCCATAAACGGCCAAACCATTTGATGCACTGATTTTAATTGTACATTTCGCGGATTTGTTCAAAGTGTTTATCTGGTTCTTGGTCAAAGGCACTTTTACCAGGTACCCATAACTTCCTGCTTCATCTAATTTACGATTTTGGAGTTGATTGTGCCAGCTCAATATTCCCCGGTGATCAGCCGGATCATCGGCCAATGTCAAAGTCTTAATTTTTTGATTATTGATTTCAATGGTAATGTTTGAAGGAAACATTTTTTCATCCGTCATCGGGTAAGAGTTTTTATTCTGACTTGGCTCCGCTTTGGCACCCAGCATATAGTTGGTATTCTTAATTTCTGAACCCTCCCTGTCTTTAAAAAAGAGTTCTTTTGCACCTAATTCCATTAATAAATAGCCTGATTTTGCTTTGCCGGGATTTCCTTCAAAAGTGTATTCAAAAAAGCCTTTTCCTGCACCGTTCATTTTTTTGCCATCCATGGCTTTCCAGGTTTTTAATGACCAATTGGAATTGGAAAAAGCATCCGGATTTTTCTTTAAAACCACCGTGTTAGCTGGTAACTTTCCATTTTTCACAGCATAAGTAACAAAATTCCGATGATGCACATTACCATTGGCATCTTTTAAAACCAACGACAAGGTGTACAAACCGTCAACACCCGGCATTTCCACTTCCACGGGCTCTATTTGCTTCTGCATCCAGGCTGAATATTCAATGGTCTTTTCTTTAGAATCTCCAGAAAAATTATTTCCAAGCTGGTCAATTCCGCTCAGCTGATATTGCAGTGTCAGTTTATTTCCGGGTATATGTGTATCGGTCATCGATGACAGAAAAAGAGGCAAATTAACTTTCTCACCGGCATTTTTCGTAAAAGTTATGTCTTGCCCGGTAGACAAATAAATAAGCGAATGAAAATCTTTATCCGTCATACCCGTAACCAAATTATTCACGCCTGTATATTTCATACTTCGGTCAAACCGCCAGTAGCCATTCCACTCGTTGATCACGTCGTGGTGTTCGGTATAGAGCCATCCGGCCATTTTCGGATGCATACGGAAAGAATTCATCATGCGGTGGTAATCGTAGCTCCAGTCTACATCACCTGTGCTGCCCGCATATCCCCATACATTACCGCACTCCGAATTAATCATCGGCTGTCCACCCTGAGAAAATCCTTTTTCGAAATGAAAGGTGCTTCCCGGATAGGTATTGTCTGAAATGGCTTTCATGTGAGCATCCCAGGCATAGCCAGGCAGGTATTCATGCCAGGAGTTTATGTCTGTTTCCGTATGTCCTGCTCCGCAGCAGATGGAGTTATCTTCCACCAGGCGGGTCTGATCAAGCGATTTGGCCAAATAATACATGCTTGCTACCCAGTATTGGGTTTCGGGTAAATATTTGTTTTCCTCTTTCCCTGTAACCGGATTCTTAACTTTAGTACGCAAACCCCAGGTTTCGTTAAAAGTTATCCACGAAAAAATAGCCGGGTGATTAAAATCCCGCTTGATCATTTCGCGGAGCGTAAATTCTGATTCGTGTTTAGCCTTATCGCCTGGTTCGCCCCAGAAATTCGGCAAATCCGACATAACGAAGAGTCCGAGCTTATCAGCCCAATATAATTTTCTGGGAATATCCACCTTAATGTGTGTTCGAATCCCGTTTAACCCAATATTTTTCGCCAGTACTATCTCGTTTTTCATAAAATCGTCAGAAGGGAAAGTATAAAATCCATCCGGATGATAAGACTGATCGAGTGTGAGCTGTAAGTAAATAGGTTTATTATTTAATGCCACGTAGGGGATATCCGTTCCCGGCAGATTAACAACCGATATTTTCCTAAACCCGAAATAGGTTTTTACGTGGTCATTTCCTACTTCCGCATCCACATCATATAGATAAGGGTTTTCCAAATCCCAGAGAACAGGGTTTTTCAGATTTATGCTTAGTTCTACTGTATTTTGATTTTCCGGTACATCAATTTCAACAGGACTATTTTGTCCTTTTATTTCTACCTTAAACATCGACCTTATGGAAAGATCGCCACCTAATTCAGCTTTAACAATAACTTTATTTTCATCAATATTCGGAATAAAATGGATACTTTCAATAAAAGTATTTCCACGAGCTTCCAGATAAGGAGTTTGCCAAATACCACGGGCATTTCCATAGCCTTGCTTGCCATAAAGTGTAAAATCCCGCCGGGCATCATCTACTCTAACTACTATTTTCTGCTTACTGCCATACTTGACAAATGGAGTAATATCAAAAGAAAAAGGTGTATAACCGCCCTGATGTGTACCCATCAAATGACCATCAAACCAAACCGTGGTTTCCCAATCCGAAGCTCCAATGGTGAAAAAAGTCTTTTTATTTTTCCAGCTTTCCGGCACATTAATTTCCCGGGCATACCAGGCAATATCCGCCAGGTCTTTTACTCCCGAAAGAGGTGATCCCCAAGGGAAAGGGACATTAATCTGATGACTGAATTTTTGATTGCCATTTTGCCAGGTATTTTTCAAACCTGCATTCAGGCTATCGAACTCAAAATCCCAATTACCGTTTAGATTTTGCCAGTTTTCGCGTTCAAAATCAGGACGAGGATGCTCGGGTAAGGGAATATTTTGAGAAAAAGAAAGCAATGGTAATAAAGCCAAAATCAGAATAAGCATTTTTTTCATTAAAGGGTCGAATTTTTGGCCAATATAATCAAAAATCGCTCTGAGGGTATTCAAGACTGTGCAAGTTTCCCGGATTATGTTTAATTTGAGCAGAATTATATCGACCCTTAAATGAAACGTATTTATAAAGCAAGCCTCTTGTTTCTGCTTTTTGTTTCCAATAAATCCATTGGCCAGATTGCCGTAAAAGGTGATCTTAAGAAATGGCATACCATCATTTTAGAAATAAAAGGTCCACAAACAAATGAATTGGCAGAACCCAATCCGTTTACCTATTACCGTATGGATGTAACATTTACACATCAGGATGGTTACCCAGTTTTGGTAGTTCCCGGATATTATGCTGCCGATGGCAATGCGGCCAATAGCTCAGCACATACGGGCGATATTTGGAAAGTAAAATTTTGTCCTCCCAAAACCGGAAACTGGAAATACGAGGTGAGTTTTAAAGCCGGTGAAATGATTGCGGTAAAAGAAGGTGGAATAAGGGCCGGGTTTTCAGATGGATCAACAGGCGAACTAAATATTAACGATTCTGATAAGAAATTGCCGGATTTAAGAGCAAGAGGTAGATTAAACTATATAGGCAAACGCTATTTACAATGGGCCGAAACCGGTGAAAATTTCATCAAAATCGGTGCGGATTCCCCGGAGAATGCTTTGCACTACGAAGATTTTGATGGCACACTCGATGCCAATCGCAAGCTTGATCTGGTAGAAGACTATAAACATTTGCTTAAAAGCTGGGAACCACATGCCCGTGATTTTGAGCCAGCCGCCTCGGCATTTACCTGGCAAAATGGCAAGGGGAAAAATATTTTAGGGATGATCAATTATTTATCCGGAATTGGAGTAAATGCGTTTTCTTTTCTCACTTTTTCAGCCGATGGCGACGATGGCTTTGTATACCCCTATTTATGCAAAAATGATTCTCTTTTTCTGGCCAACCATAAAGCAAATAAAACCTGGGAAAGAGCACTATTGCACCATCGTTTTGATGTTTCAAAAATGGAACAATGGGAAAATGTATTTACTTATGCCGAAACCAAGGGTATGTTTTTACATTTTAAAACCTTCGAAAATGAAAATGTAAGCCTGATGGGAGCTCACGATTTAAGTGACGAGCGAAAGTTGTATTACCGGGAACTGATAGCACGATTTGGCCATCACCTGGCACTCAACTGGAACCTAAGCGAGGAAACCAATGTAGATTTGGCAGTAATTAAAAAAACAGCGGCTTATATAAGACAAGTGGATCCTTATCAAAACCACATTGTGCAACACACTTTCCCGAAAGGCCATAAAGATGAAATTGGCAAGCCACCCGGATACGAGTACTACCACCAAAACCTACTCGGTTTTCAGTCCGATTTAAGTGGATTATCGATGCAATTGCACAAAAAAGACATTCATCAGGAAATCAAAAGATGGGTGCTGGCTTCGGAAAAGTCAGGAAAACCCTGGGCCATTGCCAATGACGAGCAAGGCGAAGCCTCTGATGGCGTAACAGTTGACTCGAATTTTGCAGGTTATACAGGAAAAATGATGAAAGACAACCTCCACGAAGTACGACAGGATGTGCTTTGGGCTACACTAATGGCTGGTGGATATGGTGTGGAATATTATTACGGTTACAAAACCGAGCTCTCGGACCTTACGGCTCAGGATCACCGCAGCAGGGAAAATAAATACAGAGAGGCGGTAATTGCTAAAAAGTTTTTCGAAAAATACAATTTAAATGAATTTGAACCTGCGGATGAAATTACAGCAGATCCGGATGATTATGTTTTGGCCTCAGAAAAGCAAATTCTGATTTATAAACCAATAAGGGCTAAAAGTGATCAAAACGTATGGCCCCCAGGAAAATGGCTTATCCAATATTTTGACCCACAAACCGGAAAATATTTTGACAGCAACAAGAAAGATTCAAAACAATTAAAATCACTTCAGGATAGATTGATCATTTTAAACAGGAAATAAAAATGCAAAAAGTAATATATATAATGTTGGGCTTAAGCCTGCTTTTTTCGATAAGCTGCAAAGATAAGGGGCAGCCAAAACACCGGATAATTTTTGATACAGATGCCAACAATGAGTTGGACGATCAGCATGCATTGGCCTATATTTTAAGCAATGGCGATGTGTTTGATCTGGAAGGTGTCACTGTAAATGCCACCAATAACGGAAGCAATATTGACCAGCATTATGCCGAGGCATTGCGTATTCTGCAATTGTATAATGCCGATAAAACCATTCCGCTGTTTAAAGGAGCTGATAAGAATTTTACCGATATCGAAAATGATTTGGATTCGGCTCATTACGATGGAGATGCAGGAGTTCAATTTTTGCTCGATCAGGCCAATCAGTTGGGTAAAGATTCTTTGATTATCATTGCCGTAGGTAAGCTGACCAATATTGCTCTGGCGATTAAGAAGGATCCGGAATTTGTAAAGAAAGCAAAAATCGTTTGGTTGGGATCTAATTATCCGGAACAGGGAGAATACAATCAGCAAAACGATACCATTGCCATGAATTTTGTATTGGCAAGCCAGATACCTTTTGAAATGGTGACGGTACGTTACGGAAAACCAAGCGGAACGGATGCGGTAAAAGCCTACCAATCTGAAATTAAGGAAAAAATGAAAGGGCTTGGACCAAAAGCCGAATTACCCATTTCAGGCCGACATGGCGGTAGTTTTGATCATTTTGGCGATTATTCCATCAGTCTTTTTGAATACATACATTACGGCGATGAAAAAAAATCAAGACCCTTATTTGACATGGTAGCCGCAGCCATTGTAAAAAATCCCTCCTGGGGACAAAAAAGGGAAATACCAGCACCGGTTTTAAGAAATAACCAATGGGTGGAGCAACCTGAAAATTCAAGAAAAATCACCTTATGGGAAAATTTTGATAAAGATGCGATCATGAAAGATTATTACGGTCGGATGGAGCATTATCAACTGATTAAGCCGAAATAAATTCAACGGAAATAGGTAATTTTATTGATTCCCCGCGAATCAACAAGGGGTAAATCATTAACTGACCTATACTTTTTTACACTTTTTGTCAAAATCCGGGGATTTCTATAAGCAATTTCCAGAGCTTCTTTTTCTTTTTCAGCTTGCAGGTAATGAATTTTGAAAGCTATATAGCCTTTTTTGAATTTATCATCCAGCAAATGAACCGTTGGTACACCGTTGAGAAATACGCTTATTTCTTCACCTGATGCTTCTATTCTTAATTGGTTCCATTCCATAACAGTATTTTCGGCATGTCTTGCTTTTTCGTTTCCATCTAAAGGATGTAACCATTGCAGGCCATTGCCGTAATCCAGAAAAACACCCCCTGTCCAGAGTCGGGTAAGGCTGGGGTCAATTTTTACCATATAACCAAACAAAGCATTAAAAGCAGTATCCGGGGCGTCAATAGCCCGAAATAATATTCCCGAATCAATGGTAAGATCACGGCGAAATTCTACCTCAAAAATAAAATCTTTGAATTTTTTATTGGTTCGGATGAAGGCATGCCTCGAAGTGTGGGCTGTCATATGCAAAACCATACTGTTATTTTCAATTCTAACATTTGCCGGTTTGTCAAGCACAGACCATCCATTAAGTGTTTTTCCATCGAAGAGATTGGTCCACTCTTTTTGGCTTTGCCCGAAAGCAAATTGGGAAAGTAATAAGAACAAGCCAAGTAATGATTTACGAAATTTCAATGGGTATTTCATCGGGTACATTTTTATTTCCAATACGCATTCTTAATTCTCCTTACCACATTATCAGGTTTGGTAAGAAGGTATAAATCTCCGCCGATATTGTCGTACCCAACACGTAAATGGGTGCGTTTTATGCCACAAAGTTGTTGCATAGTGGTTTCTTTACCATTTTGTAACAGGTGCAGGTCAAAAATGCCGTTTGATAAATTATCAACATCAGTAAAAAATAGGCGTCCACTTACGATATCACCAAAGAAGTATTTCCTTTTAAGCGGCTCCAGATTTCCCTCATAAATATAACCTCCACATATCGCATTTCCATCGTTATGATCAAAAGTGGCTACGGGCAATATAGTCTGATTTATTCCCTGATCTTCCCGCTCAAAAAGAACTGTTTTATCCGTTTTAACATCTATTCCGTATTTACCTTCCTGGCTCGCCCACCCGTAGTCGCCACCCTTTTGTACCCGGTTGATCTCTTCCACATTCGATTCGCCGATATCGGCTACGTATAAAGCCCCATCCCCTTTTTCATCCCAGCTAAGCCTGTATGGATTACGGAATCCAAAAGCATATATCTCTTTTTGCACCAAGGGGTCGAGGGAGCTGGAAAATGGATTGTCTGCGGGAATACCGTAGGAGGCAAAAACGCCATTGTTTCCTTGTGGATCTATTCGCATTACGGATCCTAAAACCGATCGGATGTTATGACTTATTTCCGGTATTTTTAGATTGGCCGAGCCCCCATCGCCAAAAGAATAATAAAGCATTCCATAATCGGGGTTTTGCTTATCTAAACCCGGAGCAAAAGCCAGATCTTGTGCTGAATGGGCAAAATTCGGGTTATTAATTCTTAAAATTTCTCTTCGGTTACCTGTAAATGGAAATGCCGCCGGATCGGCAGTTTTCCATTCAGTAAGTACATATTGTTGTCCGCTTTTCAGGCTATCGGGCCAGTCGCCTTCGTTAATCGCCCGTTTGCCCGTGTATTTTTCGAGGTGTGAAGTGTAGAGCAATCCGTTGTTTTCAAAGTCGGGGTGAAAAGTAAAATTCCCCAGTCCGGCACCAATACTCGGAAAAAAGATAAAATCGGGATTTAAAAGGCGGACATCAAAATACACTTCCGGCTTTCTATTGCTGATCCGGTAAATTTTCCCCATCTGATCACTAACGAAAACCCCGAATTTAGTGGAACGCAAAACAGTAATTCCTTTGTCGTCTAAATGTTCGTCGGTGCGGGGTATTTGCACAAAATCCTCCACTTCTATAAAAAGATTGGATGATTTAACCGGTGGAGCATATCGCTGCCCTGCGTTTTTAACAAAAAGTGAATTTAAGCTTAAAGGTTGCATATTTTGCTCTTCACTTTCCGTTTTGATATAGGTTAAAATAGCGATTATCTCTTTCTTTTTCAATTTAGTAAAACCAGGCATTTCTGTCTTGTATTTTTCAAAAAGTGCCTTGGTCCGTGTATCATTACCGGCAAGAAAAGAAGCAGGATTTTTAACAAAACGAGTAAACTCATCGTCATTTCTCACCTTGTGTACACCACCTAACCTGGGCCCAAAGGCTCCCTCGCTAATTCCATGACAAGAGGCACAATGGGTTTCGAAAAGGATTTTGCCTTTGTCTTGTGCCAAAAGAAAAAAAGGCATCGTAAAGAAGAGAATCACTAAGGTTATTTTCATCTGGTATCCGGGTTGAAATATAAATGTACTAATATTCGTTTTGAATGCCGGAGAGGATAGATAAATCATGTAATTTTATAAATCGAAGTCCGAAAATTTGACTTGCAATGTTATTAAAATCAGACCTAAATATTTACGCCATGTTAAAAAATCATCTTTCAGCACTAATTATTGCCCTTACTGTTTTATTGGCTTCGCTGATATTGGGCAATGCTGTAGTGAATCGAAATAAATCTGAAAACACCATTAGTGTAACGGGTTTAGGCAAAAAAGATTTCACCTCTGACCTGGTGGTATGGACCGGCTATTTTTCCAAAAAAAGCTATAACCTGAAAGAAGCTTATGCGGCATTGGACAAAGACCGTGAAGAGCTACGCAAATATTTGATAAATAAAGGAATTGATGCGAAAGCTATTGTTTTTAGTTCAGTAATGATCGGGAAAGATTTCGACACCAGTTATGATCCGGTAACGCAAAGGTCGAATACCGTTTTTGGTGGCTACAACCTGACTCAAAACCTGAGTATTGAAAGCAAGGAAGTAGAAAATATTGAGAAAATTTCCCGCGAAATATCTGAAATTATTAAATCGGGGGTGGAATTTTACTCCAATTCGCC
>JAHEBN010000275.1 GCA_024645245.1 Jiulongibacter sp. | reverse complement strand
GCTAGATATGCAGGCTCATGACAAACCCTATATGCAGAGCCAACAGGAAGATTTTGTACTGGAGACCCAGCAAACCAACCAAAAAAAACTGACCCGCATTTTTAAGACAACCAATGCCCTTACCGGTGAGCCCATTCAAAAAGCAACAATATGCCTCAATTATACAAAAATCGAAAAAAAAGACTGCCTGACCATAAGCCCTGATTCCAGCTCACAAAAAGTCATTTTCTTGGATGCTGATATTGTGAATGTAGTGGTGGAAAGTACCGGATATCAAACATACCGAGGCAATCTGATCCTGGACAAAATGGATGGAAGTACTGGCTTTTACACTATTAATTTGACTCCCGAAATCACCCTGCTTACGATGAATATAAAAAACTATTCCTCTGAGATAAATTGCCAGTTGATATCACTCGATGGTGACACTACTTTTATGAGCAAGGTAGCTGATAAGTCGTATTACACTTTTGAAAAAAACGGAGCATATTCAATTTTAATCAGCAATGCACAGGGCGAAAAGCTGTATTCGGAAAAAATAAACCTGGTAAAGGGCCTGAACCTCCGTACCATTTCCATTGAAGATTCTTTTCGAAATTCTCTAAAAAAAACGCCAGCAAAACAAATGGCTCCAACGCGACCGGCTCCGGTGGTGGATGCTACGCCATTGCCTGATACTACAAAAAATATCACAGTGTATTTTACCCAAAGTAATTATCAGCTTTTGCCCGCATCTTGTCACATATTGGATCAGCTCGTCGTGCTTTTGCGCAACAAACCGAAACAGAAAATCAGGATTGAAGGCCATACTGACAATGTGGGAGATCCTTACCGAAATGAAACTCTGTCGGAATACCGGGCAAGGGTTACCCATCGCTATCTGGAAGAACGCGGGATCAATACCTCCCGAATGGAATGGAAAGGAATGGGCAGCCGAAAATCTCTTGTGGCAAACGATTCT
The DNA here is from genome assembly GCA_024645245.1 of Jiulongibacter sp. Taxonomy (GTDB): domain Bacteria; phylum Bacteroidota; class Bacteroidia; order Cytophagales; family Spirosomataceae; genus JAHEBN01. Next base: position 2,460 of record JAHEBN010000275.1, on the reverse strand, counting down.
GAAGAGCATAAAAATATGAACCGTCGGGTAGAAATCATTCTGCTTCCCGAATAAAGCTATGTATAACCAAAAAGAGTTTCCAATGCGCTATTTATATCTCATCGTTTTTTGGGTATTGGCCGTGTACCCATCCTTTGGGCAAGGCAAGGCAAATCTTTCATCGGCAGAAATCGCAGAGATCAGGGGGGCTGCCAGAAAACTTGTAGAAACCCATTTGAATGACCTGCTGAATACAATTGCTTCCGATGGCATGGGAGAAATTAGTCGGAGAGTTGTCCTTGTCAATAGTTTTCTTCCCAGCGAGAGTCAAATTTTTGACGGCCCGGGTGTCATTATTGAGGACGACACAAATCCAGAATACACCATTAAAAAATCAGGATTTCCTGATTTAAAGGTTCAGACGTACCTGGAAAACCTGAATACATTTTACACTAAAAGCGAAAATTATTCTATTAAAATCACAGGGGTGTATGTTTCTGAGGTAATGCAGGGGCCCAATTTCCCTTACGTTTTGGTTCATTACAATAGCTACTTTACCAACACCCGCCGAAATCAGACCAATACAAAATATGCTCCAGTAAATAGAACTGCCGAATTGAAAGCTGAAAAAATCGGAAATCAGTGGAAAGTACTCATCACTGGCATACGATACTTTCGGGAGGCCACTGCAGCTACCGCAGTGGTGAATGCTCCCGTTAAAAAAGCCGAAGCTCCCCCTGCCAATCAACCCGTGCAGACTTCCCCACCGCCTACTTCACAGAACACCCAAAAAGAGCCTGTAAAATCTCCTGCAACAAAAACCCAAACACCGGTTGAAAAAACTGAACCAGTGGTACCAGAAACAAAAAATCAGGAAAAGCTTTCGCCTCCGGGTAATCCACCCGCAGATAAGAAGGAAGTGGTTTCGAAACCGGCAGAAAAATCGCCCGAGCTTGTGCCTAAGAAATCAACAGAAGCAATGAATGCCCTGGAAATAAAGGCGCAAAAATATCAAAAGCAGTCACTAATGTATAAGGGAGGTGCAGGGCTTGCTGTGGTGGGGGCGGTGGCCACCTATTTTGTACTTAATAGTTCCTATAGCGGTTATAAAACAGCAATTAAAAAAAACAATACTAGTTTAGAAACCTGGTGGAATGCAAACGATGTAAATGGCCGGCCAAATGGGCAAAATTTCGGTTCGATAGATAATTACAAAGCCCAGCCCAAAAGTTTAATTGCCTACGCCACTCCCGGCATTTATATAGCTGGTGCTGCTATCGTGGGTGGGGCTGCACTTTGGATAGTCGGTAGCAGCAGCAGTAAAAAAGCCAAGGATTTAAAAAAGCAATTGAGCACCGGAAAACTTTCCATTTCGCCTCATGCAGCCTGGTCACAACGTTATGCCGGACTTAGCATCCGATATCAGTTTTAATATTAATCCAAAACAGATATGAAAACTTTAACAGCAATCCCGGGTTATCTACTCCTGATACTTGTAATAAGTTGCCAGTTGGAAGAACCTGCTGTACCGATAGCCAAAGCTATCCCTTCGACAGTATCCTGCAACACCATACCCTGTGTTGTGAATTTTACTGATGCTTCTGAAAACACCGGAATCTATATCTGGAACTATCAATGGGATTTTGGAGACGGAACAAATTCGATCGAAAAAAATCCATCCCACACCTATACAAAAGCGGGCCAATATAAGGTAGTATATACACTGAGTGGGAAATACGGTACAGCCATTGACAGCACAGTAGCGATTAGTGTAATGGATGATGCCCCTTTGGCAGGTTTTTCTATGACCGGAGGAAACTGCACAGCACCCTGTGAAGTCACTTTTGTAAATTCTTCAAAGAATGCATCTAGCTATTCATGGAATTTTGGTGATAAATCTTCTGATTCTACTTCAACCAATCCCAATCCCAAACATACTTTTACAAAATCTGGCAAATTTGTTGTAAAACTAACTGCATTTAAAGGAGCTACAACTAGTGTAAAACGTGATACAGTAACCATTAAATCGGCAATTGTTCTCATTGCCGATTTTAAATTTGTACAGGATACCACCAAGGCTGACTCAACAGCGGTAACATTTACAAATCTTTCATCTAATGCAACTTCCTACGATTGGGACTTTGGCGATGGCAAGATTTCCAAACTTAAAGATCCAGTACATTCGTACAAAAAAGAAGTAGGCAAAGACAGCACCTATACTGTAAAATTACAAGCTTCTGCCAATGGGATTGCTACCCAGAAAGTGGTGCCACTGACTATAAAAAAGAAATAATTTTACCCGGCAAATGTACTTGCTTGTATAAAAAAGGAGCCACCCGATTCCGGGCAGCTCTCGATGGAATTGTAAAAGTAAAAGCAACCTACCTTACAACGCCCCCTCCTTAATCTCTTCCACCACGGCCGGATCCAGCAACGTAGAGGTATCGCCCAGATTCGAAGTATCCCCCTCAGCTACCTTAC
>JAHEBN010000274.1 GCA_024645245.1 Jiulongibacter sp. | reverse complement strand
AGCAGGGATTCGTGACATATCTGCAACACCCCCAAGTAATCTTTCCAATTTAATTCGATCTCTGTTAGCATCAAACGCTCCCTTTTCGCAAGGTTACCGGCTGTTTGCTCATCACTTAGCATACGCTCGATATTGTTCATTTTTTTCAATGACTTACGAATCGTAGAGAAGTTTGTAAGCATACCACCTAACCATCTTTCAGTAACGAAAGGCATTTTCAATCTCTTTGCTTCTTCCGAAACAATTTCCTGAGCTTGTTTTTTGGTAGCTACGAACATGATTTTTTTACCACTTCTTGCTATTCCTTTTACAAAAGCCTGAGCTCTTTCTAAGCCTTGAACCGATTGATTAAGGTCGATGATGTGGATACCGTTTTTCTCCATAAATATATATGAAGCCATTCTCGGATCCCATTTGCGGGTTAGGTGTCCAAAGTGTACACCAGCGTCTAATAAATCTTTTGTTTGAATCTGTGCCATTTAATTTGTTTTAAATTGTTTAAGCAGCCCAACACATCGGACACGATAAGTGCTGACTGGACGAATATTGAAAATGAGATTTGGGACATTCAATTTTTGAATAAGCAAAAAGTGAAAAATCCCAAATCGGAAAAATCTTAACGTTTCGAGAACTGGAATCTTCTTCTCGCTTTTCTACGACCGTATTTTTTACGCTCAACCATACGTGAGTCACGGGTAAGGAATCCTTCTTTTTTCAAAGCAGGTCTGTTATCACCATCTGCTTCAACCAGTGCACGCGAAATAGCCATTCGGATAGCTTCTGCCTGTCCGGCGATACCACCACCACGAACGTTTACTTTTACATCGTATTTTCCATTGCTTTCAACCAGGTGAAACGGTTGATTCAGGATAATTTGTAAAACTTCTGTTGGGAAGTAAGTGCTTAGCTCACGTCCATTCACAGAAATTTCGCCTTTACCTGGCTGCATATATATGCGGGCAACTGCTGTTTTTCTTCTACCAATGGTATTGATTACTTGCATGTTATATCAATTTTTTAGGTTCTTAAATCAAAGTTCGATTGCGGTTGGCTGTTGAGCCTGATGCGGATGTTCTGTTCCGGCATACACATACAGGTTTGTAAATTGCTTGCGTCCCAAACGGGTCTTAGGCAACATACCCTTTACAGCATACTCTACAACTTTACGGGGATCCTTCTCCATCAATTCTCTTGGAGTAGCAAAACGCTGTCCACCCGGATGACCCGTGTGACGGATGTATTGCTTGTCGGTCATTTTCTTACCGGTCAATTTGATTTTCTCGGCATTAATAATAACAACATTATCACCACAATCTACGTGAGGAGTAAAATTTGTTTTTGTTTTACCTCTCAAAATACTTGCTACCTGGCTACAAAGACGTCCTAAAACTTTGTCTTTTGCGTCAACTACTAACCAGTTTTTCTCTACCGTCTGCTTGTTAGCAGAAATGGTTTTATAACTTAATGTATCCACTTTACTAATTTTTTAAATGTTTTTTAAAAAACTCCCGACCCAGATTTCTTGCTTCTACCCCAATATTAAAACAAAAAAGAAAAGGTCAATTTTAAGTTGTAAGGTGCTGAAAACCAACACAAAAAATAATCCGGAACAATTATTTTCTCCAACTTGATAATTCCAACGAGGCACGGGCAGCCTGCGATGGCCTGTATTTGGGGCTGCAAATATAAGAAGAAGTAAATTGAATTACAATAAGATAACTCAAATTTCAGGTGGCTTTTCTAAAAATAGTACAAGTTTTGGAGATTTATTTACCTTAACTTTAAAGTTACCAAACAAACCACGGCCAGAATAATTCCAATAATCCAAAATCGGCTTACGATTTTGGCTTCATGATAACCTTTCTTTTGAAAATGGTGATGCAAAGGGGACATGAGAAAAAGGCGATTTGCCCGGGCATATTCAATGCCGTGTTTTTTCTTTTGGTATTTAAAATAAGCCACCTGCAGCATAACAGATAGGTTCTCTACCAAAAATATTCCGCACATTACTGGTATTAGTAATTCTTTTCGCAAGGCCAATGCCAGAGTAGCAATTACTCCACCGAGCATTAAACTGCCGGTATCGCCCATAAAAACCTGAGCCGGGTATGCATTGTACCATAAAAACCCTATACAGGCTCCCAGAAATGCTGCACAGAAAATAACCATTTCACCTGAATTGGGTATTAACATGATATTCAGGTATTCAGCGAAAATTTTATTTCCGGATAAATAAGCAAATATGGCTAAGGTCAAACCGATTATAGCTGAGGTACCAGCAGCTAAACCGTCAATTCCATCGGTGATATTGCTACCGTTAGAAACTGCTGTTATTATGAAAATACAGATAAATACATAAGGAATCCAGGCCAGGGCATCCGGTAGAAAGCTCCCAAGTATGCTGTAATCAATTTCATTGTTTTTAAGAAAAGGTACTGTAGTGATTAGTTTTTGAACATCCACAAACGATTTGGATACCGTATCAAACTCACGAACTACTACATTATCATTATAATATAGGGTTAGGCCAACTATTAATCCCAGACCAATCTGACCAATAACTTTAAAGATACCCTTCAGCCCTTCCTTATCTTTTTTGAAAACCTTTATGTAATCATCGGCAAATCCAATCATACAGGTCCATAAAGTAGTTATAAGTAGTAAAACTATATAGACATTATCCAGTCTGGCAAATAGAAGTACAGGGATAGTAAGGGAAGCCAAAATGATGAATCCACCCATTGTTGGAGTTCCTTTTTTTTCCATTTGTCCGCTTAATCCCAAATCACGGATTGATTCACCAATTTGAAGTTTTCTTAGGATATCAATTATACGACGACCAAAAAAAGCAGCAATTACCAGGGAAAGTATAGTTGCAGCCGAAGCCCGAAAAGAGATATAGCGAAATACCCCGGCTCCGGGGAAATTGTATATTTGGTCCAGAAAGTTAAAAAGGTAGTATAGCATGTAAGTTTTTTAAGGTGGTGGCAAAGATAAAAAGAATATTATCCACCTTTAATTCATTACCCTAAAACTTTAATATTCCAATACTTGAGAGCAGCCAAGGGATTCAAAAAGGCCTTGCCAGTAGGCTGTTACAGCAGGATTATTTTCTTTTGACGAAGTAGTTGGTTCGAATGGGAGAATCATGTTTATCTCTATTCCGCCAAGGTTAATATCGTTGTATTTTGTAATATCTTCTTCCACCCAGGATTGTGCCTGGGATAAATCCTTAGGTGGTGTTTTGTGAAAATCTCTGCCGTTTTTCATACTTTCAATCATGTCGCTTAGAAAATATGCTTTTACTTCGGAACCTTCCGAAGCGGCGTTCAATATTTTAATGGACGCAGAAATGTTAGTTTCCTTATTGCTATTTCCATTGTTAGTTTGGTACAATTTATTCAGGGCCTGTCTTATAAAAGCAT
>JAHEBN010000273.1 GCA_024645245.1 Jiulongibacter sp. | reverse complement strand
ATTTGATCAAAACGGAAGTGAACATCAAAGCAGTGGAATACCTGGATGATGCTTCAGGGGTTTTGAGTAAAAAAGTAAAACCCAATTTTAAGGCTTTAGGTCCGAAATTCGGAAAGGATATGAAAACTGTGGCAGCTGCTATTTCTGGAATGAACAACGAACACATTAAGCAATTAGAAACAGAAAATCAGATTCAGGTGGGTGGTTTTGAGATCGGTTTGGAAGATGTGGAAATATTGACCGAAGATTTACCCGGATATCTAACTGCACAAGATGGAAACCTTACCGTGGCATTGGATATTCATATTACCGAAGAACTGAAATTCGAGGGTATTGCACGTGATTTTGTGAATAAAATCCAAAATTACCGCAAAGACACGGGATTTGAAGTGACCGATAAAATCAATATTCAACTTCAAAATAATAATGAGGAACTGGCTACCGCCATACTCGCAAATAAGGCTTACATCTGCGAGGAGGTTCAGGCTTTGTCTTTAGAAGTTGTTGATTGGGTGAAAGATGCGGTGGAGTTGGAAATGGAGGAGTATATTTTAATAGTAAATGTAAATGTTTATTCATAGAATGATCAAATCAAACGAATATTTCGACGGAAATGTAAAATCTTTGGGCTACCAAACTGAGGTAGGCAGCTCAACTGTGGGCGTAATGCAGCCTGGTGAATATGAGTTCAGTACGGGTAGTCCCGAAATTATGACTGTTATTGAAGGTGCAATGGATGTTTTGCTAAAAGGTGAAACAGATTGGGAAACCTACGAGAAAGGTCAGTCTTTTGATGTTCCGGCAAACTCTACGTTTAAAGTAAAAATGGAAGTTCAAACATCCTATTTATGCCAATTTTGAAATAAGTCATTTCTAAATCTTTGCCACGGACTAAGGTTCGCGGCAAAGTACTATTTTTAAATATACTTTCTAACTTCCGCCAGATAGTTTCTTATTTTTTCTCCCGGATCGCCTTCCCCCAGCGTTTCAATGGGTAAATAGCCTCGGTATTCCGACTTTTTAATTATTTTCATCAATCTGGCCAAATCGGTTACCAATTCTTTATTTTTTACAAATATCTTTTCTTTCACCTGCCAGTTTACGGCGTATGTAATGCTTTCTTCAATGTCTTTATATGTTTCCCCGTTGCGATAGCTGCCGGTGTCTAATATCAGTCCAAACCATTCATCATTAACTTTTTCCATAAAATATTCAACATGTTCCGGTGTTTGAATAAAGTCGTAATGGTTTTGTACTCCGACAATAATGCCATGTTTTTTTCCAAATTCTACACAGGTTTTAAAATCTTCAACCATCCAGGTGGCTGTTTGCTCCCAGGTGTAGCCTTCGGGTATTTTATTTCCTGCAAAAATTCGGATTACCGGTGCCCCTAACTTCTCCGCCGCCACTATCCAGTTTTTTACCATTTTAATGTCTTCCTCTCTTTTTGCTTTCTCCGGATTGGTAAAATCATTCCTGACACCTGTGCCGGTGATTCTTAGTCCCAGTTTATGAGCTTTTCTTTTTATTCGGAAAAGGTAATCGTCATCAGGTACATTCGGGTATCCCGGAAAATAATAGGCCGTTAAATCAACACCATCAAAATTGTTTTCCGCACAAAAATCTAAAACCTGAAAAAGGTTTATCTGCCCGGCTTTTAAAGGCTTATCAAAAGAAAAGGCATTCAGGCTGATTTTTAAGGGGTGATTTTCCTCATTAATGGTATTTTGATTGGAATTTAGACTGACGAAAGGCATCAAAGCCATATTTTTTAAAACAGACCTCCGGTTTCGCATTTTCTTTTATTTAGGGTTAAATAAATGAGATATCTAAAAGTACTTATTTTTAAGCATATCTCTTAAAAAAACATATCACCATTAAACAGTAAAAGCGGTTTTTTGGGTGAAATATAATACAATTTGCACCAATCTCTTTCCATTTTTGATAGCTTCAGTCTTAGAGTCATTCTTTCAAATTATAATGTCTATTTTTGTTACCTTTAACTCTAATGAATGAACTATAGAAAACTCGGGAAGACCAATTTTGAAATTTCAGAAATCAGTCTTGGAACCTGGCAGGTAGGTGGTAAATGGGGCGATGCTTTTGATCATTCCCTTGCCGAAAAAATATTGAATCAAGCAGTAGATAAAGGTGTTAATTTTATTGATACCGCCGATGTTTACGGGGATGGAGAAAGTGAAAAAGCGGTAGGGAAATTTATAAAATCTAGATCTGAAAGGATATATGTAGCTACAAAATGCGGCAGAAAGATCAGCCCGCATATCAATGAGAATTACAAACCGGCAGTTCTTCGAAAATTTGTAGAAGACTCTTTGCAAAATATGGGTTTAGAAACGCTTGATTTAATTCAGTTACATTGCCCGCCCACCGAGGTTTTTTACCGGCCTGAAATTTTTGAATTGTTTGATCGCTTGAAAGAGGAAGGTAAAATACAAAATCTGGGAATCAGTGTAGAAAAAATAGAGGAGGCTCTTAAAGGTATAGAATTTGAGAATGTTACCACAGTTCAGATTATCTTCAACATGTTTCGGCAGCGTCCTTCTGAATTGTTTTTCAAACAAGCCGAAAAGAAAAATGTTGGCGTAATCGTCAGAGTGCCTTTAGCCAGTGGATTATTGACCGGAAAATTTGGCCAAAATTCAAGTTTTACGGAAGGTGATCATCGTAATTTTAACAGAAATGGTGAAAAATTTGATAAAGGGGAGACTTTCTCCGGTATTGATTACGAAACCGGTCTTGCCGCTGTGGAAGAATTAAAATCCGTTTTTCATGATCAAAATCTGGCACATGCAGCACTTAGATGGATTCTTAATTATGACGCTGTAAGTTGTATTATTCCCGGAGCATCAAAGCCGGAGCAAGTAATTGATAATATAAATGCTTTAAATAGTTCTGGCTTGAGCTCTGATCAGCGAATCGCAGTTGACAGAATTTACGAGAAATATATTAAGAAGTTTGTTCACCAGTTGTGGTAAAACTCGATTTACATCAAATTAGAAAAATTAAACAAAGAATTTTTAAATATGACCTATCTAGCAAAAGAAAACAGATATGATAAAATGGAGTACCGCAATAGCGGCAAAAGCGGATTGAAATTGCCGGAGATTTCGCTTGGGCTTTGGCATAATTTCGGTGGCGTGGATGTTTTCGAAACTTACCGCAGTATTCTTCAAACGGCTTTTGATAAAGGAGTTACGCATTTCGACCTTGCCAATAATTATGGCCCGCCACCGGGTTCGGCAGAAGAGAATTTCGGACTTATTTATCAAAGAGATTTTAAGCCTTATCGCGACGAACTGATTATTTCTTCGAAAGCCGGTTACCGAATGTGGCCAGGGCCTTATGGCGAGTGGGGTAGTCGCAAATATTTGATTTCGAGTTGCGATCAGAGCTTAAAAAGGATGGGTTTGGAGCATG
>JAHEBN010000272.1 GCA_024645245.1 Jiulongibacter sp. | reverse complement strand
ATGGCGATCCGGAAACGGCCTTTAAAAATGCTGCACAGATAATTGAGCGAACCTACAATGCCCCGTTTTTAGCCCATAATTGCATGGAGCCCATGAATTTCTTCGCCGATGTGAAAGAAGACAGTGCCTTAGTGGCTGGTCCACATCAGGCTCCGGGCTGGATGGAGCCTACTTTGGCCAAACTTTTGAATCTCCCTCCTGAGAAAATAGAAATACAAATGACCCGAATGGGTGGGGGGTTTGGGCGTAGGGCTTATACCCAGTTTGCCTATGAAGCCGCATTGATTTCTCAAAAAGTAAAGGCTCCAGTAAAATTGATTTACTCCCGAGAAGACGACATGACCTATGGCATTTACCGCCCGATGTACACAGCCACTTACCGTGCAGCTTTAGATGCGGACAAAAAATTAATTGGATTTCATGTAATCGGTGGTGGAATTCCTGAAAGCCCGATCCATGCGAATCGTTTCCCGGCAGGGGCTGTGGACAACTACTTGGCAGAGTCATGGGAAATTCCTTCTAACATAACTATTGGGGCTTTTAGAGCACCACGTTCCAACTTTAATGCCGCAGCTGAGCAATCGTTTTTAGATGAATTGGCAGAAGCCATGGGCAAAGATCCGATAGAAATGCGTTTGGAAATGCTGAAACGTGCCAAAGAAAACCCGGTAGGTAAAAACAACGATTACGATGCGGAAAGATATGCCTCTGTATTGGAACTGGTCAAAGGAAAATCGGGCTGGGGTAAGGCCGAAAACGGTAAATACAACCGAGGAGTTGCCGCTTATTTCTGTCATAATTCTTATGCTGCTCACGTGGTAGATATGGTCACTCGAGAAGGTGAGCCGTATGTAGAAAAAGTAACTTCAGCAATAGATTGTGGAGTAGTGGTAAACCCTGATGCTGCCGTCAATATGGTACAAGGTGCAGTGGTGGATGGTATTGGGCAATCATTTTATGGTGCAATGACCTTCAATAACGGTCAGCCGGACCAAAATAATTTTAATACCTATCGCATGATCAGGCATAATGAAGCTCCAAAGTCTATTGATGTGCATTTTGTACAAAACGAAATAGACCCGACGGGTTTAGGTGAGCCACCTTTTCCACCGGTATTTGGAGCAGTGGCCAATGCCCTTTATAAAAATACAGGTAAAAGGCATTATAATCAGCCGTTTTTGGGGGATCAATCAAGTATTTAATTTTATTAGCCGGGACTTATTAAGAACAATAAGTCCCGGTTTCTAATATAAACTATGCAAAAAAGAAAGTTAGGAAATCAGGGTTTAGAAGTTTCGGCTATTGGACTGGGCTGCATGGGCATGAGTTTTTCATATGCTCCATTTCCACCGGAAAGCGTTTCGATTGATTTAATTCACAAAGCTGTGGAAGAAGGTATAACATTTTTTGACACAGCCGAAGTTTATGGACCTTATACAAATGAAGAGTTAGTGGGAAAGGCATTAAAGCCTTTTCGAAATCAGGTTCAGATTGCCACTAAATTTGGTTTTCGTATACAGGATGGAAAAATGATGGGTGTTGATAGCAGACCCGAGACTATCCGGAAGGCTGTAGAAGGTTCCTTAAAAAGATTGAATGTGGAATGCATTGATTTACTTTACCAACACCGGGTAGACCCCAATATTCCAATTGAAGAAGTAGCCGGTACCGTGAAGGACTTGATAAAAGAAGGGAAAGCCAAATATTTTGGTCTGTCAGAAGCCGGAGCTGCAAGCATTCGCAAAGCTCACGTTGAGCAATCCGTATCGGCCTTGCAAAGTGAATTTTCACTTTGGACCCGCCAGCATGAGTCGGAAATTATTCCCACTATCGAAGAATTAGGAATTGGCTTTGTGCCATTTAGTCCATTGGGTAAAGGTTTTTTGACCGGAACTATGGAGAAAAACCGAAAATTTGAATCGGGTGATATACGTGGCGTGATACCGAGATTCACACAAGAGGCCCAGATGGCCAATCAAGCTTTGATAGATGTAATTGCAAATTTTGCCCAAATGAAAAGTGTTACCAATGCCCAGATTGCTTTGGCCTGGGTTTTGGCCAGAAATCCAATGACAGTACCAATTCCCGGAACAACTAAAATTCATCGCCTGATAGAAAATAACAGAGCAATAAATATTACATTTACCCCACAGGAATTAGCTGAATTAAACACAGCTTCCAAAGAAGTAAAGATCATAGGTGCCAGATATACTGAAGCACAGGAGAAGGCTACTGGTTTGTAGTTTTCTTTTCTTTTGGAGGATAATGGAAAATTATTTAATCAGTCTATAATGAATAAATTGATTGAATTCTTGCCTTATTTACCATTCCCTCGAAAATTGATTGTCCATCAGTTTTTCTTTTACCGTAGAATTAAACGACCAGGCGAAAGTAAGCATGATGGCTCGCGTATCGGCCTTGGAAGTACGGATGGAAAGAAAATCTACAGTACTGTTATTTCCACCGCTTTTCAGGGTGTTAAAGATATCTACTACGGTAAGCCCGAGTCGGGCACGGCCATCACCCAGTTTTTGCTGATAACCCATATCCACAAAATAAATCGGAATGTTATAACCTTGCGGCGTGGTAGCTCTGGAAGTATAATTGCCAATCAACTGTAGCTTTCCATTTTTCCACATGGAAAAATTATTAATCAGTTTTCCATACCAGTTGAATGAACTTTGCACCGCATCAGGAATTATATTGCCGGCATTTAGCTTTTGTTGAAAAAACGTAAGGCTGGCGTTAAAATCGTAATTTTTGGAAGGCTTTCCGATTAGTACATTTTCCAGTCCATAACTATCTCCTTTTCCTATATTCATCGGTTTATTAAGAACCACACCATCGCCAATTTCCTGGAAAAAGGAACGTATGGTATTAATCGAATGTCGGTAAAACAGGCTGTTGGAGAAACTGTATTTCTCAAATTCCTGATTAAAACCCAGCTCCAAAGCATGGATAATTTCCGGCTGTAAATATGGATTTCCACTGTGCGGGTTCAGGGCGTCGGTAATATCTATAAATGGATTCAGTTGACCCAGCCTTGGGCGGTTGACCCGTTTTCCGTAACTCAGTTTAAAGTTGGCATCTTTATTTACGCTGTAAACGATATTGGCTGTAGGAAAAAGCTTAAAATAGGTATTGGCAAATTTGGTGCTTTCATCCTGCGTTTGTCCAGAATTGTTCCAGCTTTCGGCTCTCAGTCCCAATTCATAATTCCATTTTGACAAATCGTTATTGTGAGAATGAAGCAAAACATAGGCCGCATTGATGTATTCATTAAAGTTGAATAGATTGCTGGCTCCGGTATTGGTAATAAACATGCCATCGATTTTATCAGCCGTTAGGTAATCGTTTTTATTGCTTCTGAATGTTCCTTTATAACCAGTTTCGAATAAAAGGCGAGGCGTAATAGCTTGTGTATAATCCAGCATGGCATTGGAG
>JAHEBN010000271.1 GCA_024645245.1 Jiulongibacter sp. | reverse complement strand
AATTCGTAGCACATTTAACCCTTTTTGAGTTAACTTTTCAGCTAATAAATCTACAGCGGCATTGCTGGGTGCCACCACCAGAATTTTGTCTTTTTTTACTTTCGACAACTGATAAATGGCCTCTACTAAAGTGGTGGTTTTGCCGGTACCGGGCGGGCCATGCACGATCGCCAATTTATCCGCTTGCATAATTTTTTGAACAGCCGAATTTTGAAATTCGTTGAGTTCGGGAGCTTTTTTAACTTCTATTCTTTCATCAAAAAGGGCTTTCTTTTCACCTGTCAGGCAATGTAATAATTCATTTTCCGTATTTTTTGCCAGTTTCAAAGCATCAAACATTTCTTGATAGGAGTTATTATCAAAGAGTAACTCCACACCCAATTTACCCAATCGGCTCCAATCCGGCAGTTCGTCGGTTTTTAGGGTTAGCTTAAGCCGATTGCCTCCGGTGTAACTCACAATTCCTTCTACCCGGTCGTTTTCTGCATCGTGATTGGAAAACAAAACAGCCGGAGTACCAAAACGGAAACTGGCAGGAATATCCTGATGCGTGGTACGTTCCAATTCCACAGTTAAATAATCACCCCGACCAATCTCTTGCCCACGAATAGCTATCGGATACCAACAAAAACCCTGTGACCGGCGATCGGATATCGAAGTGTTTTTGCTTAATGATTCATATTGAGCTTGATCTTCCGACTTTTCAATTTTTAAAAGATCGGATAAATTTTCAAAATATTCCTGGTGGTTCATGATTGCAAAGGTAGGCTCATTGGCTTTAAAAATAGAGTTATACATCTTAAGAAGATAAGAGGAAAATAATTTCTATTGATACCCAGCTGCCTGCAAATTAAATAACTCTGAATAGAGTTGCCCGTGGCTAATTAATTCTTCGTGGGTTCCAATTTCCAATACGGAGCCATTTTTCAACACCATGATTCGATCGGCCATACGGACAGTGCTAAATCTGTGGGAAATAATAACGGCGGTTTTACCTTGGGTAAGACCGATAAAGCGTTGAAAGGCCTCGTATTCAGCACGGGCATCCAGAGCGGAGGTGGGCTCATCGAGAATCAGCACTTCGGCGTCTTTCATATAGGCTCTGGCAAGTGCAATTTTTTGCCATTGGCCACCACTCAGGTCTTTTCCGCTTTTAAACCTACGGCCAAGTTGCTGCTCGTAACCCTTTGGCAATTCGTCGATCACTTGATTGGCGAGGCTCTTCTCTGCTGCATCGTCCAGTTTTGCCTGATTGTAGATTTCGTCAATTTTGCCTACGGCTACGTTTTCCCGAATCGTCAGTTCAAATTTTACAAAATCCTGAAAAATAACACCAAAATACTTTTGATAGGCTGCCCTGTCGTACTCTTTGATATTGATGCCATCGAGCAATATTTCACCTTCAGTAACATCGTAAAATCTAAGTAATAGTTTTATCAAGGTGGTTTTTCCTGCCCCATTTTCACCCACAAAGGCCAGTTTTTCTCCAGCTTTTAAATCAAAAGTAACATTTCTGACGACCCATTTTTCGGCGTTAGGATATTTGAATCCTACATTACGAAACTCGAAACCTGATTTTACTTTAGCAGGTAAAGCTATGGCATTGATATGCTGACTTTCCTCATTTTGTATATCCAGAAATTCAAAATAATCCTGCAGATACAAGGCACTTTCTGTAATATAGGTGAATCGGGTAAAAAAGCCTTGTAGCTTCGAACGCAGGCGGTTAAATGAACCCGAAAGGAAGGTGAGCTCGCCTATGGTGATTTTAGCTGCCACGGTGCTTAAAATTATCATGACATAGGCACCGTAATAGGCCGCGGTACCTATCACATTAAAAAATGAACCCCAGCTGGCTCGCTGTATCGCAAGTTTTTTATTCGCCAGAAAATATTTATCAGATAGCACTTTAAAACGATCACCCAGGTAATCAGCGAGTCCGAAAAGTTTGACTTCTTTGGCGGTTACATCGCTGGCTCCGGCGTAGCGGAGGTAATCGAGTTCTCTACGCTCGGGTGTCCAGCTGCGGGCAAGCGAGTAGGAGGTGCCGCTGAATTTGATCTCATTGATAATGGTTGGAACTATCGAAACAATGAGTAAAACAATGAGCCAGGGTTCAAAAATTACGATTCCGGTTAATAAGGAGATTATCACAATCACATCTTGTGCCTGCGTTAAAATATTCGACATTAAGCCGACGCGACTAGTGGTTTGTTGGCGTGCCCGCTCCAGTTTGTCGTAAAAATTACTGTCTTCGAGTTGTTCGAGATTGAGTTCAGATGTTTTTTTGATGATTTCTACCGATGAGGCATTGGCATATTGGTCACCTAGTAATCCATCTGTAAGGCTAATGGCACGACTTAATAAATCGGATAAAATGGCTATGGCAAATTCAGAACTTACCAGAACCCAGAGTTTTTGCAAAACTTTTTCGGGCAGACTGATTTGTAAAATAACTTCGTCGATGATCATTTTTCCGATCCAAAGCATAACTACCGGAATAATGGCATCGATCAAGCGGAAAAGTAAATTGGCCGTGAACAACAGCGGACTCACCTGTCTGATTTTCTTAAAAAAACGGGGTACAAACCGCAGGGCAGCAAAACTGTCTTTGATGTTTATGTCTTCTTTCTTTTTATTGAATGGTGGGGGCATGTATAATTCCGAATCTTATTTTATTAAACCAAAAACTAAAGCTATTAAGTATTCGAACAATATTACTGCCAAAGAAATTCTGACTAAATAAACTAATTTCAATAAGTTAATGGTGAGAAGTATCACTTTATCTGATACTCCAATCGGATGGTGATTGCCGCGGTTTTATTTTTTGCCAGCGTGTTAAAAGACCCACCCGGTAAATATTCTTCTGAGGTGTTTTGACCGGTAATCTGAAATACGCCCAGATTGGCTCTTTTTAAAGTTCCGAGACTGGCATTTGCGTTTTCAGCAATTTTTTCTGCCCTTTCGCGGGCATCGCGGGTGCCTTCTGCTATCATTTCTTGTTTGAGTGCAGCCAATTTGGTGTAATAATATTCCGGCGAATTGGAGTAAAATTCCACCCCCGATTTAATAATTTCAGATATTTCGCGGGAAATTTTCTCAATATTTTCTACTTCCTTGCTTTCAATACTCAGGTTTTGAGTCAGGTTGTAGCCACTAAAAACGGTATTCGACCTTTGCGTTACCGGATCATAACTGGTGTCGAAATCTTTCCCGATCATAACCGAACTAAAAACAATAGCTTTCGCATCAATTCCTTTATTTATCAAATATTTGCGTAGCTCTTCACGGTCTTTGTCCAATGCCGCATAGGCTTCTTTCAGGTTATAGCTTTTTTTGGAGAAATAGCCGGTCCATACCACCAGATCAGAAGTAAAGTCTTTTTTGCCTAAACCAGTTACACTGATGGTGTTTTCAGATTTATTTCGATTCACTACAGCATTGCCCAATATCAGCGAAGCCAATA
>JAHEBN010000128.1 GCA_024645245.1 Jiulongibacter sp. | reverse complement strand
TCAAAACAACAGAAAATTTACTAGTATGAAAAACCTCAGTGTTACTTTACTAAAAATATGCGGATATTTTATGCTGACCTGCTTTACGGGATTGGTGGTATGGGCCAATTGGGAAAAACCCTCACTTTCAGATGAACTGAATCTTAAACCTATTAATCTGGTGGTTTATACGGTTAAATCTGACATAAATACTTCGGATAGCATAAGAATTGCAAATACGCTAAAAACCACCTCAGGTGTATCGGCAAGCACAGTTAATCCAGGTTACAAAACAGTTAGTATAACATTTTACGAAGATCAGGTTAAGGAAAGCGATCTTACAAGAAACCTGAGCAAAGTGATAGCCTCTTTTTCAAAAATGAATTTTGATGATATGGAAGGCCCTAAATGTCCGATTCCATCCTCCTATATAGATACTTTTCTAAATATCAAACATACCCTTTGTTTTAGATAAAAATACACCTCCTCTGTACTCATTATTCCTTCAAATGATTTTTTTGATAAAATCATCCCTGATTTATTATGCACTAATAATTAAACATTTAAACAAACAAAAATCATGAAAAGAACAATTTATTACTTACTTGCCGGCATCCTGTTTTTTACGGCATGTAATAAGGATAATGAAGACTCTATGATGACCAAATCATTGTATGAGAGACTAGGGGGAAATACTGCCATAAGTGCGGTGGTAGATCAATTTATTGCCAATGTGGCCGCCGACAGCAGAATTAATGTTTTCTTTGCTGATGCCGCAGCTGATCCGGCCAGACTTCAAAAACTACGTAACAATCTCGTAAATCAAATAGGTATGGCAACTGGAGGGGCTGAAATATATACTGGTTTGGATATGAAAACAGCTCATAAAGGAATGGCCATCACCGATGATGATTTCAATGCTTTAGTTGATGATTTGGTAAAATCACTGAATCAGTTTAACGTTCCTTCAACAGAGCAAAACGAGTTACTTTCAGCTTTAGCTGCAATGAAGCCGGATATTGTGGAAGGAAATGTTTCGCTATACAATCAATTGGGTGGAAATACTGCTATTTCAGCTGTTATAGATCAATTTATTACCAATGTGGCCGGAGATACGCGTATCAACGCTTTCTTTGCCGATGCAGCGGCCGATACGGCCAGGTTACAAAGATTACGTAATAACCTCATAAATCAAGTAGGTATGGCTACCGGCGGCCCGGAAATGTATTCAGGGTTAGACATGAAATCTGCTCATAAAGGCATGGGTATTGAAGAGGATGATTTTGGAGCTTTAGTGGAAGACTTAAGCCTGGCGTTAGACAAATTCTCTGTTCTGCCTAAACCCAAGTCTCGACTATTAGGTGCTTTGGCAGCTATGAAATCCGATATTGTTGAAGGTCCCGTAGCACTTTACCAAAGATTGGGCATGAATGCGGGTATATCAACTGTAATTGACGATTTTATAGGAAAAGTGGCAGCGGATACCCGTATTAACTCATTTTTCGCAGCGGCAGCTGCTGATCCGGACAGACTTAACCGATTGAGAAACAATTTGATTAATCAAGTAGGTATGGCTTCTGGAGGCCCAGAGATTTATTCCGGACTTGATATGAAAACTGCTCATAAAGGAATGGGAATAAAAGATGAAGACTTCAATGCTCTTGTGGAAGACTTAACCGCCTCTTTAGTAAAATACAATGTTCAATCAAAAGCCAAATTGGACCTATTGGGAGCCTTGGGCGGAATGCGGAAAGACATTGTAGAAATGTAAAAAAAATAGTGACGTGAATTTTAAAGAGAGGTCATTTTTGACCTCTCTTTTATTTAATCGGGAATCTGGGACATATTCCGGTCCTTTTGCTAAACAAAAATAATATATCTCATTTATGGATTAGAAGTCCGCATCTTTGATTTTTTAATTCTTTTTTTAATATTTTACTAAAGAATGTACTTTTAAATCTGGTGGTTCACTTTGGTTATTATTTACACTATGGAGTAAAAACAATATCCTGGTTTTTATATTGATTTACTAAATCTACTTTAAAATTCTACTATTTTTTTTAAACATATCACTATATTTAGACTTAATCGAACTTTCAACCCTATTCTATGAAAATTACACCTAACAGAACCCTACCGGAATACCTGTATCATTGGGAAAAAAACACTCCGAATGAGATTTATTTAAGACAACCTTTTGGTGATACTTTCCACGATTTTACCTGGAAAGAAACTGGTGATCAGGTAAGAAGAATTGCTACCTATTTGAAATCGCTGGATTTACCTCCAAAAAGTAATATTGGATTGGTATCCAAAAACTGTGCAGAATGGATTATTGCAGATCTGGCCATTATGGTTTCAGGTCATGTTTCTGTCCCTTTTTATCCAACCCTTACTGCTGTTCAAATCAATCAGGTTTTGGTTCATAGTGAATGTAAGTATCTATTTGTGGGGAAACTGGATGATTGGTCTAGTATGAAAGAGGGTATTCCCGGTGAAGTAAAATGCATTGCATTTCCGGTTTATAATCCTGATCCCAGTCATATTCAATGGCTAGACATTTTAAAAACGAATGAACCAATGCTGGAAGATTTCATTCCTGAACTTGACGATCTGATGACCATTATTTATACTTCGGGTACAACAGGAAACCCTAAAGGTGTAATGATAAAATTCAGCTCATCGCCATTCGTACTTTACAATACACGAGATTTTACTCACCTTGAAATTACAGGGGCCAGGTTTTTCTCCTATTTACCTCTTTGCCATATTGCAGAAAGAAATATTGTAGAGGCAGGAAGTTTGGTTTCAGGTGGAACAGTATATTTTGCCGATACATTGGAAACTTTCAATTCAAACTTACAAAACGCATCGCCAACACATTTCTTAGCCGTCCCAAGAATTTGGACTAAATTTCAATTAGGAATACTTTCAAAATTACCAGAAAAGAAGCTGGGAATACTACTCAAGATTCCAATTGTAAAAGAATTGATCAAGAAAAAAATAAGGAAAGGATTAGGCTTGGATGATGCCATAATAACACTTACCGGTGCTGCTCCTATGCCCGCTAGTCTGATAAAATGGTTTGCCAGATTTGATATTATTATACAGGATGCTTACGGTATGACAGAAAATGTAGGTGCTGTGTGCATGATGCCACGAGAAAAATTCACAGAAGGGGCTGTTGGCAAGATTTACCCGGGTATGGAGGTTAAAATAGATACTGATAATGGCGAAATCTTAACTAGGTCATCCTGGAATATGATCGGATATTTCAAAGAACCTCAAATGACTGCAGAAACAATAGATAAAGATGGATGGATACATACTGGTGACGTGGGTGAAGTGGATAATAACCAAATCTTAAGCATTACAGGCAGGGTAAAAGAGATGTATAAAACCTCAAAAGGGGAATATGTGGCTCCTGCTCAAATCGAATTTCATTTTGCCGACAACAACCTGATTGAACAGATATGCGTGGTTGGACAAAGTTTACCTCAACCAATCGCACTTGTTGTACTTTCGGAACTTGCCCAAAGGCATGATAAAGCATATCTGATTCAGAATTTAACTGAAAGTCTGAAAGAGATTAATCCAACTTTGAAATCGTATGAGCGAATCAAGAAAATCGTAATAATGAACGAACCTTGGAATGTCGAAAATAATATGCTCACTCCAACTTTCAAAATAAAGAGAAATATAATAGAGAAAACCTTTGCAGCAAAATTTGAAAACTGGTACGAAGCTAAAGAGGAAATCTTATTTTTATAAAAAAGGCCCCTGTAAAAGGGGCCTTTTTATATTATTTTTTCACTCCCGGCTTAGGGGTCAGTATAACTGAGAGTCTTTTTCCTTCTAGTTTCGGTTCTGCTTCCGGTTTACCAAGATCGTCTAAAGCCTCAATAAATTTCCCAAGTAATTCAAATCCCTGGTTTTTGAATACAATCTGACGACCGATAAACTGCACAAATGCCTTAACCTTAGATCCTTCTTTCAGAAAGTTCTCGGCATGTTTCAGTTTAAAGTTAAAATCGTGCTCATCGGTTTGTGGACCGAAACGAATTTCTTTGATTACAGTTTTTTGCTGTTTTGCTTTTAATTCCTTCTGTTTTTTCTTTTGCTCGTACTTAAATTTGGAATAATCTACAATACGACATACGGGTGGAACAGAATTAGGTACAATTTCGATAAGGTCAAGGCCTTGCTCTTTTGCCATGGCTCTCGCCTGATCGATACTGAACACCCCCTGTTCAACATTTTCCCCAACCAATCTTACTTCGTTTACACCTCTGATACGCTCATTTATACGGTGTTTGTCTTCTTCTCTGGTTACTCTTAAAGGCCTTCTAAAGTTTTTTGCCATTAAACGGTTTTAATAATTATGAAAGTTTTTATAAAATTTTAATATTCAAATATTTATCCAAAATTATGCTAAAGAATCAATTCACACCAAACTTAGGTATGTTTTTATTTATTTCTACCTCAGCAAATGCCACAAATGCATCAATTGTGAATTGTCCGATGTCACCTTCTCCTTTTTTCCTGACCGAAACCACCTTGTCATTCATGTCTTTTTCTCCGACGATTATCATTAGAGGAATTTTACTCATTTCGGCGTCTCTGATCTTTCTACCCACTTTTTCGTCGCGGTGATCCACGTATCCCCTTATATCCCTTTCCTGTAGTTCAAGAAAAACTTCGTTGGCATAATCTTCGTATTTTTCAGATACGGGAAGTATGGCAACCTGATCGGGAGAAAGCCATAAAGGGAAGTTTCCGGCTGTATTTTCGATCAATATAGCTATAAAACGTTCCATAGAGCCAAAAGGTGCCCGGTGAATCATAACTGGTCTGTGTTTTTGATTATCACGGCCTACGTATTCCAGTTCAAATCGGTTGGGTAATTGGTAATCAACCTGAATGGTGCCTAATTGCCATTTGCGACCCAAAGCATCTTTAACCATAAAATCGAGCTTTGGTCCATAAAATGCAGCTTCACCGTATTCAACTACGGTTTTCAAACCTTTTTCATCTGCTGCTCTTTGTATTGCGGCTTCAGCTTTATCCCAGTCTTCATCATTTCCTATATATTTTGAACGATCAGTTTTCGACCGTAAAGATACCTGAGCACTGAAATCGTCGAATCCAAGCGATTTAAATACATACAATACAAGGTCTATTACTTTTTTAAATTCATCTTCAACCTGATCATTGGCACAAAAGATATGTGCATCATCCTGGGTAAAGCCTCTTACACGCGTTAAACCATGCAATTCCCCACTTTGCTCGTAACGGTAAACGGTTCCAAACTCAGCAAGCCTAAGCGGCAATTCCTTATAACTTCTTGGCCTAGCTTTAAAAATCTCGCAATGGTGTGGGCAGTTCATCGGTTTCAACATAAACTCCTCCCCTTCTTCCGGAGTTTTTATGGGTTGAAAAGAATCAGCACCGTATTTATCCCAGTGACCGGATGTTACGTACAATTGCTTGCTACCAATATGCGGTGTTACCACAGGTAAATAGCCAGCTTTTAATTGAGCCTTTTTTAGAAAATTTTCCAGACGCTCACGTAGCATAGCACCTTTTGGTAACCATAGAGGTAAACCTTTGCCCACTTTTTCAGAGAACGTAAAGATGTCCATTTCCTGGCCTAATTTTCTATGATCCCTCTTTTTGGCCTCTTCTAAAAGATTGAGATAGTCATCTAATTCCTTCTGTTTTGGAAAAGTAACCCCATAAATACGTGTAAGCTGTTTATTATTTTGATCACCCTTGAAATAGGCTCCGGCTACATTCATGATTTTCGCAGCCTTTATAAAACCAGTATTTGGTATATGGGGTCCTCGGCATAAATCGGTAAAGTTGCCTTGGGTATAAAAAGTAATTTGCCCGTCTTGTAAGCCCTCTAATAAGTCAAGTTTATACTCGTCTTTCTTATCTTTAAAATAAGATATAGCATCCGCTTTGGAAATTGGCTGACGGATATATTCATTTTTCTGACGAGCCAATTCCAGCATTTTATTTTCTATCGCCTTAAAATCATCCTGCGAAATAACCCGCCCATTGGTATCTACATCGTAATAAAATCCATTTTCAACAGGTGGGCCTACCCAAAATTTTACTCCCGGATAAAGCGATTCAAGAGCCTCTGCCATTAAATGTGCCGAAGAATGCCAGAAAGTTGATTTTCCGTCCAGATCATTCCAGGTCAAAAGTTGTAATTCCACATCACTTTCCAGCGGTCTGTTAGCATCCCACACTTCACCATTTACTTTTGCTGCTAATACGTTACGTGCAAGTCCCTCTGAAATTGATATGGCCACATCCATGGAACTGGAACCTGATTCGTAAGGCTTTACACTTCCATCCGGAAGGGTTACATTTATCATATCATCAATTTTATTATTCAATATCTTTTTTACTTTTAAGTGGTTCTACATCTGGAAATTTTCTTTTTACTTCCGGTTCCGGTTCAGCCAATTTCACTTTATTTTTTAATCTTCCTGATTGAGTACTAGGAGTATTAGTGGCACTCATCAGGTAATTCGCCCGATTAAATGCTTGTTCTAATTTGGGATCCTCCGGAACACGAGTGGTGGCCGTAAGATAAAACTCTCTGGCCTGCTCGTATTTTTTCAATTTCTCACTACATAATCCGGCAAGATAATAGACCTTGTTCAGATTCGGATATCTATTAATTACAGTTTCGAACTGTCTCAGTGCTTTTGTGTAATACTTATTTTGGAAATATAACTGACCAACTTGAAGTATAAGTTCAACTCGCGAACTATCTATATTGAGCACATCATTGTAAGCTACTAAGGCCGAATCCACCATTCCTAATCTTTCAAAAATCTGGCCTTTATTGTAATTTAATTCTACATCATTTGTAAATTCCTTCAATCCCAGCTTATTGTATTTAAAAGAGGAATCCACCTTGCCTAAAAGGTAATAAGTATCTGATATACGATCATAAATAGGCTCAAACGGTTTTCCAAGTGTAAGAGCATTTTTCCATATCTCTAAAGCCCCCAGGGTGTCCTTTTTGATCACAGAGCTCATACCTCTTAAATAATACACTTTTACATCGTATGGGTCTGAAAAATAAGCGTCTTCAATGTAGACTTCTGCCTCTTTAAGTTTTCCGTTTTTTATAAGTAAATCAGCCAATTCTCTAGATAACTCCGCAGATTCCATTCCACGAGATTCTGCAGCCTGAGCATTGCTTAAAGCGGATGGAAATTCTCCTTTACTATTTAGCAACTTAGCTTTCAGAAAAAAATAATCCGGATTGTTTGGGGATTTATCAATAGCGGTGTTTATATCTTGCAATGCTTCTTTAAAGTTGCCATATTCTAATTGTATTCGGCTGCGTTCAAAATAAATTTCGGCATTAGAGCTTCCAAATCCAATTAAATCGTTCAAGGCTTCCAGTGAAACCCGTAGTCTTTCCGTTTTTTCGTATGATTTGGGTATTGCCAATTTATAGTTTGCCCTATCGGTTTGAAAGCAACCCGAGAGGCTTATGAAAAACAAAAAAGCAAAAATTTGACGCATTATTTTTTTCTTACCGATCGCAAAATTCCGAAAATTTAAATTTTTGTTAAAGCAAATGATCGAAAGAATTAATTTCCGCTGG
Organism: Jiulongibacter sp.; assembly: GCA_024645245.1. Taxonomy (GTDB): domain Bacteria; phylum Bacteroidota; class Bacteroidia; order Cytophagales; family Spirosomataceae; genus JAHEBN01. The sequence goes on along the minus strand of JAHEBN010000128.1, from coordinate 5,451 downwards.
ATATTTTAGTCAAATATATGATTTTTCTGACCTGTGAATAGCTGGCCGGGGTTTTATTTTTGCCTTTTCTTTTTTTAGCCAATACACTTTGTTCTTTATTATCATTGACCGAAATGGCCTCAATTTTTATTCGGCTACCATCTGCAATGAAAAAATTATCATACCAATATTTTACGCCTTGATAACTTGGAATGTAGTTATTTTTTGAGCCAATTATCTTGTCATCAGCAAGTTTGTACAAAATCGGCCTCGTTCCTATATTGAAATTATTAGTGGCCAGGTCTCCTTTTAAACAGTATGATACCGCACCTGTTTCATTAAAGGCTAAAGTTTGCTGAATCTGACCTGATAGTTGATTAATGTCGATACGGTTTCGAATTAATAATTCACCTGACAAATCAAACTCAGCAACAAAACCCGTGGGGTAACTATATCCACGAAAAACCTGACGGCTTTGTGTGCGTTGATTTTGATAAAAAGGTGAATACCGGTTATTGTATCTACCATAACTTCCATATGGGTCATAGGGATTGTAATAATTGGGATCCCGCTCTGTAACTGTGGTGTACTCCGGACGATAAAATACACCACCAAATACAATCTTGTCGATACCTAATACAGGGTCATTAGATAAAAATTTAAAATTACTGACCAATTTTTGCAAATCTGCTGCATTAAGACTAGTTGGGTTGCTGAGCATGGTGGCAAAAGAATAGGTTTTTATATGCTCATCTGCTTGAAGATCAAATGTAAAAACCCCCTTGTCTCCACTTGCCGCCTGGTAAAGTCCCATAAGCATTTTCCTGCCATCTGACAATCGAACTAACTTACCCTCGATGGGAAAATTTCCACCAAATTGACTTATTTTTTTTTGCGAAATTATATTTCCGCTTGTGTCAATTAAGGCGTGTATCAGGTAGGCATCCTTAATAAATTCACCTTTTTTTTTCTTTTCATTCGAAAAACCGGATGCTTTCACAGCCCAAATACCCTCTACGAGTTTACTTTCTGGCAGAAACTCAAATAAATTCACGGAAACTTTGCCCAAGATATCTTTTTCAATCAACTTACCGGTGTCGTATTTGATATTATATTCGTAAAAAGCGGCACCTTTTTCATTTGAACCTGCCATTAAAACTTTATCGTCAAGAAAAACATAGTCCTGATCAACAAAATATTCTCTCAACTCGAATCCACTTTGGATTATTTCTCCTTGTGAAAGATCAATTCGACAAATCTGGTAGTACATACCACTCGTTTCGCTAAACATAAGAGAAATGTGATCATTGGCAATGGTATAGGCTACTGGTGATCTTTCAGCATCCAGGAAAATTTCTTTATCCCAGTTTTGATTCAGTCCGGTATCAAATCTAAAAAGGTGTAATTTGGTTATATCTGATTTAACCAAGAGCAACAAACCATTTTCTTCCAGGGGAATAATTATTTGCCAGGAAGGACGCCCAACTACCTCCACCTCCACGTTCTTCTGGAGTTGAGCCTGAGAGAAAAAAACATTTAATAAAAAAATAAAACTTAATGCCAACTTCATATATTCCTCTTAAGTGGTTTACATTTTAATAACGGCAAGGCAAGCAGTAATTGATACAGAGTTTCCAAAATTAATCATAGGCCTTGGCAATAATCATATCAAAAGCAGGCTTATCAAGTGACCCAACAGATAATCGGCTAATACGAATAAGATCAATATACTGAAGTCGTTCGTCGGCCTTTATTTGCTCCAGCGTCACAGGCTTAGGCAGTTTTTCCACCGGTGCTAAATCTACCACTACCCAACGTTCATCATCAGTGGTAGGGTCGGGATAATGCTCCCGGGTAACTCTGGCAATACCTACAACTTCTTTTCCCTCATTTGAATGATAAAACAAAACCAAATCATCCACTTTCATTTTCATAAGATTGAGTCGTGCCGTATTATTCCGTACGCCATCCCAGTGATCACCACCTTTCTTTACAAAATCATCCCACGAAAACTTAAATGGTTCCGATTTAACGAGCCAATAATTCATATCTAAGACAGTTTTTATTGAAATGGAAAATTAATGCCAAAAGGCCATGATTCAAAAAAAGACTAATAACAATAGAATAAAAAAGTCTTCTTTCGATTAAGATGATTCCTAATCTTTAACCTATATCTACAAAATCCTGCGGATTTTCGTACTGATAAAAATCCACTTTCCAGGTATGATCGGCCAGTAAAAGTACTTTTGCTAAAAACTGATTATAAGGGAATTTACGTCGCCATTCATTCGGCGATACCATAGAAAGCACATCAGATCCATCCAGCTTTTCATATAGATAATAAGCATGATTTATAACAGGCTCAAAACCCATCTGGGCATCATAAATACGCTCCGAAATTTCAATTCGTTCCTTAATTTCATTGGCCTGTACAGCCAATAATTCCATTTGGCGGTGAATTTTTTCCAACTGATCGAAAGTTTGCTGACGCATAGCCATTTGAGCCTTTCCTTTGGTTTTGCCCATATCCTCCGGTCGAATAATGGCCGATCCTGCCGTATGGCCATATGAAAGCAAACCTGGGTTTTCCGCTACTTTTTTTTCATCAATTGGGTTAATAATTTCACTTTTTTGCGACATGTTACACTATTTTATTACTATATATTATCCAATTAAAATCATATTTCTAGTGTTTTTAACTGTATAATAATAAATTACCAGATAATTTAACTAAAAAATTACACAAATATAGACAATTAGGTATTTTGAATTTAGAAACGATTTGCAACCCTAATTGTTTATCCACCGTAACAAATATATATTGTGGCACGTTTCAAATAAAAAATAAATATGGAAACCAAAATTTTAAAAAATAACACAGCCGAAGATAAGCACGAGACCATAGACCGCAAAGATTTTATGCGTCAGGTGGGAATAGGTTTCGGAGCAATCGTATTGATGAATTGCCTGCAAAGCTGTGGCGAATCAGAAATTCCGGATCCCAATCCGGGTACAGGTACAGGTCTTGATTTCGAATTAAACCTTAATCAGGCAGCTAATGCAGCCTTAAATTCAAAAGGTGGATTTTTAGTCGTATCTGACAAAAAAGTAATTATAGCGAGAACGTTGTCTGATTCTTTTATTGCTGTAGCCTCGGTATGTACTCATGAAGGAACTACGATTGCTTATCGATCTGCCAGTAATGATTTTAGATGCCCAAACCACGGTTCGGAATTTACGGCAGCAGGTGCTGTTCAAGTGGGGCCGGCGGCGGCGGCTTTAACCAAATACAAAACTTCTTTTGACGCCACTTCCAATATACTCCGTATTTTTTCCTGATGCTGTTTATTGGAAATAATGATGAGATAATAAACTTTAACCCTGCAAACGAATACTTTCGCAGGGTTATTGATTTTATAAAATATTGGGAATCAAAACCCGAATTTCTGGAAATAAAAACTTCAGGTTCGACTGGAGAACCTAAAATTATACAATTAAGCAGAAATCAAATTCTGGCTTCGGTAAAGCAAACACAAAAAGCATTTAATATTACAAGCGAGGATCAGTTGATTTGCAATCTCAACCTGGATTACATAGCAGGAAAACTTATGATAATCAGAGCTTTGGAGCTAAAATGCGACCTGATCATTATCGAACCTTGTGCTGATCCATTTTTAAACATTGATAAAATGGATTACATGATCCGGCAGAAAAGTCACCGCAATTTCATGGCATTTGTACCGCTACAATTAGAAGCCATGTTAAAAAACGAAAAGAGCATATCGCTCTTAAACACGGCCAAAAGTATTTTAATTGGTGGAGCTGCATTAAATCCAAATCTACAAGAAAAAGCCAAAACCATCAAAACACCCGTTTACCTTACTTACGGTATGACCGAAACCGTCACGCATGTGGCCATTCAGAATGTAAAAGAGGAAGATGAATTTCAGGTTTTAGATGGTATTGAAATCAAAACCGACCAACGAAATTGCCTGATGATAAAAGGAAAAACAACTAATAATGAATGGATTACTACGAATGACCTGGTTACTGTTTCAGGAAAAAAGTCATTCAAACTTATTGGAAGAATCGACGAAATCATAAACAGTGGCGGTGCTAAAATCAACCCGGAAGAGGTAAACAGAATTGCTCAGCAATATTACCCGGAATCTTTTGCATATGGTAGAAAAGATGAAAAGCTGGGAGAAAAAGTAGTACTTTTTGTAAAATCAGCTGTAAAGGATGAGGATTATAACAGCAAACTGAAACTAATGAGGGCCCAATTGCCTAAATTTGCAGTTCCGAAAGAAGTTTATTTTCTGAAGGAATTTAAGCAAACAAAAACCGGCAAAACCGATAAAAAACAAACTGCAAATGCCTACTTTAACCATCAGATTTCAGACCAATGAATTGGTGCCTCCACCCCATGCTTTTGCCATAGAAGCCAATATCAATCTGGAAGAAGATGAAATAACCGGAACTTATGAGTTAAGTTACCTCGATCGCGAAGATTTTACCGAAGAAGAACTTTGGGAAGAAGGGTATACACCACATGACGACGCCAAGTGGGAAATTGACCTGCCAACTCCCTGGCTTCGAGAGATCAAAAGTCTTATAAAAAGTGAAAAACTGAATCAAAAAACTGAACTGGAAGAAAGCCAGGATTTTTGGGAAATTATAAGTGATAAGAAAACAGGTTACCCAGAAAATCCCGAACGCTGGTTTGAAACCCTCAATCAATTGCAGCAGGCAATTTTGGAGTATAATGAAATAGAAGCTCCTCTAAATATCCAGATCATGCGGATAGATGGTACAGAAAAAATGCATTACCGCTTTGAAGCCAGTTTTGTAAGTTTGCAATTTCTAAAAAACACAAACGGTACAGATGAAATTCTGGAATGGTCAAATCTGAATACCTTCCTGAAAGACATTTACAGCGGAGAACTATTACCCGAAAACGCCACTAAAAAAGAACCTTCGAAAACAGGTATTTACCTGAATCCGGGCGATGAACACTGGTACGAATTGGGGAAAAGCTACCTGATAAGGCCAGGTGTGATCAAGCAATATCTCGACGAAAAATAACAGTATAACTTCCCACTAAATAAAACATTTGGCCTTTTTCAAGGAATCTGGTGGCAAATTTTAACCTCATTACTTTATCTTGCCAGTACTACAATTGAACTGCCAGAAAGCAAATTCCGGGATAATCAGCCGTCTGGTTCAATTCGATTTTTTTTCAAAATGTCTTTTACCAAGACAAAAAAATAAATTTGAAATGGCCAATTTTTTTAAAATCACATTTGTATGTTCACTATTTCTATGGAGCTGTACCGATAAAAGTGACCCACTTCCAGCGGGTGAAGAAGATGTTATTCAACCGATTAAGATAGGTACAGGCCGTATTGTAAAATCAACCTATTATTACACCGATGGTAGTATTGGCAAAACGAGCATGGACACCTCGTATTG
>JAHEBN010000127.1 GCA_024645245.1 Jiulongibacter sp. | reverse complement strand
GTAATTCCATCTACTTTTATAATTACATCACCAGGTTCAATTCCAGCTATTTTTGCCGCACCGTCTTCAGTTACAGATTGAACATAAATTCCTTCGTCGATTTTGGTTTCAAACTCATCCTTATTTTTGCTGTTAAGCTCAACCGGACTTACTCCCAGGTAACCCCTCTGTACGTTTCCGAATTTGATCAAATCGGTTGTTACTTTTTTAACAATTTCGGATGGAACGGCAAAAGCATAACCGGCATAAGCACCATTTGGAGAGGCTATGGCCGTATTTATGCCTATCAATTCACCTTTAAGATTTACTAAGGCACCTCCGCTATTACCTGGGTTTACTGCTGCGTCGGTTTGAATAAATGACTCTATTGGTGTATCCATATTAGAGCCTTCGCTATAGTTCTTCTGATAGTTGTTTTTCAAAATGCTAATATCGCGACCTATGGCACTTATAATTCCGGCAGTTACGGTAGATTCCAGATTAAACGGGTTTCCTACTGCCAATACCCATTCTCCCACCTGCACCTCATCTGAGCTGGCGAAAGTTAATGAAGGCAATTTTTTCTCTTCGATTTTTATTACGGCAATGTCTGTTGATGGATCAACTCCGATCACTTTTGCAGTATATGATTTTTTATCGTAGGTAACTACTTCCAGGTTATCGGCACCCTCTACCACGTGGTTATTTGTAGCTATATATCCATCGCTTGAAATAATTACTCCCGAGCCAGAGGATTGTTGTTCCTGATTTCTGGGTGTGCCGAAAAATTGATCATCGAAACCAAAGAAATCATCAAAAATGGAAGGCATACGCTGACGTACCGCACGAATTGATTTGGCCTTAATGTGCACCACTGCTGGTGCCGAAGTACTTGCCGCATAGGTGAAATCTCCTGGAACGCCAGAAGGCAGGTTAGCAAAATTGACAAGCTTATTGGATGAGTCTTTGCTTGGGGCCTCACTGATTATTACATCCGATTTATCAAGGCCACTTAGCTTAAAGACGCCCAATGTGGCAACGCTACTTACAACTGCAATTAAAATCGTTTTCCAATTGTTGCTCATGTTATGTTTTAATGTTTAATGTTTCGTTAAAGTGCACCCAGCAGTGCAAATACAAATTTATTTATTGTAATGACTTAACGAAAAAGTATCTATGAAAATTCAAATGAAGATCAGGCAATTAACATTATTTAACGTCAAAAAGGCAGCACAAACAATTCTTGACTGCCTTTTTAAATTCATTATGATTAGGCTATTTCAATAAGTCTTGGCTCTTTTGGTTTAGCCTCCTCTTTTTTAGGTAAATGCAATTTTAAAACTCCATCAGCGTAAGTTGCCTCAATTTGCTCGGAATCTACCGTATTGGGTAATCGGAACGACCTGCTAAAACTCCTAAAGCTAAACTCTTTGCGGGTGTAATTTTCTTTCGCCTCGGCTTCGGATACCTCCTTCTGTGCCGATATAGTCAATAGTTTTTCGTGTACATTTACTTTGAAGTCTTCTTTTTTAAGACCCGGTGCTGCCAATTCAATTTCAAAAACGTCGTCGTTTTCTTTTACGTTTACTGCGGGAACCGAAATTGAATTTCTATTGTCGGCGAAAAAGTCTACATCGCTGAAAAGGTTATCTAAAAGTGTCGGAAAACTTACCGGACGAAATGTTTTTGTTAAAGCGTTCATGATTTTATTTGTTTAAAGTTTTTAAATTAATTTTTACAATTTGGTTTTGATCAAATTGCATTCCGAACCCAAAAGAAAGACAAAATGGCCGAATTCAAACTTTTCATCACCAAAATAAGAAGACAAAATGGCACAAAAAAAAGAAAACCCGATGCTGATTATGACAGCACCGGGTTTTAGAATTAGTTATTTCTATTCTTTATTTTCCCTTTCGGGTATGTGTATTGGCTAAAACAAATTGACCGATTCGGATACCCATAGCCTGGCCCTCCTCACATCCGCTGCGGTAGTGAATTCCACCAAACATCCGGCTATAAGAACACTCTGTAGCTGCTTTTCTGAAAGATTCAAAAGAGCGTACACCATGGCCGTATTCATTTTCTGTAGAATCGACAATGGCAAAATTATCTCCAAATAATCCGGTCATGGCCTCAGCCGATGCAGCTGAAATGGTACTGTGACCACTGGTGTATTCCGGAAATGGGGGAGTTTGTAAAAACGGTGTCCAATCCGGATCGAAAGTAGCGTTGATGACCGTTTCAGGCCTGATTTTTTCGGATCGGTATTTTTCCTCCCAGCTACAGATAAATCCTTCGTGTAACGCTGTAGATACCAATAGATAGGCTTCAGCCGATTCGAAGATGTCTTTTCCGGACTTCTTGCATGCGGTTTCGCAAATTGCAAGCCAGTGACCACCTGGTGTCATTTTTTTATTGGCAAACATTACGTGGCCCTGCACATTCATTACGAAAGCATTATCATCCCAAAACCAGGCTTGTTCTTCTTGCTCTTTGGTCATGGTTTTCTTTATGTTATAAACTTCCATTAATTCTTTCCAGAAAAGACTCGATTTATCCAGGCTGTATGGCGGAGCAGCTGGAGGCCTGAATTGGGAAGCAGAATCAAGTAATAAGGGCCTTATGGTCATCCAATAAGGTTCCATCGCATCACCGTATTGTGGAGGTGTGGGTACCCATTTACCGGGTTCGTTTTTTACCGTATATCTTAGTCCACGGGTTTGAGCATAGTTATCACCTTTTGCAAATTCAATAATTCTGTTTGCAATAGCATCACCAAAAGCTATTGATCTTTCCATCACATCTCCGGGAATTCCGGCTTCTTTAAACTTCATTGCGGTATTCTTTTCGAATTCATCGTAAAGGTCCACTGTGAAAGTTTGGCTTCGGGCCACCTTCATAAAGGCCGTAACGCTGGCTACGGGATAGCAATATTCCTTGCCTTCTTCCGGTTTTGGTATATTATCTAATCCTTTAAATTGACCTTCAAGACTTTGGAATTCCGGGTTTCCGGGTATGAGTGCTTCGTATCCGGCTAAAGTGGAATAAGAATAGATTCTACTAGCTACCGGAGGTGAGAAAATATCGTGGATGATAACATCTGTTAATTTGCATACCATTTCATGATATATTTCGGGTTCGGAAGCAATTTTATTATACTCTTCAGGAGGAGTTTTTTTGCAGGAATAGAGGGTTGCCGACAATGATATCAGCAAAATTATTTTTTTCATTCGTAATAATTATTTTGGGAAAGGTAAAACCTGTACCGGTTAAAAAAAGAAAACGTAATTAAATCAAACGAAATTTGTTTCTGGTGGAGGTGTAGGATTTGGAAGTTTTACTTTTAAATAAGCTGGCATTAAAAATACGGATGCAAAACAAGAGTAATTATTTACGTTTAACCAGGTTTGATAATTTTGGTCAAAACCGGTAATAGCTAATATTTTCAGGCTTAAATTTAGATGAGTATTATTCTTATTGACAGGAAAGTCGTTGTTTAATTCTCCGTTTATGTGATCAGTAAGCAAATCGAAAATTTCCCGGGCACCTTTATTCTCATGATAACTTACATAAAGGGTGTCTTTATCAAGATATTTTGAAATAGCAGTATAAAATTGGCCGTTTTTTTCCATTAAACCTTCCGTGTCCTTAGGGATGTTGATTTGGTCGGTATAGGGAAGTGAAATAGGTATTTTTATGATCAGGTTTTCCGTACTAGTCAAATCAAGGTTTATTGATTGTCTTTGTTGTTTAAACTGCAATATAAGTTGCAAGGGATAGATCAATGTCCCGTAAATAAACAAAAGGAATAACGATATGCCGACTGTTTTCTTAATAGAATTAATGTCAATTTGACATCAAATTTACTAAAGTGACAGGGCTAAACAATGACAATAGTCTTATTTTATGTCATTGATCTAAAATATTCTCTTCAACAGAACTTCCCGTTTTGCCATCATTAAGAACATCCACAAGGGTTTTCACATTGTAAACCGTACGATTGTAGCGGTTACTTAGCAAGATAATAACGAAGTCTTCCCTTAGGTCAAAAAACATGATGGTATTGTACCCTTTCCACCAACCGGTATGATAAATGTATTCGGTTTGTTGCTTATCGTTTAACCATAAGCGAAATCCGTATCCATAATTTCTTAAGCCCGGATGTTCAAAACTACGTGGTGTGTACATTTCACGCAATGATTCTTTTTTAAGTACGCGTTCTTCCTTTAATGCCTGATACCATTTAAATAAGTCTTCCACCGTAGAGTAAATACCTTTATCTCCTAATATGTTATCGTAATAGTCTTTTGGTATTTTATGGCCATTCTGATATCCGAAAGTGGTCAGCGAGTTTCGGGTGCTGTCTGAAATCATATCTGCCGTAAAGGTGTCGTTCATTTCCAGAGGCACAAATAGGTTTTCACTCAGGTATTCCCCAAAATTTTTATTACTAACTTTTTCTACTAAAGCTGCCAGAATAGCAAAGTTGGTATTGTTGTAGGAAAAGAAATGATCGGGAAGGTTGTATGGTTTTGGGGTAGGTTGTACCGTAGCAAACCAATGCATAAGGTCTTGATTATTTGGATATTCCTTGTTTTTCCTAACTTGAGCATCCATAAGGTACTCGTAGTAGGGCAAACCCGAACGGTGACTTAATAAGCTCCTCAAGGTTACTCCTGCGTATGGGAATTCAGGATAATAATCTTTAACGGTTAAGTCTAGACTGAGTTTCCCACGTTCAACCAGCTGCATTACAGCTACGGAAGTAAAGGTTTTAGACAGGGAGGCTAATTGAAAACGGGAGTCAGCTTCATTGGCAATGTCTTTTTCGAAATTGGCTTTCCCAAAAGCCTTTTTGGCAAGGATAATGCCTTTTTGAGCAACCAATGCAGCACCATTAAAACCTTCAGATTCTTTAATTTTAAGTATTTCTTGAATTAATGCGGTTTTTTTATCAGCATTAATTTCTTTTCGTATTTGAAGGGTTTCCTCAGCAATTTTTAAGCTATCCATTACCGGGGCTTTATTTTCGCCCCTGTTGGTGTTTTTGCACGAGGATAAAAGAAATATAATTAATACAAATCCAAACCCGATTCCATCAAATCTTCTCACGCAAAGAAATTATTTTTTTATACTCGAAGTAAACAAACTTAACAGATAAATAGCAAAAGTTGTGAATAGGATGCTGCATCCCACCTTGGCCATTGTTAGTCCAAAATGTTGAAAACCGCCAGCCTCTATCATAAATAAAGCCAGGTGATGAAGAACAATGATGAATAAAATATATCTAAAATACCTCCCCGGACCCAGCTCGTCCAATTCAACTTGTAGATTGTTTTCGATTCCTTTAGATGGAATGAGTGATCTTAGAATCATTTTTCTATTAAACCCAACCAACGTGCATGCTGCAGAATGAACACCGGCGGTATTGTAGAATATATCGACAATAAGGCCAATAAAAAAACTAATAAGTATTACGAAACCTGTGGGCAAATCACCGGGCAGGATTATAATTCCCAATAGATAAACAAAGCAAAAAGCTAAATCAAACAGCACCAGATTACGTATCAATACCACTTGTAATATGATATAGAACAAAATCATTAGGATCATTCTGATAATACCCTGAGTACTCATTTTTCAGAAACTATTTGAATGTTTTCTTCTTCGGTAATTAATTTATTTTCCACAACGTATACATAAGTAAGGCCGGTAAAATCCGTACTTAGTTCTACATCAATTTTATGAAAAGCTTCTTTATTATCATCCACTACTTTTTTTACCTTACCTACCATTATTTTGGAAGGAAATATCAGATTTTGTTCGGATGTTACCACACTATCACCTACATGCACGGGTTTAAATTTATCGACGGTGTTCATTTGAATCACTCGATGCGAAGAACCACTCCAGTTGCAGAGACCCAAGGCTGTTTGCTCTAATTTTGTCAAATCTTTGTTGAGCACTTCAGACGAAACCGTAAAGTCGGAATGTAAAATGGAATAAACACGGGAATAATGATCGCTACAGCTCATTACCTGACCTATGACTCCTTTGGAGCTAATAACACCCATTCCGGGAAGAATACCATCCAGTTTACCTTTGTTAAGGGTAAGGTAATTATCGGTTAAGCCGGTTGTACTATTTATAACTTTCGCGGCCCAAAAATTAAATCTTCCTGAATATATAGAGTCTGTTGTATAAAAACTATCCGGCCTGCCTTGAAGTTGTTGTAAAAAAGTGAGCTTCTTTCTAAGTTCCGTGTTTTCTTCCGAAAGTGTTTCATTTACCTTTTTCAGATATAAATATTCTTTGGTATTATGCGTTACTTCCAATGTTTTGGCAGCAAAAGAATTAGTAGTATTGAAAAAAGAAACATCCCAATGTACGTTGTTTTTACGTACCAGAATTAAGGAAATTATTTCCAGAAAAAGAAAAAGAAAGAAATTTCTGGCTTTATATAAGAGCCCAAATAATTGAGACATAATGTTAAAGGGCTAGTAAATGCCTGATTATTGAACCAATACTGCTTGATATTTTTCAATATTTTTCAAAACTTCGCCGGTTCCACGTACTACTGCTCTTAACGGATCTTCAGCAACATGAATGGGTAATTTGGTCTTAATTTCAAGACGCTTATCAAGACCATGTAAAAGTGCACCGCCACCTGTTAGATAGATTCCGTTTTCATAAATATCTGCTGAAAGCTCTGGTGGAGACATTTCCAAAGCACGCATGATGGCTTCTTCTATTTTTGAAATGGACTTATCTAAAGCGTATGCTATTTCGCTATAAGTAACTTTAATTTCTTTCGGAATACCAGTCATCAGGTCACGTCCACGAATTTCAATATCAGCCGGCGCATCGTCAAGGTCGGGTAAGGCAGCTCCAACTTGTATTTTTATATATTCTGCCGAGCGTTCACCTATCAAAAGATTGTGCTCTCTACGCATATAATCAACGATATCTCTTGTAAATAAATCTCCCGCAATACGTACGGACGCTTCGCAAACTATTCCTGAAAGTGCGATTACGGCGATCTCAGTGGTACCCCCACCGATATCCACAATCATAGAGCCATTGGGTTGTTCAATATCAATTCCGATTCCGATAGCAGCAGCTATAGGCTCGTGTACCATATAAACCTCTTTGGCTCCGGCATGCTCTGCAGAATCTTTTACAGCACGCTTTTCCACTTCTGTAATTCCTGAAGGTATACAGATTACCATTCGGTGAGAAGGCGAGAAAAACCAGTTACGACCGGTATCGATCATTTTGATCATTCCCCTAATCATCAGTTCGGCGGCTGTAAAATCGGCAATCACACCATCCTTTAGCGGACGAATCGTTTTAATGTTTTCATTGGTTTTTTCATGCATCTGCATGGCTTTGTGTCCAATAGCCAAAACTTTTCCCGACACCTTATCCAAAGCTATAATAGATGGTTCGTCTACTACTATATTGTCTTTGAAAATAATAAGAGTGTTTGCCGTACCAAGGTCGATTGCGATGTCGCTGGTTAAGAAACTGAAAAAACCTGCCATTTAAAGCTGTTTATTTATGAGTATTTGTGAGTAATTGGGTGCAAATTTACGATTATTATTTTCATAAATATCCCCGAAAAAAAGATTTTTATTTAAAAGAAAAAGAAGGTTTGTGAGTAATAATTCGACAATTTATTCACAAATAAGCTTAAAACCCTCCCCGTGAAGATTTAAAATCTGAATACTTTCATCTGATTTCAGGTGTTTCCTGAGTTTGGTTATATAAACATCCATTGAGCGGGCGTTGAAATAGGAATCATCTCCCCAAATCATTTTCAAAGCAAAACTCCGGCTAACGGATTGATTTTTATTTTGACAAAACAGCTTTAATAGTTCAGATTCTTTAGTAGTAAGCCTGTGTGTGCTGCCATTTATGCTTAACTGATGCGTGGTTGTATCGAAGCTGTATTTACCGATCGTGTACTGTTTTTCTATATTTTCTGGTTCGTTTTTATTACTTCTTCTCCATATTGCCTGCATACGCATTAATAATTCTTCCATGCTGAAAGGCTTGGTCATGTAATCATCTGCACCCGCTTTAAATCCCTGGATTGTATCTTCTTTCATAGATCGGGCGGTTAAAAAGATAATGGGTACGTCCTGATTTTTAAGACGAATTTCTTTGGCCAGCGAAAAACCATCCTTCTTGGGCATCATCACATCCAGAATACACATGTCGAAAGTGCTGTCTTTAATGTAAATATCAAGGCCTTCATTACCATCTTTAGCCAGTATCACATCGTAACCTTTGGCTTTCAGGTATTCCTGAAGTAACATTCCCAGATTTGGGTCATCTTCGGCAAGTAGTATTTTCATGCTTGTGATTTGTAATCAAATTTTATTTCAAAAGTAGTACCTTCTTTTGGCTTACTGTTAACCTCAATAGTGCCCTGATGCAGCTCCACCATTTTCTTGACATAGCTAAGGCCAAGTCCGAATCCTTTTACATCGTGGAGGTTTCCGGTTGAAACACGGTAAAATTTGTCGAATATTTTATTTATCTGCTCTTTTGTCATACCGATACCTTTATCCGAAACGATAAGTTTTATCCCTTTAGCCGTGTTTTCTGTTTTAATTTTTATTTCCGGAGTTTCGGGCGAATATTTATTGGCATTGTCAAGTAAGTTATAAACGATGTTTGTGAGGTGAACCTCGTCGGCTTCAAATACGCCATTTTCGGCCTGTAAATCCAACTCTACAGTTCCCCCCCTCGATTCAATCTGTACACCCAGATTGTGATATACCTGTTCTACGATGTCATTTAAATCGACACTGGATTTATTTAACTTTACTTCTCCTTTATCGAGAAGTGCTATTTGCAGCACTTTTTCTACCTGGCTTCCTAACCTGCCGTTTTCATCTCTAATAATATTCAGATATCGATCGGTTTTCTCTTTGTTTCTTTCTATTTCTTCATCTTTCAAAACCTCTACAGCCAATGAGATAGTTGAAATGGGTGTTTTGAACTCATGTGTCATATTATTGATAAAGTCATTCTTTATTATAGAAAGCCTTTTCTGCTGTAACATGGTATTTACGGAGGCATAAAATATTCCACCAATCATTAAAATCAGCAATAAAGAACTGCCAAAAACAGACCACATATTACCTAATATAAAATCTTCTTTTTGAGGAAAATAAACATAGAGAAACTGATTCTGGGAAATAGCGTCGTTTGGGAAAAGCTTAACATTATAAGATTTCTGAGTAAGTGTAGGGTCATAATTAAGTGCATAAGAGGTAAAAATCATGTTTCCATCGTTTTTCACCCCGTATTCATAGGGAATATCAATTCCTCTGTTTTCCAACTCCTGATGAAGTAAGGTATCCAGCATTTGCTGGTTAAGCCTTTCGTAAATATTACGATTGCCTTGTAAAAAGTCGGTAAAAACGTCTTTTACCAGATTTGCCTTATTTTGTGTTTTTTCAAAAACATTGTCGGCAAAATGAGTTTTATCCTGTTCTGTTATTAATCCTGCTGTTTTATTACCGACAGGGTTTATTTTCCCTTCAGGCTTAATCAGGCTCGGTTTATCAAATGGTTTCTTTGTGGCAATAATCATCAATGAATCCCCATTTGCTTTTTTTGAAGTCAAAGGACTCAGTTCTGGCAGGGTGTTTAGGTTGTAACTTTTTTCAGGCGAAAATTCATAATAAAAACTTTCTGAGGTCTGGAATGTCCGAAAATCTGGGTTTTTACCTGATCTTCTTCTTTTCTTTAGCTTATCTATTTCCCCATTTACGGCTCTTACCACATCTTTAATGTTTTGCTCCTGAATCAAAACCCGCTGGGAATTGGTGTTAATCTGATTCCAAAAAAAACTTTGATCACGCAAAATATCGCGTATAAATTCCAGCTCGTTTTCGGGCAAAAGTATTTGCCTGCTGCGAAACATATCAGTCGGATTTGTGAATTCCACTTCAAAGCCGGGTAAGGGGGTGTTAGGTTCAAATGCTAGTAAACTGTCTGCAAATGATGGGATTGAATTTGCCTTTCGGTTACCTTTATTCGCCAGTATATCCTCATTTGGCTTTGTTTTATTAATGTCTGTCCATTCCGGCTTATCCGAAGATTTTAGGGCAGCACCAGGCTTTTTAGCAGGGGTTTGTTGGCGGGATTTGGTCTTGATATAGGCAATTTCTTCCAGCCTCTTATTTTCCTGCTCCTTTATTTTTTGCCGGGCCAGAAAAATAACTTCCTGTTTTTCTATTTGATTTACAGTTTGGTTTAAAGCCTCTATTACTTTACGATCAAACTGTTCTCTTTTTACTGCAATAGCATTCTCGATCCAGTACCACTGAAACCCGATCAGGGCTAAAAGAGCAATTAGCATTAATGCGATTATAATTCGAAAATTTCTCATTTAAGGTGCAACCAACATTCTTCTTTTAAAACAAAGTTTTTTAATGAAACGAAAAACTATTCGAATTTAAGGGGTGTTTTGTCTAATTTCGGGCTATTTAACACATTTTAACAAGGAATGCTCATGTCAATATTGCTGTGGTTTTGTTTATTTCCAGTGGTTTTTTATTTGTTCCTGAAAATTGCAGATAATCTCTTGCGGTCAAGAATTACTTCAAAACCAGATGTGACATACCCCTTTAAGCAAATTGATGACTTTGGGTCTGGATTAAAACTAGTTTGCCTGGGAGATAGTAATACTCATGGTAACGTAAGCTTTAATTGGGTAAAAGCTTTGCAGGATAAATTTGTTAACTGGAAAATTTTTAATGCCGGAATAAATGCAGACTTAAGTTTTACGCTTATCAGGCGATTGGATGATGTCATACAGGTAAATCCGGATCTGATTACTATTTTGATTGGAACCAATGACTTAAATGCAACGCTGGCTGAATCAAATTTAAAGAGGTATTTGGATAGGGGTAAAATCTTACCGGATGAACACCCTTCACTTGAAAGTTTTGAGGCAAATCTGGAAGAAATAATTTCGGAATTAAAAGAAAAAACCAAGGCTAAAATTGCATTGATTTCAATACCGGTACTTAGCGAGGATTTAAGCAGCAGGCCTAATATTGCATGTGAAAAATTTGCTGAAGTCATTAGAAAAATGGCTCGCACACATAATCTGGAATACATTCCTTTTCGGGAAAAGCAAATTGAATATCTTAAAATGAATCCTAACACATCGGTATTTGGGTATGCTCATTTTCGAATGATGCTACTTGTTTCGGTTGTTTTTCATTATGTATTTGGAATGAAATATTCCACAATAAGTCGGATATTTGGAAATAGACTAACACCTGATCAAATACACCAAAATGAAATAAGCGGTGACATATTGGTTAATCTGGTCTCCGATTTGATTGAGAAGCACCCGGTTTGATTATAAAAGAATATTCGGTTTGGAATTGAAATCAGAGCAGGAAAATATTAATATTTGCTTGTTTCCTTCTTTATAAACCTTCGTCTGCATGACAGTTAAATTGAGTTTTAGCCTTAGTTTTACGACTTGAGAATTAAAAACGTCCATTTATGCAATTATCAGCACAAATTCATAAACGTAGTAAGCAATATCCCGAACGTATTCTTCAATTTGGCACAGGTGTCCTTTTAAGGGGCCTTTGCGATTATTTTGTGGATAAGGCAAATAAAAACGGTGACTATGCCGGAAGTATTTTGGTGGTAAAATCTACTTCAGGGGCCAGTACGGATTTTGCTGAACAAGACAATCTGTATACGCTCTGTGTCAGAGGTACTGAAGGAGGAAAGCATATAAAAGAAAACATTGTTTGTGAGGCGATAAGCCGGGTTATAAGTGCAAGAGACCAATGGGACGAGGTTCTGAAATCGGCACACAATCCGGATATGGAGGTGGTGATAAGCAATACAACCGAAATCGGATTGATTTATAAAGAGGAGACTTTGGGCGAAAATGCTCCTGAAAGTTTTCCCGCTAAACTTACCGCCTGGTTATTGGAAAGATATAATGCCGGACAAAATGGGGTGCTTATAATTCCAACTGAACTGATTTCAGATAATGGCAAGCTCTTGAAATCTTTTGTACTGAAGCATGCAGAAAATAACAAACTGGGACCGGATTTTGTAAATTGGTTGAACGAAGAAAATACCTTTTGTAGTTCTTTGGTCGATCGTATCGTTCCGGGAAAACCATCGGGCGATGAATTAAATGATATATTCCAGGAATTGGGCTATGAAGATAAGCTGCTTACTAAATGTGAAGTTTATCGGCTTTGGGCAATTGAGGGAGATGATAGCGTGGAAGGTAGATTGGGTTTTGCTGACTGCGATAAGGGTTTGGTTATAGACAAGGATATTACCAAATATAAGGAGTTAAAACTTCGATTGCTCAATGCACCACATACCCTGATGTGTGCTTTGTGTTATTTGTCTGGTTTTGATTTGGTGAAAGATACTTTGAACGACGACTTAATGGAAAAGTATTTTACCATTTTGATGCTTACTGAGCTGGCACCAGCTTTACCTGCCGGAATCGACGTAAAAGTAGCACAGCGGTATGGTCGGGCGGTTATGGATCGTTTTAGAAATCCATTCATTAGCCATCAGTGGCATAGTATTTCGTTCCAATATACCATGAAAATGCGAATGAGGGCAATTCCGCTTCTTAAGGGATATTACGAAGTATTCGATACCGTACCACATTATTTTGCCCGTGGTTTTGCCGCTTATTTGCTCTTTATGAAAGCAGTGAAAGAAGAAAACGGAAAATATTACGGAGAACGAAATGGCGAATTATATATTCTAAACGACGAAAAGGCGGCATATTTTCATAAAATTTGGTCTGAAAATAACACAGAAAATTTTGTAAAAACAGCCCTTAGTAATTCCGAATTATGGGGTGAAGATTTGACAAAATATCCGGATTTTGAGCTCAGCATCAATACTCATTTATCCAATATGATGTCTTTAGGGGTAAAAGAAGTCGCCAATGCTTTGAATGTATTTGCCTGAAAAACAGAATATTAAATGTTAGTGGAAAATCTTTCAAAAATTTTGGGAGTAAAATGTTGCAGAAAATAAAACGATCCTGCATCTTTGCAGTCCCAAATCGAAAGGGAGTTTAGCTCAGTTGGTTCAGAGCATCTGCCTTACAAGCAGAGGGTCGGGGGTTCGAATCCCTCAACTCCCACCAAGTAAAAAGGCCTCATAATCAGTGAATTATGGGG
>JAHEBN010000126.1 GCA_024645245.1 Jiulongibacter sp. | reverse complement strand
TTGGAAAGGGTAAACCTCTTTAGGGTTGGCAGCAAATTTTTTAAAAATTGAAGCTTTTGCCGCCCAGTGTGCAGACACAGATCAGTACAAAAAGATTATTTTTTGAACCCAGTTTAGGTTTTAGGCTTTGTTATGAAACCCAATTATAACAAACCTATAAAGCAGGGATTTTAATCCTGCTGAAGTAGTGTTAAAATGGCGAGGAAAAAAAATGAGTACTGGAAATGATATGATTAGAATTTTCTTGCAGTAAATTCTTAATGCCTAATTTACGTTTTAGAAAACTACCGCATAGATAGTAATTTTTGACACCCTCAAAACCGCCTTTGATAAAGGAAAAAATTGACGCAGGGTTTTTCCCCTAAAATTTAAGATTCAGCACTTTTTTACCCTCATCCGTAGACTTCTAATCCCAGGGTCCGGCTTTTTTGACCCAATAAAAACCTATTCCATTGTAGCGGTACAGTCCTTGGCCAGCACCCCACCACATATTTCCCGATCGGTCTTGAAACATGCTTTGCACGCAGCAGTTGAGGCCGTTTTGAGGGGTAAAAAGCTTTCAAAATAGCTGATCAGTGATTTGATTTTCATGATTCAAAATAGGCGTAGGGATAATCGCAGCAGGAAATCAGCAATTTTATCGGTCTCGTGATTTAAGATTTACCGTTTTCATCCTAAAAAACAAAAAATAGTACTTCTTTGGATAAATCGCATAAACAAAAAAACTGCCGGGCTTCACCCAAACCGTTTTTTTAGATTCTTCTAACATAATTTCAGCCAATCACTCTTTTGTCAGCGGCCATATATTTTGCAAAACCCAATAATGCACCTACTAACATGATATTCCTGAAGCCATTGATCATTTCTAATTCATCTTGGGCGGCATTGGGGAAATGTACCAAAATGGCCATCAATAAAACATAAAGGGCCATCATGATATACCCAAGCTTATCGTATTTTTTAGAAATGGCACTCAGGATGAAGGCCATCAAACAAACAGCAGTGAAGTAATTCCAAAACAATGGAAATGGAATAAAATCAGGCACAAAACCTGCTCCTACCAGCTAAGTTCTCAACACATGGCCGTTGTTGGTCACGACGAAAGCTTGGCGGTGGCAGTTCAAAAATCTTTAATTCAAAATATCCCTAAACTTATCGTCAAAAGAGAAACTGTGGGTTTGCCAGGTGGAATTGGGTTTGTAAAACTCAAAATCAAAACGAATAGGCTGGCGGTCGTAGCGGCCGAGGTAGGTAAGTAAAATATAATTTTCACCTATTTTTTGCTCTTTCACAAGTTCGTATCCGTAAAATTTACCCACAAAATCAACAGTCAGATCGGCTAATTGGACCTTTAAATTATCGATGGCTTCTGTAGAATTTTGCATCCATTTATTGCTTGCATATAGATTGTCTAAAGCTATGCCGACCCCTGAAGTCTGGTACTCTTTAAAGAATTTATCAGCAGTGCTTTTGGGAGAAGACTGAGCTATCGATGTTAAGCTTAAACTCAGCAAAATTAGTGAAACGAAAGAATTGATAAATAAGGTTTTCATGATATTAGGTTGTTTTTAATGTTTGTTTTTTCGATATAAAATTCCCTTACAATTTACACAAAAAGGACTTTTTGAAATAGTATTCCAAAAAATAAAAATACTAATCCAATACCTGCTAATACCAGGATCGCGAGCCAGGAATAGCCTAATGAAGCTTCTTCTGGATTTTCGGATTGGTAGTAGACATTAACTTTTTCGCCCACTGCAAAAGCTGGCGGCCTGCTGAATATAACAGAATAGAATAAATGGGATTCCTTATTTTCATCAAAATATTCAATTACCGGAGCATAACCTGATTTGCCGCCACCTCCATCCAGCCTGATGACTTCTCCAATTGTCTGTATTGATTTTCGGATAAAATAATAATCATAAGAAGCAATGCCGAGACCTATGAGCAATAAAAACATTCCCAGATAAGAAAATACCTTAGCCAGGTTCTTTTCCCAAAAATTGGGCTTTCTGTTTTTTTCTTTTTCTAATCGTTCTTTTAAACTATCCATTCTTTACCAGGGATTGCGTTGATAAAAAGTTACATAAGCTTCGCCATCAATGATAATCATGGGGTCGCCATTTTTAGGGTGATTTCGTCTTTCAAAAGTGTATACTTTTTGTCCCTGGGCCCGTGAATTAACCTGGATGCGATTTCCGGCCAATTGCCAGGTACCACTATCGGCACTTTGACTGCTGCTGCCACCATATCCACCCCCTCCATAACCCGAAATGGAACCTTCGGCATTGTAAGTGTATGTGCCATTGGCATTTATCACAATACATCGACTATAGCTGCTGCTGGCGTTGGTATTGGTGAGCGAGCTGATGTAGCACCATTTACCTACGATGCTTTGGTCTACGCCGCCTGCTGTATTATTATTATTATTACTTGAGCTAGTATTAGCATCTTGAGTGACTTTATAACCGGTAAAGCCACGGGTAAAAGTGGCATTGACACCCTGCCCCATAAGCGTCATAGCCTTCCCGATAAACATTACGATGAACTGGTTCTCACCCGTTTCGTCACGGCTGATTAGGGTATTCCCGTTTAATGTATAGCTAAAAGGCTTGGTGTTGTATATGCCGGTGCCGTTGGATTTAAATTCCAGGTCGGCACCATCTGTGGTCCATTGGCCGAGGAGTTTGTCGAGTTTCGTGGCCTCTGCATTGCTTTTGTTGGTAGCAGTACTTGGAGGTGTTGATTGACCGCTTTCACCACGCTTGAAAGTGATGGTTTCATCCAGGTCTCCACCGCTCAGGCTGAGAGAATTGCCAGCCAATTTGAAGATGTAAGTCTCTGTGCCTTCAGGCGTTTTGATGATAAGCTTATTGGCTGAGGTGCTGTAGCTGATATTTTCTTCGTCGAACACGCCTTTGCCGCCGGCACCAAGGCTTAATTTCATGTCAAAACCGAAGTCGGAATTGACCCAGTTGCCCTGAAGGCCGCTGCCGCCGGAGCCCGGATTTACCTTTGCCCCAATCTGTGCCAGAGTAGGGAAGGCGATTAAAATTAAGTAGATTACTTTCATGGTATGTTTATTTAAATTTTTGCTTTTAGCTTTATGTTCATTGTCTAAGCCTAAAAATGGTGACCGCTTTTTGAACCGCCAGGCCCCAAAGACGCCAAGTTCTTTTTTAATACTTTGTGAAACCAAGCTTGGTGCTTTTAGCCTTTAACTTTAATTTCAATTCACAAATTCCTAATTCCTAAAAGCCTGCACCGCACTCCTTTCACTTTACTCCAACCAATCCGGCTTAAGGATGGAGCGGCCTGTTTGATTCCGATGGCAATCGGGAGATTAGTGACAGCCTGACCCCGCAGGGGAAAGCCCCAATCATTTCTTATTCTTCATAGGTTATTAGTACTTTATAGGGTTTTGAGAGGAGAAAGCCGCTATTGCCCGATTTTAGGATAATGTACACTTTGGTATTGTCAGAGTACCAATTGAATTCATAATTGTCTACTTGATTGTAAGATGGAGGTACATAACTAGTACTGCTGAATTGTACCAATACCGTAATAGAGATAATTTTTGAGGCATTGAGGCCATGTAATTCATCTACACTACCACCTTCGGTATCAGAAGTGGTTCCTGTTATTTTTTTAACTTTGATAGCAGGAGCATTTGTACCCATTTTTAGGTAGCCGCTGACTTCCACTCTGTTGCTTAATAAGGAAATCTTTTGGTTTTCTAAGTTCTGAATAGCGGCTTCACCAGCGGCGTTAATATTTATAGCTAAGCCATCGTTCACATCTATACCAGTTGGAGTGTTGGTCAATCTGATTTCTGCGGTGGCGTAATCGTCATTGTGAACATGGAGCTGACCATTGGGACTTAATCCGTTTAGGCCAATTCCTACGCGATTATTAGGGTGCAAGGTGAGGAAACCTGAATTGTTAGAGCCCAGGCTCATTGTGGTATTCTCACGGTTTATAACGGTAGCTCCGGTACTTGATGATATAATGGCCACGCCGTCTGAAAAACCAGGACCTACAGAAGAATTATTGATGAGAAAAGATGAGGAAGTGGCATTGCGGTAAATATGAAAATCGGCATTTGGGGCATCGATGCCTAAGCCTAATTTGCCACTCTCATTAAGGGTCATTCTTAAGAAATTGTTGGTACCAAACTTTATCGGTTTGTTTTCGTAATTCCAGATTACACCATCCAAAAAATCACTAAGGCCAATACGAAAACCATCTGTTGCAGTGATACCTGAAAACTGATTGCTAATGCGTAGATACGAATTGGGAATCATTTCATCGTCGTAAATGTGCAATCGATCTACTGGATTTTTGGTATTGATGCCCACATAGGCATGCAAACCAACAAGTTGATTGGAGAAATCGCCCCAAATAAGCGGGTTGTTGGTGCTGTTGTTGGCAATGAATAGTTTATTACTCACTGCCTGATTTTGACCTGCTTGGTTGCCTATAAAAACATTGTTAGAGCCATCGGAATCTTGGCCGGCAGTATGTCCAATAGCGGTGTTGAACGAACCGGTACTGTTTTCGAGGCTTGCAAATCCAAGTGCAGTATTTGAGTTTACGTTTGGAGAGGAGTATAGCGAGCTTTCGCCCACTGCTACATTTTTGTTACCGTAGCTATTGCTAAATGCCGAGGAGCCTATCACCGTGTTCAGTGATACTTGCTGATTACCTGGCGATTCCATATACATGGCAGAGCTTCCGATGGCCGTATTGGCAAAACCATATTCATATCCGTTTAAAGCAAAACTCCCAAGGCTCACATTTCCGCTGCCGGATGAACTACTGGTATTGAAAAAATCCTGTGAAAAATGTCCGATAGCCAGATTGTTACCATCCGTGGAATTACTGCCAGGAAATGCCGAAAGAGCACTTTTGCCTATGGCTATATTTTGCCTTGAGTTGGTATTGAGTTTCAAGGCGTCTTTACCGATGATGATATTGGTGGAATCAATCGGCAAGGCATTGTTGATTTTAGAATGAATGCCATCGGGGCTTATGGTAATGGATGCCGGCGTGCCGCTACGAAGGTTGATTTGGGCTTGGGTATGAAGGCTCCAAAATGTAAGTAGTATATAAATAAACGATAGCCTGATACCTAGTAATTTGGAAATACCCAAAAGATAGATTTGAAAAAAAATTCCTGGCTTTTTGAGAAGACTCAGCAAGTGGTGCTGCCTGAAATAGAGAAAAGCAACGGCCTTACGAAGGAGTTTTTGCCGGGGTAGGATTTCTTTAAATTGGAATAAATCTTTAATTTCTGCAGCAGCGGATTGGGCAATAGTATGGGTGAAGTTTTCAGTGTAAAACTCTATTCCAACACTTCTGAAAAAATCATTTGTCTGATTTGCTTGAAAATTCATTTCGGTTTTCGAAATTAGATGTATAAACTACAGTTCAAATTTGAATCTGATTAGGCCAAAAAGTCAATACCTCAATTGTGGTATCTTACATGAAAAAGTATTTAAAGTGCTGATAATATGCTTTTTATATTTCAATCAATATTCCATAGCTCAAAGTCAGTTTTTGAGTGAAAAGCCACATGTAAATACTATTTATTCCTCGGCGAAAGACTTAAAATTCAAAACAAAGCCTGAAGCTGTTGATAAAAAATTATTTGCTACAGATCGAAGGGCTATTCCCGATTTGGGATGGGGAAAGTTCAAGGCTTGGCTACGCGTAGATTTGCGATACCCGAAGCAAAAGAAGAAATACCTACTAATTCAAAATCCGGTGTTTGATGAATTGAATTTTTATAATAAAAATGGCCTGGTGGAAAATATCACCTATGCGACTGAAATAAATGAGCGGAGGGTGAAATTCAGGTTTCCTGTATTTTTAGTTTCAGCAGATTCCTCTTTTTACATTTCCGGAATTTCTAAACTCAATCCAGCTAAATTCCCAATCAGGCTTTTTGATGAGAAAGGATTTGCCAAATTTAAAGAAAACGAAGCTTTTAAAAATGGGATTTTGTTGGGCATATTGGCTTTTTTGATACTTATTAATGGTATTTTGTTTACACTCTTTCGGATAGGTTCTTTCCTGATATTTTTGATTTCAGCCTTGTGTTTTGGCCTGTTGTATTGTTTTTTAGAAGGGTATTTATTTGGTAAACCTTTTTCATCAGTACTTTTTGAAAATCGCTGGTTTAATTTTCAATATGTGATATATGGTGCTTATCAACTAAGTTCATATTGGTTTTTTCATTCCGTTTTTCAGCAACAAATACGTCCCTATAAATTCTTGTATACAGCCTTTAGGTTACTGGTTTTTTTAGGAATCATCGAAACGGCTTTTATGATTTTGTCGCCTTTTTGGTTTGATCATTTCAGTGATTATGGCATAAAGACCATTGGAATAATAATCAGACTAAGTACTTTTTTGATGAATGTTTTGCTTTTTGTGATACTGCTTAAAATCAAGAATAAATCTCATTTGGCTTTTTGGTTTTTGATTGGCCTTTTGCCGGTTTGGCTCGTTTATATTTTGCCTCGTTTTATGCCTTTTTTATTTGTTAATGCATGGTTTACCATGCCGCAGCTTTATTCTTTGGCTACACTTTGGTATATATGCCTGATAAGCTTTGGGATACTGACTATGGTTTATCATAGTTTACGGAAAGAGCTTGTTTTGGAAATACCTGAAGCAAGTAAAGCGGAAGAGAAGAAGTCCGTATTATCTGCCCGCGAGATGGAGATACTTTTGGCCTTTACCAATGGATTTAGTTATACCGAAATTTCGAATGCGATGTTTATAAGTCCGCATACAGTACGCACGCATTTGAAAAATATTTACAGTAAAATAGATGTGAATTCCAAAGCCGAGGCGGTACGATGGGTGATAGAGAATTATTAAAATTATTACTTCAAAATCTTTTCATGGTCTGATTAGTTAATTTTCATGTTTTTATATTCAAAAAAAATCAAATTTCCTCGAGCGGCATATTTCAACTCTATTCTACGGCAATAATTGATTTCTGCTTTTACCATAGCAAAAAATCTTTAAATTCTGATTTTAGTTTTAAAGATTTTCATAACCTGATTCCTTGATTTAAAAGGATACTTTCTATTTAAAATGATGCTTTTTTCAGCCTCTTAGTGTAATATTTTTATTCTTTTAAATTCAGACAGATGGAATCTTGAATTAATTTATTCTGCGGGCTTAAACCATTTTAGGTACAGCAGGAATAAATGCTTATGATTTTATAAATTTTCCTGTTCCTTTTTATTAAAAAAAACAAATCACTTTCTTTGCCAAAACATATTTTAATCGCTTTGAAAATTTGCCTTTTTGCCTTAATTTTTTTTCCTTTCTGTGCTTTTTCTCAATTATTTCAGGAATCATTTAATTACCCGGTTGATACCAAATTAGCCGAAACAGCCTGGCACGAGCACAGTGGCTTTGGAAATAACCCAATCCTGACAAATACTGGCTTGAAATTCGGTAAAGAACCGGTAAACGGTGCTGCCAGACTGAATGGGGGAGGACAAGACATCAGTCAAAGTTTTGAGTCGGTAAAAAACAGAAACGTCTATTTTAGTTTGCTGGTAAATGTAAATAAAGCCACCGAGGAAGGCGATTACTTTTTCCATGCCGGACCCTCGGATTTAGGTACTAATTTTAAACCCAGAGTTTGGGTTAAGAAAAGCGGTGAAAAACTGGTTTTTGGCATTAGCAAATCATCCAATAGTCCGGTCTATTCTTCACAGGAATATGATTTTAATACTACGTATCAGTTAATTATCAAGTACCAGTATTTTAAGTCTTCGGATAAAGATGATCTGGTCAAACTTTTGATTCTCGAAAAACCCGAAGAAGCTGAACCTGAATTTAATATTACTGCGAATGCAGATGAATACGATAGTCCGGATCTGGGAAGTGTTGGCTTACGCCAGGGAAACCCCGCCAAAGCTCCTGATCTGCTTTTGGACGAAATACGGGTCGGTTTTGATTGGATATCGGTTAGTAAACTCATTCCCGATTATTTTGTAAAAGTAATTTTACCACAAAACGTATATGCATTTTCAGGTCATTGTGGGCAAAGCGGTGTTTTTGAATGTTCGCTTACCGCATTTCAGGCTTTACATGAGTTGAATGTCTGGTCGCCAGGCAGAGGGAATTTGACGTTTTCTACGGATAAAAATCTATGGCTTTCCACCTTACAATTCAAATCGGAAAGTGGGCATTTTTTTGAAAAATTTTACATTAAGATAAGTCCGGATCCGGAGTTTTCATTTACGGGTTTAGAAACATTTGTTATTGATAATGAGGAGATTGAAGAAGTGGCCCGGTACAATATAGAAGCAAGATTGTATACCCCAAAAAGTGATTGTTCAATGGCTATTTCTGATTTGAAAGAGTTGCTTATCGGTCAGGACATTCAGGTATCGGGGCGAATTACCGGTTCCGCCCATGAATTCGGAAGTTTTAATTACATACAAGATAGCAGTGGAGGTATTCGCCTTCAGGGCGATTTTGGGTTTCAAATGGGTGATTCAGTTTCTTTTAAGGGTGTTTTGAGTGAGTTATATCAAGAGAAAATCTTAGTTCCTGATTCCACCTTTTTACCCGATATTTTCCAAAAGTTCGACAATAAAAAAGTATTACCAAAAGAGATAAAATTAAGTCAGCTGGCAGAATATCAAGGCTTCTTAATCAAATTGGAAAATCTATTTTTGAAAGAAAAAAGCTTTGTTTTTATGCCCAATACCAATGAGCAATTAGATGGGAAAAATCAGCTTAGAATTTGGGAAAGCACGGGTATTGCCGGATATCAAAAACCGCAGGGTAATTTTGAATTAAACGGTATAGTAGGTCAATTCAGAAATCAATATCAAATCTACCCGAGAAAGGTAAGCGATTTTAGCGAAATTGGAAAATTGGCCCCGTTTAAAAGTCTGGACAATCAGTCTCAAACGTTTGATTTCCTCTCCTGGAATATCGAATGGTTTGGTAACCCGGATTTTGGCCCTGCCGACGAAGAATTGCAATTAAAAAACGTGGCTAAAGTGCTTCAGGAAAGTGATGCCGATGTGATGGTTTTGTTAGAGATGTCGAATCTTAAACATTTCGATAAATTAGTAAAAGCCATGCCCGGGTACGAAGGGCAATGCTCCACGGCTATTTCACAGGTGGGTGATGAAGCAGGTGCTCAGCGGGTATGTTTTGTCTACAAAAAAGAAATCGTAAAACCGGTTTATTCGAAAGCTTTATTGTCTTTTACGCCGCCCATCACCAATTATCCTGACTCCAGCAACCGTTTCTGGGCTGCCGGACGATTTCCTTTTCTTCTTGCGTGTGATATTAGCCTGAATGGGGTAACGGAGCGTTTTCATCTGATAGGTATTCATGCCAAAGCCAACCGCGGAAACCCAGAGGAAAGTAAAACAGCCTATGAAATGCGTAAAATGGATATTGCAATCTTGAAAGATAGCCTGGATACTTATTTCCCGATGGGCAATGTGATTATAGCTGGTGATTATAACGATGACGTGGACCAAACGGTGAGTCGTGGACAAACGGAATCTACTTATGCCAATTTTGCCCGGGATACACAAAACTGGAAAATTCTTACTGCCGGATTAAGTGAGAAAAATTATAAGTCGTATATCGGGTATAATGATGTGATTGATCACATTACTATTTCGAAAAATCTGAATGACGAATACATGCCCGGTAGTGCCCAATTATTGGTGCCTTTCTCGTTGGTTAAGGATTACGCTGAAACCACATCTGATCATTTGCCTGTAATGGCCAGTTTTAATTTGACTAATTCGAATCTGGATAATGCATTTTTGGAATTAAATAATACACTAAATTTTAAGCAGGGAAAACAGTTGAATGGGATGATTCATTTTAGTGATAAAAAAAAGGTTCTGTATTTCCTTTACGATCAAAATGGCTTTCAGCTTTTTACAGATAAACGCAAAAATAATGAAATTCCGGCTCAGTTAGCACGTAAACTGACCAAAATGGAAGCGGGAGAATATTTAATGAAGGTTTTAATTGGAAAATCTGTGAAAACTTTTAAAATTGTAAGTCAACCTTAAAATTGAAATAATGAATAAAAAAACAAACAGAAGGAGTTTTATAAAAACCGGAGCTGTAGCTGCTTCTTCTTTTATGATTGTGCCTCGCCACGTGTTGGGTAAAGGCTTTATTGCACCCAGCGATAAATTGAATCTGGCTGCTATCGGTGCAGGTGGAAAAGGCTGGGGTGATATTAGAAATGCCTGGAATGATGGCAAAGAAAATGTGGTTGCCTTATGTGATGTGGATACTGCACAGGCAAAAAATGCCATTGAGAAATTTCCGAAAGCAAAATTGTACAGCGATTTCCGGGAAATGCTGGAAAAGCAGAAAGATATCGATGCAGTTACCATTTCCACTCCCGATCACGTGCACGGCGTGGCTGCTATGACAGCCATGCAATTGGGTAAACATGTGTATGTGCAAAAACCGCTTACCCATAATATTTATGAAACCCGTCAATTAACCGAAGGTGCTCGTAAATACAAGATTGTTTCGCAAATGGGAAATCAGGGTGCATCGAACCCGGGCCAGCAGCAAATGATCGAATGGTTTAAAAAAGGACTGATTGGCGATGTGGATACGGTTCATATCTGGACCAATCGTCCGGTTTGGCCACAGGGAATTCCCGTGCCTACTGAGAAAAAAGATTTACCGGCTAGCATGAGCAAAGAAAACTGGGATTTGTTTATCGGGCCAGCTGAATACGTGGATTATCACCCGCTTTACCATCCGTTTAAATGGAGAGGCTGGTGGAATTTCGGAACAGGAGCTTTAGGCGATATGGGTTGCCACCTGATCGATCCACCTTTCCGGGTTTTAGAACTGGGCTATCCTACCGAAGTAGAATGTAGTGTCGGACAAATATTTTTACAGGATTGGGTACCGGAATACATACCTGAAGGCTGCCCGCCATCGTCCAGCGTTCAATTGAAGTTTAATGCGACCAAAAACAATAAGAAAGACATCAATATGGTTTGGTCGGATGGGGGTATTCGTCCATTCCACCCGGCTATAATTCCTGCCAGCGATTCGATAGGCGAGGAGGGTAGTGCCAATGGAGTAATGATGATGGGCGAAAAAGGGGTAATGACTTGTGGTACTTATGGTCTGGCTCCTAAAATCTACCTGAATACCGGCGAGGTTATCGAAATGCCAAAAGATTACGATGGCGGCATCAAAAATTATAAAATGGCTGAATACGGTCACCAAACTAGTTGGGTAGAAGCCGTCAAAGCTGGCTTCAATAGTAAAGAGCACAAAGCACTTACATCTTCTTTTGATTATTCGGGTCCGCTTACAGAAACCGTAATTATGGGTAACCTGGCAATCCGAAGTTATCAGGAAAGTACGGGTGGAAGCGGCAGAGGAAGAAAATTTGCCGGACGTCAGAAGTTGCTGTGGGATGGTGAAAATACCAAAATTACAAACTATGATGAAGCAAATAAATTTGTGGGTCGTAAGTATCGCGACGGCTGGAAATTAATTTAATTTTTAGTAATAATTTTAAAATGGGTTTATGCGGTTAATTCTGTGTAAACCCTTTTTTTTTGTCTATTCAAAGGTCTGATCACTAAGTCGACTGAATTGTTTTTTGTCTGAAATTGAGTTACACAGAGTTCACATAAGGCCACAGAGAAATTCTGATGGCTGTTAGCTATTTTTTTACCACAAAGCCGCTATGCCGCAATGTTTTTTTGTCGAATAGGAGATCAGACTATTGGTCGGGGCGGTATAGGCTGTTCAATTATTTATGGTCTGAATATCAGTTACACAGAGTGCATGAAGGGATTACATAGGGTCACGGAGATTAGGTATTGGCTCGGACTAATTATATTTTTTGAGGCGAGTATTTAAGTGAAATTAATACTTATACCCCTGTTTTTCATTCATGTGATTCCATGTATTTTGAATCATTTCCCTCAAAACCGATTCATTAATATCACTCAATTTATTGATATACAAACAGCCTTTACCTGACTTATGCTTACCTAAATTTTCAAGCAAATTTTGGTTTTGCGGCAGGTTAATAGAAATGTAAAGAGTAAGCGAAGCTTTTCTTGGACTAAAACCTATTTTCAACATATCTCCTTCGTGACCGGATTCGTATTTGTAATGGTAGTTTCCAAATCCAATAATACTTGTCCCCCACATTTTTTCTTCTTCACCGGCTATTACCTGCATCATTTGAAGAATTTTGAATCCGTCAGATTTCTTTTGTTCGGGTTCGAATGAATTAAGGAAATCCTCAACCGAAATTTCATTGACTTTTGTTTTTAAATCGTATTTAGCCATAATTTAAACCGGTAAAGAGTGTTTAGTTTTATTTTCAGGCTTTATTTATCCTACTTTTAATATGTTCTATCTGAACATATACCGGGCAATCCGAATCATGTGGAGTGGGCAGATAGCCAGTGCTTTGCAGAAATTCATTTACGATTTCACCACCTGTGAATTTAAATTTTTTCTTAAAAATTTTCACCCATTCTTCTTTAGTTTTCGGGAAATGAAAATCCAACCAGTTTTTAAAACTTTGGTGCTCTTTTTGCAGCTCCATAATTACCCGGGCATTGTGTATGGCCGCATCTACTTTTAATCTGTTTCGAATAATTCCGGCATTTTGAAGTAACCTCTCGCGATCGTCTGCTCCATAGGCAGCCACTTTTTCAATCAGAAAACCATCAAATGCAATTTGGAAGTTTTCTTGTTTACGCAAAATGGTATCCCAACTTAGCCCGGCCTGATTAATTTCTAATACCAGCCTTTCAAAAAGCTCATTATCGTCATGCAAAGGAAAACCATAATGCTTGTCGTGATAAATTCGATGGTGGTTATCTAAGGGTAAATTTTGACAAAAAGTACAATATGACATTTTGTAAGTTCGGTTATAATTGGCAATTAAATTAAAATACTTCAATATGAACTATTTTAATGCCACTTGCTAAAAACCTTCACCAACATTTTAGCTATTACCACATTACCTTTATCAGAAGGGTGCAAACCATCATAAGTCATATCTATAGCATCTATTGGATACGGATATTCGTCATTTTCAGGATCAAAAGGAACATCAATGTAATCGGGATATTTGTAGTTTTTATATTCTCCGTCCGTCGGATTTTTTAGTCTTT